>NZ_JBEZKE010000031.1:0-85423 GCF_040651555.1 Streptomyces sp. NPDC048424 | reverse complement strand
GCGCCGGGGTGTCTCCTCGGGCGCCGAACGTGTCGGGAGGTCGGGGAGCTCGGCGGCAGTGCGTTCGACGCCCTGCGGGGATCACCCCGACACACGCCCGACCCCGCCCCAACCGGCCCGGTCCGCCTTCACATCCGGCCGGATCGGGCGAAGCGCGCCGGGCTGATCCCCACGTGCCGCCGGAAGTGCCGGTTCAGGTGGGCCTGGTCGTAGAAGCCCGCGGCCGTCGCCGCCTCGGCCGGCCGCATGCCCGCCAGCAGCAGCCGCCGCGCCAGCGCCACCCGCCGCCCCGTCAGGTACGCGTGCGGCGGCAGCCCGTACGCCGTCCGGAAGCTCCGGATCAGATGGGTGGGGTGGACGTGGCCCAGCTCCGCCGAGGCCTCCTCCAGGCCGATCCCCTCGGTCACCCGCGCGTCGATCAGCTCGCGCAGCCGTACGGCGAGCCCCGCGCCCGGCGCCCCGTACGCCCTCGGGGCGCGGCCCGCGAGCCACCGGTGCAGCCGTTCCCGTACGAAGGCCAGCCGTGACTCCGCCTCCAGCCGCTCGACGGCCCCGGCCGGCAGCTCCCGCGCGCCCAGCGCCCGGTGCAGCCCGTGGACGCGCTCCCGCAGCACCGGGTCGAGCAGCAGCGGGGCGTCGACGGCGGCCCCGGTGAGGCGCTCGGGCAGGACGGAGGCGTCGAGGTAGAGGACCCGCTTGCGGAATCCGGCCGCGGTGACGGTCCGCCCGTCGTGGACCACCCCGGGCGGCAGCAGGACCACGGAGTCCCGCAGCCCGACGCCGTGCCGCTCGCGGTCCAGCGCGAAGTCGACCCGCCCGCCGTCCAGGATCATCAGCGCCCAGGTGTCGTGCACGTGCGCCGGATAGGCGTGGTCGGTGAACCGGGCGTGGAAGACCTCGGCGATCCCCGGGACCGGCGGCTGCCAGGCGGAGACCGCACTGCGCGGACGTATCGCGACCATGTCAGGAACGTACAAGACCGCCGCCCGCTCGTACCGCAGCCTGTCCACATGACGACACACAAGGTCAACATCGCCGAGAAGCTGGCCGGTTTCACCGAGCAGTGGGCCCCGCACCGCATCGCTCGCATCAACGACTACGAGGTCAAGGCGGCCAAGCTCCAGGGCGAGTTCGTGTGGCACAGCCACGAGGACACCGACGAGCTCTTCCTCGTGATCAGCGGCACCCTGACGATCCGCCTGCGCGACGGGGACGTGGTGCTGGGGCCGGGCGAGATGTACGTCGTCCCGCGCGGGGTGGAGCACTGCCCGGCGGCGGACGAGGAGGCGGCGATCCTGCTGTTCGAACCGACGGGCACCACCAACACGGGCACCGCCGGCGGCTCCCGCACCCGCGCCCCGATCGACGCCTAACCCAACGCCCTGGGCTCCGCCCCGGCCCCCGCTCCTCAAACGCCGGAGAGGCTGAATATGGTGCGGCGGGGTTGGACGGGTGCCGCTCAAAGATCGGGGCTCCGCCCCGGACCCCGCGCCTCAAACGCCGGCGAGGCTGGATTTGGTGCGGCGGGGCTGGATTTGGCTGGGCTGGGATCGAAGCGGGCCGGTTGGGGCGGGGTCGGGTGTGTGTCGGGGTGATCCCCGCAGGGCGTCGAACGCACTGCCGCCGAGCTCTCCGACCTCCCGACACGTTCGGCGCCCGAGGAGACACCCCGGCGCGCGCCCGGCCCCGTCACAACCGGCCCCCACGCGTACGGCCCGAGCGGCGCAGCCAACCGGCACAACCGGCCCCACCCCTGCCGAACCGCCGGAGGCAACCGGCGCAGGCGACTAGCCCGGCTCTCCGCCCACGATGCCGCGCGCGACGCCCAGGGTCACCAGGTCCTGGGGGCGGATGCGGAGTTGGTCCGCGGTGGCCGGGGCGGCCGACGGGGGGCGCTTGAGGATGGCCGCCGCCAGTTCCGGGGCGATGACCGAGAAGTAGCTGTCCGGGGTGACCCAGGTGTTGCCCGGCGCGGCCAGGGCGAGGGCGCCGCCCGAGCCGCCCTCGCCGATCAGCAGGGTGGTGACCGGGACCGAGGCGCCCGCCAGCGCGGCGAAGGTGTCGGCGATGGCCGCGCCCGCGCCCGCGTGTTCGGCGGCGGCGTCGTTGGCCGCGCCCGGGGTGTCCACCAGGGTGAGCACGGGGATGCCGAGCCGGTCCGCGAGGCGGATGACACGGGCCGCCGTACGGTAGCCCGCCGGGCGGGTGGCGGTGCCGCACTGGGCGGCGTAGGCCACGGCCCGGCCCTCCCGCAGCCCGAATCCGCACAGCATGCCGGGATCGGTGCCGCCCGCCCGGTCCCCGGAGAGGGGCAGGCGGAGTTCGAAGTACGCGTCCAGGTACGCCGGCGCGTGCGGGCGGTCCGGGTGGCGGGCCTGGCGGACGGCGTCCCAGCCGGTGGTCGGCGGCGCCGTGTCGGCCAGGGCGGCCGGCGGTTCGACGGGCCCGGCGGGACGGGGCGCGGCCAGCACGCGCAGCCAGTCGGCGAGGGCGCCGGGCAGCTCGGCGGCGGGGACCACGGCGTCCACGTGGCCGGCGGCGTACTGGCCCTCGGCGGAGTACGCCGCCGGATCCGCGTCCGCCGGGCGCACCCGGGAGCCGGCGAAGCCGACCTGCGCACCGGGGAGCGCGAGGACCACGTCGGCCCCGGCGCCGAGCGTGGCCCAGCCGCCGCCGGTGGTCGGATCGCGCAAGACGGCCAGCTGGGGGAGGCCCGCCGCCCGGGTCAGGACGCTCTGGCGGGCCACGCGCTGGAGCTGGGTCAGCGCGAGCATGCCCTCCTGCATGCGGGAGCCGCCGGTGGCGATGAGCGAGACGAGGGGGAGACGGTGCTCGCGGGCGTGGGCGTACGCGGCTTCGAGCCGGTCCCCGGTGCGTTCGCCGAGGGATCCGCCGAGGAAGCCGAACTCGAAGGAGATGACGGTGGCTTCGCGGCCGCCGATGCGGGCGGTGCCGACGACGACGGACTCGTGCTCGCCCGTGCGGTCGGTGGCGCGGGCGCGGGAGTCGTCGTAGCCGGTCCAGGCCAGGGGGCCGTCGGCGGGGGACTCCCTTCGGGGGGCGGGGAGTTCGGCGAAGCTGCCGGCGTCGGTCACGGAGGCGATGGCCGCGCGGGCCGAGAGGCGGGTCGTCGTCACGGGGTCACCCTAGGGGGTGTCTCCGTGAGGGGTCCGGGCGCCGCCGAGGGGGAGGGGGACGTCCAGGGGGCGGGCCGGGGGGATGAGGGCCGCGGCGAAGAGGAGGGCGGCGAGCGGCAGCAGGTCGAGGCTCACGGCCGTGGTGACCGTGCCCAGTACCACCATGACGGGGCGCCAGGGGCTGATGCGACGCCGGACGGCGAGCTGGACCAGGAGCCAGACGAGTCCGACGTAGAAGAGCATCGGGCCGACGGTGTAGACGGCGGGCAGTACCCCCGGGTGGCTCTGGACCTCTTCGAAGAGCCGTTCCATGCCCGGCCGGTCGGCGGCGCGGAAACCGACGACGAGGTCGATGGCGGCCTGGGCGACGACCGCCAGCGTGCCGGCGAGGCCGAGCAGGGTAGCGGCGGACGCGCTGAGCCGGCCCGCCCGGGTGGTGGGCTCGGCCGTCCGGCGCAGGGCCGGGAAGACCACGGCGAACAGCGACACGCCGGCGAGCAGTGCGATGTGGCCCGCGGCCCAGGCGGGGCCCGGACCGTGGTCGGGGTCGCTGAGCCGGATGAGCCCGTAGGCCAGCATGCACAGGGGTGCGGTGATGAAGGCGGCCCGTGTGACGGTCGTGCGGCGGTGTCCCCGTGCTGGATTGGTCATGCACTGATCATGTTCGGCGGGGTGCCGGGCCGTATCCGGCATCACCCGGAGGGCACCCCGAGGCGTCCCTGAGTCCTCCCGGACCGCCTCACCCGATGGAGGGGAGGGGGAAGGCGATCTTCAGGGCGTAGGCGGCGACCAGGCCGTAGCCGAGGCGGAAGGTCCAGACGCGGGCGGTGGCGGAGATCCGGGCGCCGGCGAGCGAGCCGAGCACGACGAGGGTCTGCTGCCAGAGGAGCGAGGCGGCGCCGACACCGAGGAGGAAGGCGGCTCCGGCCGGGCCGGTGCGGAGGGTGGCGCCCTGGGCGGTGGTGAGGGCGGCGAAGTAGAGGGCGGTGGTGGGATTGAGGGCGGTGAGGCCGATGTAGCGCGCGAAGGCCGTTGCCGCGGGGCGCGTGCCGGTGCGGGTTTCCGGGCCGGGTGCCGCGCCGTTGCCGGGGGCGCTGCCCCCGGAACCCCGCGCCTCAAACGCCGGCGAGGCTGAGAGATCGGGGCTCCGCCCCGGACCCCGCGCCTCAAACGCCGGCGAGGCTGGATGGTGCGGCGGGGCTGGAGTTGCCCCCGGCGGGGCTGGGGGTGAAGGGCGGGGTGCGGAGGTGAGGCCTCGGGTTGCGATGGTCAGGAGGATGGCGGCCGAGGCGAGGCGGACCCAGGCTTCGATGGGGGAGACGTGGGAGGCCACCCAGGGGCCGACGGCGGTGGCCAGGGCCGCGTAGCCGAGGTCGACCACGGCGATGCCCGCGGCCGCGGCCATCGCCGTGCGGCGGTGCCGCATGGCCTCCTGGAGCAGCAGGACGCTCATCGCTCCCATCGGCATCGCCACGCCCAGGCCCGCGACCGCGCCCGCCAGGGCCGGTGTCATCAGTTCGCTCATACGGAGAGGGTCGGCCCCGGCACCCGAGGGATGCGCGCGAATACCGGGCCCGGCTGAGAGAATCGCGGTATGGACCGCCTCGACAGGGAAATCCTCGGCATCCTGCAGGAGGATGCGCGGATCTCGTACCGGGACCTCGGTGTCCGCGTCGGCCTCAGCGCCAACGCCACCGCTGACCGGGTACGGAGGATGCGCCGGGAGGGGGTGATCCGCGGGTTCACCGTCGTGGTGGATCCGGCCGCCGACACCGCCGGCGGGCTCGTCGTCTTCATCGACGTCACCCTGCGCCAGGACACCACCAACGAGGAGTTCGAGCGGAAGGTCGCCAAGCTCCCCGGGATCACCGAGGCCGTGCACGTGACCGGCGAGCACGACTACCTCGTACGCGCCCGGGCCGCCGACCCCGCCGCCCTCGACGGGCTGCTCCGCCGGCTGAAGCGGGAGGCGGGCGTGGCCCAGTCCAACACCCGGCTCGCCCTCCGCGCCGCCAACCGCCCGGCCTGAGGTCCCCCTACGGCTTGTGCCCGACGCGGTGCCGCTCGATCTCCAGGGCGAGGTCACCGCGCTCCCGGCGGGCCGGGTCGGCCTCCTCGCGCACCTTGTCGAGGCGCTCCTCCAGGCGGCAGACCCGCTCCCGGCAGCGTTCGAGTTCGGCACGGACGAACTCGGCGTCGGCCACCTGCTGCGCCGTCTCCGCCTCGGCGGCCTTCTTCGCCTCGGACGCCTGCCGCTTCTCCTCCTTGCGCTGCTGCCGTGCGGACGGCCGCCCGCCCTCCTACAGCGCCGACTCCCACGTCACCGACGTGCCCCGCGTGCCCGACTCCGTGCGGCCGTCGTCCGCCACCGTCAGGCGGACGCGGGACGGGTTCGCGTCGACCCCCACCTCGATGGAGGTGACCCCGCTGCGCCGGTGCGCCGCGGCCAGGGCGGTGCGCAGGGCGGCCAGGAGCTCGCCCGCGACCGGATCCGGCAGCAGGGCGTCCACCGCGCCCGCGAAGTGCACCGACGGCTGGAAGCCGAGCAGGACGGCCGCCCCGCCCGTCTCGCGCAGGACCAGCCCCCGGAAGGTCGTCGGGGCGTCGGTCGGGGGCTGCTGGAGGGCGAAGATGGCCGTGCGGACCTCCTGGATGGTGGAGTCCAGTTCGTCGACGGCGCGGCTGAGCTCGTCGCCCACCGTGTCCCCGGAGGGGGCGTTCGCGGCGCGCCGCCGGGTGCTCTCCAGCATCATCTCCGTGGCGAAGAGCCGCTGGACCACGAGGTCGTGCAGGTCCCGCGCGATCCGGTCGCGGTCCTCGTAGACGGCGAGCTGCTCCCGGTCGTGCTGGGCGTCCGCGAGGACGAGGGCCAGCGCGGCCTGGGAGGCGAACTGCGAGGCGAGCAGCCGGTCCACCGCGTCGTACGGGGGGCCGCCCCGGGCGCGCGGCAGGGCCAGGGTGCCGATCAGCTGGCCGCCGCTCTGCAGGGGCAGCATCATGCTCGGGCCGAACCGTTCCCGCACGTGCGTGGTCATCCGGGGGTCCGTCGCCGAGTCCTCTATGAAGACCGGCTCGCCGCCGAGGAGTTGCGTGAGGACCGGGCTGCCGGGGGCGATCGCGGTGCCGACCAGGTCGCCGGGGTCCCCGTGGGTGGAGGCGGCGACGATCTCCATGCCGCCCTCGGGGGTCGGCTGGAGCACCACGCCGGCCGCCGCGTCCGCGAGCAGCCGGGCCCGTTCGGCCACGCACATCAGGGCGTCGGCCGCCGGGCTGCCGGCCAGCAGGGTCGTGGTCACGGCGGCGGCGCCGTCGATCCAGCGCTCGCGGCGGCGCGCGGTCTCGTACAGCCGGGCGTTGCCGATCGCTATGCCCGCCTGTGAGGCCAGTACGCGCACCAGGGCGAGGTCCTCGTCGGTGAACGGGCCGCCGCCCCGCTTCTCCGTGAGGTAGAGGTTGCCGAAGACCTGCGTGTGCACCCGGATCGGGACGCCCAGGAAGCTGTGCATGGGTGGGTGGCCCGGTGGGAATCCGGCGGCCCGGGGGTCCTGGGTGAGGTCGTCCAGTACGAGCGGGCGCGGGTCGCCGATGAGGACGCCGAGCAGCCCCGAGCGCCCGTCCGGGAGGCGGGGGATCGCGGCCCGCTCCGCCTCGGTCAGCCCGGCCGTGAACAGCCCGGTCAGCCGGGCGCGCTCGGGGTCGACGACCCCGAGCGCGCCGTACCGCGCCGAGCACAGCTCGGCGGCCGAGTCCACGATGTGCTGGAGGGTGGTGTGCAGTTCCAGTTCGGAGCCGACGCTGAGGACGGCCTCCAGCAGCACCGGGAGGCTCGCCCCTTCCTCGTCCGGCCTCCCGCCGGGACCTTCCTCGGGCTCCTGCCCGGAGCGCGTCATTCGGCCAGTGGGTTGAGGACCATGGGGGCGATCTTCCCTTCGAGCATCGCGCCGAGACCGAGTACGGCACACACGTCCGGCCGTTCCGCGATGGCGACGGGCATTCCGGTGGCGTCCCGCAGCATCTGGTCCAGGCCCGGCAGCAGGGCGCTGCCGCCCACCATCATGATCCCCCGGTCCGTCAGGTCCGCGACCAGGTCCGGCGGGCAGTCCCGCAGCACCTTGCCGATGCCGTCGAGGACGGCGGTCAGCGGCGTGTGGATGGCGTCCCGTACGGCCGCGGTGTCCACGTGGACGGAGCGGGCCAGTCCGGTGGCCACGTCGCGGCCGTGGATGAGGGTGGAGGCCGGTCCTTCTGCGGTGATGCCGTTGCCGTGCAGGGCCAGTTGGAGCGGTCGGACGGCCTGGCTGGGCAGCATCAGCTCGTGCGCGTGCCGCAGGTGCTGGACGACCGCGTGGTCGATGGCCTCGCCGCCGACCGGGATCCGCTCGGCGGTCACGATCGAGCCGAGGGAGAGGACGGCGACCTGGGTGGCCGCGGCCCCGCACACCATGATCATCGTCGCGGTCGGCTGCTCCACGGGCAGTCCGCAGCCGACGGCCGCCGCGATCAGGGTGTCGACCAGTTCGACGCGTCGGGCGCCGAGTCCGACGAGGGTCTCCACGGTGGCCCGCTGGGCCAGCGGGTCCGCGTCGTGCGGGGTGCAGGCGGCGGCCCGCAGCCGGGGCTTGCGGCGCAGGGCGCGCCGCAGCTTCTCGCCGAGGAGGTGACGCAGCATCCGCTGGGCCATCTCGATGTCGACGACGGTGCCGCCGGAGACGGGGCGTACGACCCGGATGTAGTCGGGCGTGCGGCCGGTCATCCGCTCGGCGAAGGTTCCGACGGCGATGAGTGCGCCGGTGCGCGTGTTGACCGCGGCGACGCTGGGTTCGTCGACCACGAGGCCGGCGCCCTTGACGTACACGCGGGTCCTTGCCGCCCCCAGGTCGACGGCGACGTGGCAGCGGCGCAACTGCTCAAGACTGACGGTCACGGCAGATCCTCCCGAGAGCGCTGACGCAAGAGGACCGGCGGAAATGCCGGTCACTTTTCATATCATCTCGGACATTTGGGTCTAACCGCCCGTTGGGCTGCTCCGGCCGGGGGTGCGCCGCGCCTGCATGGGGGTGGATTTCTGTACCGACAGGCAGCACCATGCCCGCACCGCACGCGCTACTCACGCGTAACAAGGTAAAGGGGACTCGATGCTGACGGCCCGACAGAGACTGCTGGCACTCCTGACGCTCTGCCTGGCGCTGCTGGCGCCCTTCCCGGCCCATGCCGCCGACCGGGTCCAGGCCCCGGCCCCTGACCGGGCGTCATCGCGCAATCCGGTGATCTTCGTGCACGGCTACAACGCCGATCCGGGCGTCTGGGGAGCCCTGCGCGGGGACCTGCGCGCCGCCGGGTACGCCGACTCCGAGCTCTTCTCCTGGGGCTACGACACCCACCAGTCCGTCAACGAGGTCCTCGCCGGGCGGCTCGGCGCGTACGTCGACCAGGTCCGCCGGGACACCGGGGCCGCCCGCGTCGACGTCGTCGCGCACTCCTTCGGCTCGCTCGTGAGCCGCTGGTACGTGAAGTTCGGCGGCGGCACCGCCACCGTGGACCACTGGGTCTCGCTGGCCGGCCCCAACCGGGGCACCTCCACCGCGTGGGCCTGCGCCCTGTGGGACCAGGCCTGCCGGGACATGACCCCCGGGTCGTACGTGGTGAAGAACCTGAACGGCGGGGACGAGACCCCGGGCGCGGTGAAGTACGCGACCTTCTGGTCCAACTGCGACGAAGTGGTCAACCCGGACGACAGCGTCCCGCTCGCCGGAGCCGCCAACACCACCGTCGGCTGCCTCAAGCACAACGACCTGCTCGGCGACGACGGCACCTCGGCGGGCGTCCGCGCCTTCCTCGCCTCCTAGGCCCCTCCGGGCTGGGCGCCCTCCACCGCGACCCGCTGGAGCAGGCCGTACGTGAACTCCGCCACGCACGGCCTGCCCCGCGCGGCGAAGGCGAGGCGCCAGCGGGTCGGGGCGGTGCCCTCCATCGGCCGGACCGGGGCGAAGGCCCGCGCCACCTCGTCCACCGTGGCCGACCAGGGCCGCAGGTCGTCCGGCGACTCCAGTACGGGCCCCCGCGCGCCCGGGGCGCGCACCAGCCACTCGTTCCACACCGCCCCGTCCGGCGCGGCCAGCACCTCGAAGCGCAGATCGGGCCAGAGCGGCAGCGGCCACAGCAGGGCCTCGCACTCCAGATCGCCGATCGTGCGGCGCTCGGCGGACTCCGGCGGGCCGAGCACCGAGCGGTACCGGGCCAGGGCCCCGCGGGAGCGGGGCGACCTGACCATCGCCTGCCAGTGCTTGTTGGCCTCCCGCTGGTCCGCGAGCGAGGCGCCGAGCCGGTGGCGGGCCTCGTCGGCGAGATCCGGCTGGAAATCCGACATCCGCCGCAACAGCACCAACTGGAAGGCGGTGGGACCGAAGGAAGTCATGGAAGGAACGATTCCACACAGGATCCTTACGTTCTCGGAATACGGATGTTGCCGCCGACCACGTAGCCTGCGGGCGCCATGAACTACTGCCACGCATGCCGGAGGCACCTCAACGGCGCACTGGCGTGCGCCGGATGCGGAACCCCCGCCGAGTACCTGGTACCCGCCGCGCCCGTAGCCGTGCCCGCCCCCGCGGCGCCGGCCCCGGAGCCGCCGCCGGTCCTGGCCGACGTGTTCGCGGACTCGCTGGTCGAGCTGTCCGCCCCGAACGAGCGCAGGCAGGGCGCGCGCCGCCGGGCCACGCACCGAAGACGCCGCCGCACCGTGCTGACCATCGGGCTCGGCCTGGCGATCGCGCTCGGGGGTTCGCTGGCGGTGGCCAACCTCGCCACCGACGGGCAGCGCACCGACCGGGCCGCCACCGTGGTGCTGACCGACGACGGCCCGCAGCAGCCCGCGCCGCTGCCGGACGGGCCGACGGCCGGGGCGCCCACGGGGCCCGGGAAGGCCACAGCCAAGGCCCCCGCGGGCACGAAGAAGTCCGGGTCCGCGGAACCCTCCGGGAGCGCTGCCGCGCCGGGTCCGAGCTCGTCCGCCCCCGAGCCCGCGCCCGTGACCTCGGGGCCGCCGACCGGCACCCCCGGCCCGGTGGGATCCGTACGGCCCACTTCTTCGGGCAAGCCCTCCCAGAGCATCACCGGCTCCGCGCAGACGCCGACCCCGTCCCCGCCGGCGCCCAGCCCCACGCCGCCCAAGGACTGCGGCTTCCTCGGCATCCTCTGCTGGGGCGACTGACCCGGGAGCGCCCCGCCGGGTCGGGCAGGATCCGAAAGAGAGGGCCTAGCCGCCGAGCATCCGCTTGAGCAGGTCCCGCAGCACCGCCCGCTCCGCCGGGGACAGCCCGGCCAGCGGTTCGCGGGCGAAGTCCAGCGACTCGCGCAGCCGCTCCGCGGTCTGCAGCCCCTCCTCGGTGGGGGCGGCCAGCTTGACCCGGCGGTCGGCCGGGTCCGGGCGGCGCTCGACCAGGCCGCGGGTCTCCAGCCGGTCGACTATCCCGGTCACGTTCGAGGGCTCGCACCTCAGCTTCTGCGCGATGCGGCGCATCGGCGTCGGCTCCAGGGAGAGCATGTTGAGCACCCTGGCCTGCGCGCCGGTCAGCTGGTGGCTGGCGGCCGCGTGCTCGTACTCCATGTGATAGCGGGCCACGACGTCGCCGATGAGTTCGACGACCTCGACGGTCACTGGGTCTACGCGACGACTGGGCATGGATCCAGCTTACCCATTTACTTGACAACATGAAATATCCAGGCGCATGGTTGTTTCACCTAGTGAACCAATTTCGTTCTTACCAGGAGCATCCCCATGTCTGAGATCCCCGCCGTGAGCCGCGAGTGGCACCTCGTCCGTCGCCCGCAGGGCTGGCCCGTAGCCGAGGACTTCGCCCTGCGCGAGGTCCCCGTGTCCGCCGAGCCCGCTGCCGGCCGGATCCTCGTGCGCAACCTCCACATGTCCGTGGACCCCTACATGCGCGGCCGGATGAACGACGTGAAGTCCTACGTCCCGCCGTTCCAGCTGGACGAGCCGATGCAGGGCGGCGCGGTCGGCGAGGTCGTCGCCTCCGCCGCCGAGGGCTTCGCCGTCGGTGACCACGTGCTGCACCACCTGGGCTGGCGCGAGTACGCCGAGCTCGACGCGAAGTTCGCCACCAAGGTGGACGCCTCGCTCGCCCCGCTCTCCGCCTACCTCGGCGTCCTCGGCATGCCGGGCCTGACCGCCTACGCCGGCCTCTTCGAGGTCGCCTCCTTCAAGGAGGGCGACGCCGTCTTCGTCTCCGGCGCCGCCGGTGCGGTCGGCAGCCTCGTCGGCCAGTTCGCCAAGATCAAGGGCGCCTCCCGCGTCATCGGCTCCGCCGGCTCGGACGACAAGGTGACGCTGCTCACGGAGAAGTACGGCTTCGACGCCGCCTTCAACTACAAGAACGGCCCCGTCGCCGAGCAGCTGCCGGCCGCGGCCCCCGAGGGCATCGACGTCTACTTCGACAACGTCGGCGGCGACCACCTGGAGGCCGCCATCTCCTCGATGAAGGTGAACGGCCGCGCCACCCTGTGCGGCGCGATCGCCGGCTACAACGACACCGAGGCCGCCCCCGGCCCGCGCAACCTCATGCAGGTCATCGGCAAGCGCCTGCGCCTGCAGGGCATCCTCGTCAACGACCACGCCGGACTGCAGCAGCAGTTCGTCCAGGACGTCGCCGGATGGCTGCGTTCCGGTGAGCTCCGGTACGACGAGACGGTCGTCGAGGGCGTCGAGAACGCGACGTCCGCCTTCCTCGGCATGCTGCGCGGCGAGAACACCGGAAAGATGATCGTTTCTTTCACCGGTTAGGCTCACTGCACACCGTCGTGACCGTGGGCGCGAGTCGCGGCGATTACCAGGAGGATTTCCTTACATGTCCATCCAGCAGTCCGACGTCGCGTACACCGCCGTAGCCACCGCCGAGAACGGCCGTGACGGTCGCGTCGCCACCAACGACGGCCAGCTCGACGTCGTCGTGAACCCGCCGAAGGAGCTCGGCGGCAGCGGCGCCGGCACCAACCCGGAGCAGCTGTTCGCCGCCGGCTACAGCGCCTGCTTCCAGGGCGCCCTGGGTGTCGTCGCCAAGAACGTGAACGCCGACATCTCCGGCTCCACGGTCACCGCCGAGGTCGGCATCGGCAAGAACGACGAGGGCTTCGGCCTGATCGTCAAGATCTCCGCCGTGATCCCGAACGTGGACGCCGCCACCGCCAAGGACCTCATCGAGAAGGCCCACGAGGTCTGCCCGTACTCCAAGGCGACCCGCGGCAACATCACCGTCGAGCTCGCCGTCTGATCCGGCACCGCTCAGCGAAGGCCGCCCCCCGCTCCGGGGGGCGGCCTTCGCCGTGGACGGCCGCCTTAAACTGGCCCCATGCGTGATCTTGCGGGGGGTTTCCGGTATCTGCTGGCCGGCCAGCGATGGGTGTTCCGGCACGGCCGGTGGCTGGGCTTCGGGCTGCTGCCCGGGCTCGTCTCGCTGGTCCTCTACGCCGGCGCGCTGATCGGTCTCGGCTACGGGGCCGACGACCTGACCGCCTGGGCCACCCCCTTCGCCGACGACTGGTCCACGCCGTGGACCGGGCTCCTGCGCGGCTTCCTGACCGCGCTGGTCTTCGGCCTCGGACTCTTCCTCGCGGTGATCACCTTCACCGCCGTGACCCTGCTGATCGGCCAGCCCTTCTACGAGTCCCTCTCGGAGCAGGTCGACCGCAGCGAGGGCGGCGAGGTCCCGCAGTCCGGTCTCCCGCTCTGGCGGGAGCTGTGGATCTCGGCCCGCGACAGCGTGAAGGTGCTCGGACGGGTCCTGCTGTACGGGATCCTGCTCTTCGCCCTCGGCTTCGTCCCGGTGGTCGGGCAGACCGTGGTCCCCGCGCTCGGGTTCTGCGTCTCCGGGTACTTCCTGACCCAAGAGCTCACCGCCGTCGCCCTGCAGCGGCGCAAGGTGGACCTGCACGAGCGGCTGGCACTGCTGCGCTCGCGGCGGATGCTGGTGCTCGGCTTCGGGGTGCCGCTCGTGCTGGCGTTCCTGGTCCCGCTGGTCGCGGTGTTCCTGATGCCGGGCGCGGTGGCGGGGGCCACGCTGATGGCGCGCGACCTCATGGCCGTCGACGAGGCCCCGTCCGCCGGGGCGGCGCCGGGCGGCCCGGCCGCACCGCAGGACCCGTCCGCCCCGGCCGGCTTCGGACCGCCGCCGCCCGCGTACTCGTAACGCCTGGAAGCCCCGGGGAAGTCGGGTGCAAACCATCCGCTTCCGGACCGCGCGTAGCCGACTCGTGATCGGCCGGCGGCCTCCGTCACCCCCCGGCGGGCCCGTAGTATGCATGGCGGCAGCAAGTGCCGAGGCCGTCTCTCACTGTCCCCCAGTCCGCCCTGGCCGGGAGCCTCGGGAGAACCCCGGAGCCGGGCAGCGGCTTGCCGAGCCACGACCGGCCGCCGGGCCGAGGACCGACCAGCAGTAGGGACACCGCAGTGACAGTCAGTACCGAGGGCACGGTCGCCGTGCTGCCCCCGGGCGGACCGGCCGCGCCCGCCCGCCCGATACCCGCCGTCCGGCGCGGTCCCGGTTCGCGCGGCACGCTCCTGCTCCTCGAAGCCGTCGTCGCGTTCGGTGCGGCGCTCGTGCTCCCCCTGCTGGCCGTCCGCTTCAAGCTCGACCCGCTGGACCGGATCGCGCAGGTCAGCGGCCTCGCCGCGATCCAGCTGCGGTTCGCGCTCGTCGGTCTGCTCTTCATCGCCGCGGTGGGGCTGGTCATGCGGCTGCGGGGAGGCCGGCACTTCGACCTGACCGCCCGGATCGCCGCCGCCGCCCTCGCGGGCCTGGCCAGCGGCTTCGTCGCCGCCGGCGCGGTCGTCGCCCTCCACGGGACGCCCTGGCCGATGTTCGGCCTCAACGGCGACAGCGGCCGCATCGTCGAGTGGGCCCACGCGGTGGCCAACGGCCGCCCCTCGGGCTCGCCGGTCTACCCGCCGGCCCCCCTCTACACCCTCGGCTACTACGCCGAATGGTTCCGCGGCGGCAACACCGCGTACGCGTTCAAGGACCTCCAGATCCTCGGCGCCGCCGCCTTCGGACCGCTGGTCTACCTCTGCTGGCGCATGCTGCTCGGCCCGGTCCGGGCCCTCGCCTTCGGCGTGGCCCCGGCCTTCGCGCTGATCGACGCGTACAAGCCGTACAGCCAGACCGTGCTCGTGGTCCTCGTACCGGTCCTCGTGGCGATGGTGGTGTCGCTCAGCCGCACCGGCACGCAGGCCTGGCGGCCGCTCCTGCTCAAGGGCGCCGGATTCGGCGCGCTGCTCGGCGTGCTGTTCCTCACCTACTCGGGCTGGTTCCTGTGGAGCGCGGCGGGGGTGCTGTTCGCCGCGCTGCTGTACTTCCCGTGGCGGACCGGCCGGCTCGGCCGGCTCAAGGGCGCGGCCTTCCTCGGCGCGTCCCTGGCCGCCTTCCTCGTGGTCGCCGGGCGCTACCTCGCGGTCATGCTGACCGAGGGGCAGACCACCAAGGACTACAACTTCCGGTTCGACAACTTCACCGACCCGGCGTACTACCTCATGTGGCGCACGGACATGCCGGGCAAGGTCGGCGAGTGGCCGCCGCCCGGCGAGTACGGCGGGGTCGGCCTGTTCGCCCTGGTCACCTTCGTCTGCCTCGGCGCCGCGATCTGGCTGGGCCTCCGCAGGCCGATGGTGGTCACCGTCGCCGCGATGTTCATCAGCGCGTGGGTGATGCGCATGTACATCGCCTCGCACATGTACGAGACGCAGACCGTGCAGCTCTACACCCGCACGAACAACCAGCTCCTCTACTGCGGGCTGCTGCTGTGCGCGCTGGTCGTCCACCTGGTCTCGCAGCGCATGGCCGCACGCCGGGCCGAGTCCGCGAGCACCACGGAGGGCACCGGATTCCCCGGCCGCGAAGGCGCGGTGATCGGAACCCTGTGCGCGCTGCTGCTGCTCCTCGGCACCGTGTCCTCCTCCATGGCCGACCGCTACATGCCGGCCAAGGAGAACACCTACCGGATCCTGCCGTGGGTCTCGCACACCATCACGGAGCAGGACGGCAGCTGCCCGACGTACGCGCCCGGCGGTACCTGTTCCAAAGACGGCGACCAGAGCTGGCTGAGCTTCATCCGATGACCCGGGGGAACCGATGATCTCCGCACTGACGCGGCTGGCCGACTGGTCCGCCGGCACACCCAGGCGGCTCTGGCTGATCTCGTTCGCGCTGTTCTTCGCCCTCGCGGGCTCCTGGTCCGCCGCCAGCCCCATCGGCGGCTCTCCCGACGAACACGCGCACTTCGTCCGCGCCGCGGCCGCCGCCCGGGGCCAGATCAGCGGACCGCTGGTGATGGTCCCGCACCGGGTGGCGGGAATCGACGGGCAGTTCGCCGAGGCCGGGATGCAGCTCCCGCAGTGGTACGGGAACCTGGCCACGGTGCACGAGTGCTACGCCTGGCGCCAGTCCCAGCCCGCGTCCTGCGCGCCCTCGCTCGGCGCCTCCGAGAAGATCGTCACGGTGCCCACGGCGGCCGGCCGCTACCACCCGGCCTACTACCTGGCGACCGGCTGGCCGAGCCTGCTGGTCGACGGCCCCAAGGGGCTGTACCTCATGCGCTTCGTGTCGGCGCTGCTCTGCTCGGCCCTGCTGGCGAGCGCGGTGGTCACGGCCGCCGAATGGCGGCGGCGCTCGGTGGCGGTCCTCGGCGTGCTCGCCGCGGCCACGCCGATGACGCTCTACATGTCCGGCATGCTCAACCCCAGCGGCGGCGAGATCGCCGCCGGGATCCTGGTGTGGACGGCCCTGCTGTCGATCGTCCTGTCACCCGACCCGGTGCTGCTGAACCGCCGGCTGGCCCGACTGGGCGTCGGCGGCCTGGTGCTGATCAACATCCGGCCGCTCGGACTGATCTGGTTCGGCGGCGCGGTGGTCTTCTGCCTGCTGCTGACGCAGCGGCGCGGAGTGCTGGGACAGGTGCTGCGCCGCAAGGCCCTGTGGCTCTGGACGGCCCTGCTGGGCCTGGCGACGGCCGGTGCGCTGCTCTGGGCGGCGAGGCACCCGGACCGTTCGAAGATAGACATCCCCGACTCGCTCACCGCGGCCGTGGCCGCCAAGCGCACCCTCGGCAACACCGACTGGTACATCAAGCAGATGGTCGGCTTCTTCGGCTGGCTGGACACTCCGGGTCCGGCCCTGCTGTACCTGGTGTGGATGGGGGTGCTCGCGACGCTCGTCGTGCTGGCGCTGGTCTACGGCCACCGGCGCGACGTGGTGGCGGTGCTCGGCATGCTGGTGGCCGTCGTGATGGTGCCGGTGGCCGCGCAGGCCTCGGAGGCGGAGCGGATCGGCATGGTGTGGCAGGGCCGCTACCTGCTGCCCTTCGCCGTCGGCCTGCCGCTGATGGCCGTACTGATCTGCGCCACCCGCGTCCCCGAACGCGGTTTCCCCCTGCGCCGGCTGGTCGGCCTCTCCGCCGGCGGCTTCGCGGTGGCCAACGTGGCGGCCTTCTACTGGACGCTGCGCCGGTTCGCCGTCGGCAACAAGGCCTCGTGGGTGCCGACCTCGGCGCACTGGGCCCCGCCCGGCGGCTGGGTCTTCTGGACCGGCGTGTACACGGTGGCGGCGCTCGTCATCGTGGTGCCCGCCCTGGTCTCGGACCGCAAGGCCGCCGCGCCGCGGCTCCCGGACCTCGACACCCCGCAGGCGGACCGCCCCGTGCGGGTGCCCGAGCCGGCCTGACGCACCCGCCTGACGCAACCCGCCCGAGGCGCCCCCGCCCGACGCACCCCGTCAGGCGGGCGGGCCGGCGACCTCGGCGGTCACCACCGACGGCGTACGGTCGTCCGCCTCGACGAGCAGGGTGCCGCCCGGGGCCCACACGGCCGCCCGGCCGCAGCCGGTCCACGGGCCCGCCGGGCCGACGTGGTTGGCGAGGACGACGTACAGGCCGTGGTCCCTGGCGATGCCCGGGTACACGGCGGCGCGCTCGCCGATGCCGTCGCCCGTCCCGTACAGGGAGCTCGCCAGGTGCACCCGGCAGCCGTCGGCGGCGCCCCGGCCCGGGAGTTCGGGGAAGTGGTTGTCGTAGCAGACGCCCAAGGAGAAGCGGATCCCGCCGAGTTCGAAACGCCCGTCGCCCGTGCCGGGCGCGAAGAGGTCCTGCTCGTGCCGGAACAGGTGCTGCTTCGCGTACGTCGTCACGTGCGCGCCGTCCGCGGCGTGGACCAGCGTCGCGATGGCGGGACGCGGACCGGCGGTGGGCAGGGCGACGTTGACGGCGGTGGCGATCCCGGCGGAGCGCAGCGGGTCCAGACGCGGGTCGTCGGCGGCGGTCCACAGGCCGGGATCGGCCGCCAGCGCGTCCAGTTCGTATCCGGTGAGCGTGAGCTCGGGGAACACCACCAGCTCGGCGCCCTGTTCGCGGGCCGCGGCGGCGAGCACGGCGGCCCGCGCGACATTCGCGTGGACATCGGCGGGGATGCAGGTCATCTGGGCTGCGGCGATCTTCACTTGGCCGAGGATGCCGGACCCTGTCGCGGCCGGGTTCTCCGGGGGGTCGACGTACCGGCGGGGCGGAGGGATGCTGTAGTCGCGCCCTCACGGAGCGCGGTCGACGGTTCCGGCGGGCGGGGGGTCCCGATGCGACGCGACGGCTCAGCCCGGTGACGGCCCCCGACTGGGTCCAGCCCGTCCTCACCGGTGCCTTCCTGGTCCTCGCGTACCGGGTCGTCCGCACGTCCGGGACGGGGCTGCGGGCGGCCGTGGCCTTCATGGTCGTGCTCAACGTGGGGCTGCTGTGGCTGATGTGGGACGAAGGGCCGCCGTGGGCGGTGCCGGCCGTCATCGCGGTCTCCCTGGTGGCCGCGGTGGTCAACACCGTCGCCGCGGCCCGGACCGCCCTCGAACGCGTCGAGCGCGTGGACACCGCCCGCTTCCGTGACCTCGTGGAGCACGTCGCGAGCTCGGACGGGCCCCAGGTCCTGGGCGTGTGCGTGACCTACACCGGCGCGCTGGTCCTCACCGCCTTCGGCAACGACGCCCGGCCGCAGGGCCGGCAGTTCCACCTGCCGCCCGGCCCGGACTGCCCGTTCTGCCTGGTGGAGGATCAGATACGGGGGTTCCTCGGGGCGGTGGACCCGCTGCTGGGCGAGTACCGCAGGCACCTGCGGGCGGGCAGCAGCCGCCACCTCCTCGTCAGGCGCTCGTCCACCGCGCAGCCCTGGACGGGCCGGCTCCGCGACCGGGCGTACTACCGGGTGCCCCGCCGCCGGCCCTCCTGCCCGGTCCACGACCCGCTGCTCGGCACGCCGTAGCCGGCGCTCCTAGGCCTGCGCAGGGCCCCGTAGCAGGGTCAGGAAGGAGCGGAAGGCGGCGGGCATGTCCACCGACTCGGGGGCGAGCAGCCACTGGTACTGGAGGCCGTCCATGACGGCCGTCAGCAGGGGGGCGGCCTGTTCGGGGGTGAGGCCCGAGGGCAGGCGGTCGCCGAACTCGGCGCGGAGCACCGCCGCCATCTCCGCCCGGACCTGGGCGTAGCGCTCGGTGAAGAACTCCCGCGCGGGGTGCCCGTCGGTGACGCTCTCGCCGAGCAGCGCCGAGAAGGTCTGCACGATGCCCGGGCGCATCGCGTTGTACTCCACCAGCGAGGCCAGCAGGTCCAGGCGCCAGGTGTCGGCCGAGGCGCGCGAGCCGCCGCCGGTGTCCCAGCGGTCGCGCTCCTCCAGCACCGCGACCAGCAGCGCCTCCTTGGTCGGGAAGTAGTGCAGCAGCCCCTGCTGGGTCAGGCCCACGCGTTCGGCGACCGTGCCCAGGGACGCGCCCCGGTAGCCGCGCTCCGCGATCACCTCGACGGCCGCGCGGACGATCTCCCCGCGGCGTTCCTCGCTCCTCGCCCTGACCATCGCCCCGCGCCCCTTCCCGTTCGACTCCTGCCAGCAGGACCGTACGGCATCCCTTGAGATTACGAACAGATTACGAACCCTACCGTTCACCAGGTAACAGGTCCACGATGGGGGCACCGCACCGCACCGCACTCAATGAGGAGGCACGGCCGTGACCGATGCCGAGCAGGTCCGCACCAGCGTCGTCGAGGTGGCGCTCGGGAAGCTCGATCTCGACACCAAGGCCCGGCTGCTGGCCGGGCAGGACATGTGGTCGCTGCCCGCGATCCCCGAGATCGGGCTGCAGTCCCTGGTCATGTCCGACGGCCCCATCGGGGTCCGCGGCGTGCGCTGGACCGCCGACGACCCGTCCATCGCCCTGCCCTCCCCGACCGCGCTCGCCGCCGCCTGGGACCCCGAGCTCGCCCGCCGCGCCGGCCGGCTCCTCGCCCAGGAAGCCCGCCGCAAGGGCGTCCACGTCCTGCTCGCACCCACCGTCAACCTGCACCGCTCCCCGCTCGGCGGCCGGCACTTCGAGTGCTACTCCGAGGACCCGTACCTCACCGGCGTCATCGGCAGCGGCTACGTGAACGGCGTCCAGGACGGCGGGGTCGGAACCACCGTCAAGCACTTCGTCGGCAACGACGCCGAGACCGAGCGGTTCACCGTCGACTCCGTCATCGCCCCGCGCCCGCTGCGCGAGCTGTACCTGGCGCCCTTCGAGGCCATCGTCGCCAATGCCCACCCGTGGGGCATCATGACCGCCTACAACCAGGTCAACGGCGCGACGATGACCGAGCACCGGTACCTGGTGAACGAGGTCCTGCGCGGCGAATGGGGCTTCGACGGCTGCAACGTCTCCGACTGGATGGCGGCCCGCTCCACCACCGGCGACATCGAGGGCGGCCTCGACGTGGCCATGCCCGGCCCCACCACCGTCTACGGGCCCGCCCTCGCCGAGGCCGTCCGCGCCGGGGAGGTGCCCGAGGCCGTCGTCGACGATGCCGTGCGCAACATCCTGCGCCTCGCCGCCCGCGTCGGCGCCCTGGAGGGCGCCCCCGCCGTCGTCGAGAGCGCCCCGGCCCCCGTCGACGGCCAGGCGCTGGCCCGCGAGCTCGCCGCCCGCGGCTTCGTCCTCGTACGCAACGAGGCCGCGCCCGACGGCAGGGCCACCCTGCCCCTCGACGCCTCCGCCGGCCGCACCGTAGCCCTCTCCGGCGCCGCGGCCCGCGACGCCCGCGTCCTCGGCGGCGGCAGCGCCACCGTCTTCCCCGAGCGGATCGTCTCCCCGCTCGACGGCCTCACCGCCGCCCTCCCCGAAGGGGCCCTGACCTTCACCGTCGGCGCCGACCCCTCCGACGAACTGGTCCCCGCCGACAAGGGCTTCGAGCTCCGCGCCGTCTGCCGCGACGCCTCCGGGGCCGTCGTCGGCGAGGGCAGCCTGCCGACCGGCCAGGTCCAGTGGATCGGCGACGACCTGCCCGCCGGCGCCACGTACGAGACCATGGCGAGCATCGAGGTCCGCGGTACGTTCCTCCCGCGCGAGAGCGGCGAGCACGCCTTCGGCACCCGCGGACTGGGCGCCTTCGGCCTCGCGGTCGACGGGCGGACCCTCTGGGAGGGCGTCCAGGAGATGGGCAACGAGGCCGACCCCTTCGAGGCCTTCTTCGGCGCCCCCAGCGAGCGCGCCCGCGTCACCCTCACGGAGGGCGAGCCCGTGGAGGTGTCGCTGACCTACCAGGTCCCCGACGTGACCGCGCTGCCGCTCAAGGCGATCATGTTCTCGCTGCTCCACCTCGGCCCGCGGCGCGACGCCGACGAGCTGATCGCCGAGGCCGTGGCGGCCGCCCGCGCCGCCGACACCGCCGTCGTGGTCGTCGCCACCACCGAGCGCGTGGAGTCCGAGGGCTTCGACCGGCAGGACCTCACCCTCCCCGGCCGCCAGGACGACCTGGTGCGCGCCGTCGCCGCCGTCAACCCGAACACCGTGGTCGTCGTCAACGCGGGCTCCCCGGTGGAGCTCCCGTGGCGGGAGGAGGTCGCCGCCGTGCTGCTGGCCTGGTTCCCCGGGCAGGAGGGCGGGGCCGCGCTGGCCGACGTGCTCCTCGGCGACGCGGAGCCGGGCGGGCGGCTGCCCACCACGTGGCCCGCGCGGTTCGCGGACGCGCCCGTCACCGAGGTCGCCCCCACCGAGGGGCGCCTGGAGTACGGCGAGGGGCTGTTCATCGGCTACCGGGCCTACGAGAAGCACGGCGTGGCCCCCGCCTTCCCCTTCGGGCACGGCCTCGGCTACACCGACTGGGCGTACGAGTCCCTGGAGGCCACCGCCGACACGGTCCGGGTCCGCCTCACCAACACCGGTGCCCGGCCCGGCCGCGAGGTCGTCCAGGTCTACCTCGCCCCCGTCGGCGACGACACCGTGGAGCGCCCGGCGAGCTGGCTGGCGGCCTTCACGGGCGTCACGGCCGGCCCCGGCGAGACCGTCGAGGCCGTGATCGCCCTGCCCGCCCGGGCCTTCGAGATCTGGGACGAGGAGGCCTCCGGCTGGCGGCGGATCGGCGGCGCCTACGAGGTCCGCGCGAGCCACTCGCACGGTGACGCGCGGCTCACGGCCACGCTCGACATCGCGTAACACACCGTAACCATCGGAAATGGCCGGAAATCACCCCTGAAACACCCCTGAAAGCCGGTCCGGGGCGAGCCCTGACACTCGCCCCGGACCTTTCGACCACAGGGTCGTCAACGCGGCGGTTCGGCGGCCGTCACCTGGCGGTGCGCCAGTTCCGCCAGCCGTGCCTGACCGTCCTTGCCCGGATGGAACCAGTCCCAGCGGCTCAACTGATCCGCCGCGAAGGGGTACTGGAACACCGCCCCGCCGTCGTAGCGGCACAGCTCGTCCTTCGCGCAGACCTCGCGCAGCACCTCGTTGTACTCGACCACCCGCGCCCGCACCTGCTCGCGCCGGGCCGTCGCCCCCGTCGCCGCCGACAGCGGATCGGCGAGCATCGACTGACAGATCCCCAGCTTCCAGATCTGCCGCACCATCGGGAGGTCCTTGCCCTGCTCCCACAGCCGTTGGAGGTCCGGCACGCTGGAGACGTACACCTGGGAGGCGGGGGACGCGGCCCGGAGCCCGGTGAGGGCCTTCTCGAATCCGTCCCGGAACTCCGCCACCGGCGTCATCGACGAAGCCGTGGGCCGGCAGGCGTCGTTCGAGCCCACCATGACCGTGACCAGGTCGGGCTTGTGTGCGGCGGCCCCCGCCAGCTGCCCCTGCAGGTCCGCCATCCGGGCCCCGGTCACCGCGTAGTTCCAGCTGCGGGTGGGCACCTCGGCGTCCCCGAGCAGCCGGGCGGCGAGGGAGCGGACCGCGGGGTCGTTCCCGGTGGCCCAGGAGACCTCCGGGCAGTCGGCCAGCACCGAACAGGCGTCGAAACCACGTGTGATGGAGTCGCCCACGGCCGCGACCGAGGCCGGCGCGGTGTTCCAGCGGGGAGCGGACCGCCCCTCGCGCTCGCCCCCGTCGCCCGACCCGCCCGAGCTGCACCCCGTCGCCGCGCCGACCAGCAGCACGGCCGCCGCGCCCGCGCCCGCGAGGATCCGGCGCGCGCGGGGGCGCGGAGCGGTGGTGCGCATGGGAAGGGCTCCTCCTTGTCGCCCCCACATCGTTCGGGGGGTCCTGCTGAGTGAAAGCTCTGTGTTTACGGGTCTCGGAGCGACCGTACGTCACACCATGACCCCTGGCGCACGGTAGCTTTTTCCCGTGGCGTTTCGGCCGCAGGTCCCGTTGCGCAATGTCAAATAATTTCCGTTACATTACATCACGTCACATACTGTCCGTTTTCTGGAGTTTATTCCCGACCTCGTCCACCACTGGAGGTCCCGGTGACGACACGTGGAGTTCTGTACGTGCATTCCGCACCGCGCGCGCTCTGCCCGCATGTGGAATGGGCTGTTGCGGGCGTGCTCGGGGTGCGGGTGAACCTCGACTGGATCAGGCAGCCCGCCTCCCCGGGCACCTGGAGAGCCGAGTTCTCCTGGCAGGCCGAAGCGGGCACCGCCTCGAAACTCGCCTCCGCGCTGCGCGGCTGGCACCTGCTGCGCTTCGAGGTGACCGCGGAGCCCTGTCCGAACGCCGAGGGCGAGCGCTACAGCTCCACCCCGGAGCTCGGCATCTTCCACGCCGTCACCGGCATCCACGGCGACATCCTGATCCCGGAGGACCGGCTGCGCGCCGCCCTCGCCCGGTCCGCGCGCGGCGAGACCGACCTGGAGGCGGAGATCGCCAAACTGCTCGGCAAGCCCTGGGACGACGAACTGGAGCCCTTCCGCTACGCGGGCGAGGGCGCGCCCGTCCGCTGGCTCCACCAGGTGGTCTGACCCCGTACGACGCGAAGGGCCCCGCACAGCAGTGGCTGTGCGGGGCCCTTCGTCGTGCGTACGGGATCAGACGGTGCGGAACGCCAGGGTGACGTTGTGGCCGCCGAAGCCGAAGGAGTTGTTGATCGCGGAGATCGGGCCGTCGGCCGGCAGCTTGCGGGGCTCGCCGCGCACGATGTCCGCGTCGATGTCCTCGTCGAGCTCGTCGACGTTGATCGTCGGCGGGGCCAGCCGGTTGTAGAGCGCCAGCACGGTCGCGACGGTCTCGATACCGCCCGCGCCGCCCAGCAGGTGACCGGTCATCGACTTGGTCGCGGAGATCGCGATGTGGTCGAGGTCGTCGCCCAGCACCTTGCGCAGGGCCTTCAGCTCGGCCGTGTCACCCTGCGGGGTCGACGTGGCGTGCGCGTTCAGGTGGACCAGCTCGGCCGGGTCGAGGCCCGTGTTGTCGAGCAGGTTCTGCACCGCGGCCGCGACACCGCGGCCGGTCGGCTCCGGCTGCGCGATGTGGTGGCTGTCCGCGGACAGACCCTGGCCCAGCACCTCGCAGTAGACCCGGGCGCCGCGCGCGGCGGCGTGCTCGGCGGACTCCAGGATGACGACGCCCGCGCCCTCGCCCAGTACGAAGCCGTCACGGCCCTTGTCGTACGGACGGGAGGCCTGCTCGGGGTTCTCGTTGTTCTTGGACATCGCCATCATGTTGGCGAACGCGGCGATCGGCAGCGGGTGGATCGCCGCCTCGGTGCCGCCCGCGACGACCACGTCGGCACGGCCGGTACGGATCATCTCGACGGCGTAGCCGATGGCCTCGGCCCCGGAGGCGCAGGCGCTGACCGGAGTGTGCACGCCCGCCTGGGCGTTGACCTCCAGGCCGACGTTGGCCGACGGGCCGTTCGGCATGAGCATGGGGACGGTGTGCGGGGAGACCCGGCGCACGCCCTTTTCCTTCAGTACGTCGTACTGGTCGAGCAGGGTGGTGACACCGCCGATACCGGAGGCGATCACGGTGCCCAGGCGCTCGGGCGCGATCTGCGCGTCCTCGCCGGCCGGGGCGGTGTAGCCGGCGTCGGCCCACGCCTCGCGCGCCGCGATGACGGCGAACTGCGCCGAGCGGTCGAGCTTGCGGGCCAGCGGCCGGGGCAGGACCTCGCTCGGGTCCACGGCGGCACGGGCGGCGATGCGTACCGGGAGTTCGGCGAAGCGCTCGCCCTCCAGGGGCGTCACGCCGGAACGGCCGGCAAGCAGACCTTCCCAGGTCGAAGCGCTGTCGCCACCCAGCGGAGTGGTTGCGCCGATACCGGTGACGACCACGGTGCGATTGGTCGGGCTCACAGGAATTCTTTCTCCACGTCTCAGGGGGTGCTGAATTGTCACGGCGCCACCGCCAGGTGGCGACAAACGCTCGTCAGGCTCAGGCCTGGTTCTTCAGGATGTAGTCCGCGGCGTCGCCGACCGTCTTGAGGTTCTTGACGTCCTCGTCCGGGATCTTGACCTCGAAGCGCTCTTCGGCGGCGACGACGACCTCGACCATGGAGAGCGAGTCGACGTCCAGGTCGTCGGTGAAGGACTTCTCGATCGCGACGTCCTCGGTGGGGATACCGGCGATCTCGTTGACGATCTCCGCGAGACCCGCGACGATCTCTGCCTGCGTGGCGGCCATGTGGCGCTCCTTCTATAGCTAACTGGGGTGGAACAGGGCGGGATGTGGATCCCGGCCCTAGGGGAGGGTAACGACCGTCGCGGCGTAGACGAGTCCCGCCCCGAAGCCGATGACGAGCGCGGTGTCGCCGCTCTTCGCCGCTCCGGTCGCCAGGAGCCGCTCCATAGCGAGCGGGATCGAGGCGGCCGAGGTGTTGCCGGTGGTCTCCACGTCACG
Source organism: Streptomyces sp. NPDC048424 (assembly GCF_040651555.1). Lineage (NCBI taxonomy): Bacteria > Bacillati > Actinomycetota > Actinomycetes > Kitasatosporales > Streptomycetaceae > Streptomyces > Streptomyces sp. NPDC048424. Next base: position 60,162 of record NZ_JBEZKE010000031.1, on the reverse strand, counting down.
GGCGACCGTGACGTGCTCCGGCAGCTTCAGAGTCTTCACCATCGAGTCGATGATCCGCATGTTCGCCTGGTGCGGAATGAAGACGTCCAGGTCATCCGCGGTGATCCCGGCGGCGTCGAGCGCCTGCTGGGCCACCTTGGCCATCTCGAAGACGGCCCAGCGGAAGACCGCCTGACCCTCCTGCGTGATGGCCGGGAACTTCTCGGCGGTGTCCGTGGTGCGGAACTCGTCCCACGGCACGGTCTGCTTGATCGTGTCGGACTTGTCGCCCTCCGAACCCCACACCGTGGGGCCGATGGCCGGCTCGGCCGAGGGGCCGACGACCACGGCGCCGGCGCCGTCGCCGAACAGGAAGGCCGTCGCGCGGTCCTCCAGGTCCGTCAGGTCCGAGAGCCGCTCCACGCCGATGACGAGGACGTACTCCGCCGACCCCTCCACCACCATGCCCTTGGCCAGGGTCAGACCGTAGCCGAAACCGGCACAGCCAGCGGAGATGTCGAAGGCGGCGGGCTTGACCGCGCCGATCCGGTGCGCGATCTCGGTCGCGACGGCCGGGGTCTGCTTGAAGTGCGAGACCGTCGAGACGATCACGGCACCGATCTGCTCGGGGGCGACGCCGGCATCGGCCAGCGCCTTCCCCGAAGCCTCCACCGACATCGCGGCGACCGTCTCCTCGGGCGAGGCCCAGTGGCGGGTCGCGATGCCCGAGCGGGAGCGGATCCACTCGTCGGACGAGTCGATGGTCTCGAGGATGACCTCGTTGGGCACCACGCGGATCGGGCGGTAGCCGCCGACACCGAGGATGCGGGCGTACGGGGAGCCCTTGGCCGGCTTGATCTTGGACATGCTGTGTGGGCTCCTTCTCTCAGGCCGTCAGTTCGGCGACGAGCGCCGCGGCCTTGTCGAGATCGTCCGGGGTCTTCAGCGCCACGCTCGGTACGCCCTTCAGCGCGCGCTTGGCCAGACCCGTCAGGGTGCCACCGGGGCAGAGCTCGATGATCCCCGTGACGCCCAGTTCGGCGAACGTCTCCATGCACAGGTCCCAGCGGACCGGGTTCGCGACCTGGCCGACCAGGCGGGCGACGACGTCGGCGCCCGAGGTGACGACAAGGCCGTCCTTGTTCGAGACGTACTTCAGCACCGGGTCCGCCGGGGAGAGGGCCTCGGCGGCCTTCTCCAGCGTGGCCACCGCGGGGGCCATGTGGTGCGTGTGGAAGGCGCCCGCGACCTTGAGGGCGACGACCTTCATGGAGCCTTCGGGCTTCTCGGCCTGCAGGGCCTCGATCTGCTCCATCGTGCCGGCGGCCACGATCTGGCCCGCACCGTTGATGTTGGCCGGGGTCAGACCCAGCTTCTCCAGGTGCGCGACGACCACGTCGAGCTCGCCGCCGAGGACGGCGGCCATGCCGGTCTCGGTGACGGCGGCCGCCTCGGCCATGCCGAGACCGCGGGTCCGGACGAACGACAGTGCGTCGGCCTCGGACAGGACGCCGGCGTAGGCGGCGGCGGTGATCTCACCGACGCTGTGGCCGGCGACGGCGCCGAAGGACAGGGAAGCGGGCAGCGCCGAGGCGGACAGCAGGCCCGCGGCGACCAGCAGGGGCTGGGCCACGGCCGTGTCGCGGATCTCTTCGGCGTCAGCGTTCGTGCCGTAGTGGGCAAGGTCCAGCCCGATGGCATCCGACCAGGCGGCGACGCGGTCAGCGGCACCGGGAAGGTCGAGCCAGGGAGTCAGGAAGCCGGGCGTCTGAGCGCCTTGGCCGGGAGCGACGAGTACGAGCACCCTCACACTCTCTCTTGTGGATGGTCCCTGCCGCCCGTGGGGACAGGGACGAAGAACCGTCGGGGTAATTGTTGATGTCCGACAAAAGTCTAGGACTGGAGATCGCCGTCGGCCAGACGCCCCAGAATCAGGGCGATTCGCAGGGTGAACGCCGAGCGGACATCCGAAGGCGACCATCCGGTGACGTCGGTCACACGTCGTAGCCGGTAGCGCACCGTGTTGGGGTGCACGAAGAGCATCCGCGCCGCCCCTTCGAGGCTGCTCGCCTGCTCCAGGTAGACGCTCAGCGTCTCCAGCAGCGCCGACCCGGCCTCTTCCAGTGGTCTGTAGATCTCCTCCACCAGCTGTTCCCTGGCAGCGGGATCGGAGGCGATCGCGCGTTCCGGCAGGAGATCGTCCGCCAGGACCGGCCGCGGGGCGTCCTGCCACGCCGTGCAGGCCTTCAGCCCGGCCGCCGCGGCCTGCGCCGACTTCGTCGCGTTCAACAGGTCGGACACCACCGGGCCGGCCACCACCGGGCCGGCCGCGAACGGCCCGATCAGCGACTTCGCCACCTGAATCGGGTTGTCGCTGCCGCCCGCGATGACGACCAGCCGGTCACCGAGCACCCCGGTGAGGACCTGCAGCTTGTGGTGGCGGGCCGCACGGCGGATCGCCTCCACCGTCAGCTCGCTGTCCCCCTCCGGAGCGGTGCCGAGCACCACGCACACGTGCTCGGGGGAGTTCCAGCCCAGCGCCGCCGCCCGGGACAGCGCCCCCTCGTCGGCCTCGCCGGACAGCACCGCGTTGACGACCAGGGACTCCAGCCGGGCGTCCCACGCCCCGCGCGCCTCGGCGGCCTGCGCGTACACCTGGGCCGTCGCGAAGGCGATCTCCCGGGCGTACACGAGCAGCGCCTCGCGCAGGATCTGCTCGTCGCCCGGCGCCGCCACCTCCTCGATCGCGGTCTCCATGACCTCGATCGTGGTGCGGACCATCTCGACGGTCTGGCGCAGGGTGATCGCCCGGGTCAGCTCGCGCGGAGCCGTCCCGAACACGTCGGTCGAGATCGCCTGCGGGGTCTCCGGGTGCCGGAACCACTCGGTGAACGCGGCGATGCCGGCCTGCGCGACCAGGCCGATCCAGGACCGGTTCTCGGGGGGCATCGCCCGGTACCACGGCAGGGTCTCGTCCATGCGCGCGATCGCGTTGGCGGCGAGCCGGCCGGAGGACTTCTCCAGTCGGCGCAACGTCGCGGTGTGCGGATGGGCGGGAGCGGGATGCGCGGCGTGTGTGGCGGGCGAATGCTCACGTTCGGGTTGAGGCACGTGACAAGACTGCCTTATCGGGACGGGTGCGCGGAGTCCGGTCCCGTCCGGTGACCACGACCCGTCCCGAGATCGGGTCTACCGTGGCCCCCATGATTGATGTACGCCGAGGCGCCGACCGGTACGAGGGCGGGGACCTTGCCGCCGGGATCACCACCCGGCACGCCTTCTCCTTCGGCTCGTTCTACGACCCGGACAACCTGCGCTTCGGCCCCGTCCTGGCCTGCAACGAGGAGGTCCTCGCCGCGGGCGCCGGATTCGACGAGCACCCGCACAGTCACACCGAGATCGTGACCTGGGTCTTCGAGGGCGAGCTCACCCACCAGGACAGCACCGGCGAGAAGGGCGTGGTCCGGGCCGGGGACGTACAGCGGCTCAGCGCCGGATCCGGCGCGCGGCACGTGGAGCGCAACGACGGCGCCGGGCGGCTGCGCTTCGTGCAGATGTGGCTCGCCCCCCTCGCCGCGGGCGGCGAACCCTCGTACGAGGTGGTCCGCGGCATCGCCGACGACACCCCTTACGAGGTCCCCGCGGCCGGCGCCGTCCTGCACGTGCGGCGGCCCGGCGCGGGCGAGCGGGTGGCCGTGCCGGCGGCGGAGCGGGTGTACCTGCACGTGGTGCGCGGGGACCTGCGCCTGGACGGGGAGGAGCTGGGCCCCGGGGACTCGGTGCGGATCACCGCCGAGCGGGACCTGGAGATCACCGCCGGGTCCCCGGGGGAACTGCTGATCTGGGAACTGCCCTAGAGGGAGTCCGGCCGATCAGGCCGAGCGCAGTCCGGCCAGGACCGCGTCCGTGAACGGGGTCCAGGCGGCCACGGCCCACGGGCCGAAGGCGCGGTCCGTCAGCGCCACGCACGCGGCGCGCGCGTCCGGGTCCACCCACAGGAAGGTGCCGGCCTGACCGAAGTGGCCGAAGGTGCGGGGCGAGGAGGACAGGCCCGTCCAGTGCGGGGACTTGCCGTCGCGGATCTCCAGGCCGAGGCCCCAGTCGTTGGGGGACTGGTGCCCGTACCCCGGCAGGACGCCCTTGAGCCCGGGGTGCACGACGGAGGTGGCCGCGGCGACCGTACGGACGTCGAGCAGCCGGGGCGCCTGCAGCTCGGCGGCGAAGCGCACCAGGTCGGACACGGTGGAGACGCCGTCCTTGGCCGGCGAGCCCTCCAGGGTGGTCCGCGCCATGCCCAGCGGCTCGAAGACCGCCTGGTGCACGTACTCCGCGAAGGGGATGCCGGTGGCCTTGGCGATGTGGTCGCCGAGCACCTCGAAACCGGCGTTGGAGTACAGCCGGCGTTCCCCGGGCGGGGCCGACACCCGGTGCTCGTCGAAGGCCAGGCCGCTGGTGTGCGCGAGCAGGTGACGGACCGTCGACCCCTCGGGGCCGGCCGGTTCGTCCAGCTCGATCGCGCCTTCCTCGTACGCGACGAGGGCGGCGTACGCGGCGAGCGGCTTGGTCACGGAGGCCAGCGCGAAACGGTGGTCGACGGGCCCGTGGGCGCCGGCGAGGCTCCCGTCGGCGCGTACGACGGCCGCCGCGGCCGTGTCCACCGGCCAGGTGTCGATGATCCGCAGGCTTTCCATGCCGTTGACGGCCTCCATGCTCTCCATGCGGCCGAGCCTACTTGCTTGGAGTGCACTCCAGGGTTTTAGCGTGGAGCCATGAGCCAGAGCCTGATGCAGACGCGGTACACGATCAGCGAGGTCGAGGCCCGGACCGGTCTGACCCAGCACACCCTGCGCTGGTACGAGCGGATCGGCCTGATGCCGCACGTGGACCGCTCCCACTCGGGACAGCGGCGCTTCACCGACAAGGACCTGGACTGGCTGGCCTTCGTGGGCAAGCTGCGCGCCACGGGGATGTCGGTGGCGGACATGGTCCGGTACGCCGAACTGGTCCGCGAGGGCGGGCACACCGTCGGGGAGCGCCGCGAGCTGCTGGAGCGGACGCGGCACGAGGTGCGGGCACGCATCTCGGAACTCACGGACGCACTGGCCGTACTGGACTACAAGATCGGCATCTACTCGGGGAAGGCACAGCCATGACGGAAGCCACGAAGATCGACCAGGTCGAGCTCGGCAAGGGCGGCCCGCTGGTCGGCGTCCAGGGCCTCGGCTGCATGGGCATGAGCGAGTTCTACGGGTCCACGGACGAGGTCGCCGCCCGCGAGACCCTGGACGCGGCGCTGGCCGCCGGGGTCACCCTCTTCGACACCGCGGACGTGTACGGGCGGGGGAAGAACGAGGAGTTCCTCGCCCCGTTCGTGGCCGCGCACCGCGACGAGATCACCCTGGCGACGAAGTTCGCCATAGAGCGCACCGACGACCCCGCCTACCGGGGCGTGCGCAACGACCGCCCGTACCTGCGCCGGGCCGTCGAGGACAGCCTGCGCCGCCTCGGCACGGACGTCATCGACCTCTACTACATGCACCGGCGCGATCCCGCCGTGCCGTTCGCCGAGTCGGTCGGCGCCATGGCGGAGCTGGTGCGGGAGGGGAAGGTGCGCCACCTCGGGCTCAGCGAGGTCACCGGCGCCGAACTGCGCGAGGCGCACGCCGTGCACCCGATCACGGCCCTCCAGTCGGAGTGGTCGCTCTTCAGCCGGAGCGTGGAGCGCAGCGCGATGGGCGCCGCGGCGGAGCTGGGTGTGGCGCTGGTGCCGTACTCCCCGCTCGGCCGGGGCTTCCTGACCGGGTCCTTCGCGGACGCCACCGCGGAGCTGTCGCAGGACGACTTCCGCCGCCACCAGCCGCGGTTCAGCGGCGAGAACGCGAAGACGAACGCGGCGCTGCTGGCCCCGGTCCGGGAGATCGCCGAGGAGCTGGGGGCGACCCCGGCGCAGATCGCCCTGGCCTGGGTGCAGCAGCGGGCGACGGTGCACGGGCTGACCGTGGTCCCCATCCCGGGCACCCGCAAGCCGGGCCGGCTGCGCGAGAACACCGCCGCGACCCGGATCACGCTCACGCCGGCGCAGCTGGCCCGCCTGGAGCCCATCGCCACCCAGGTCGCGGGCGACCGCTACCCGGACATGAGCGCGACCTCGGAAGCCCGCGAGGGCTGACGGCTCAGCGGTGGCGGGCGCGCAGGACCGCGAAGGCGGCCCAGAGGGCGAGCGCGGCCAGGGCCAGGACCACCGCCGTTTCGATGGACTGGGTCGGCCAGTAGTGCGTGGCCGGGTGGTAATCGACGTACCACCCGGTCACGTTCAGGTCTTCGGGGCACACGTCGAGGCGGCCGGAGCGTGCGAAGCAGGTCCACTCGGGCAGGCGCCCGCCCGCGGCCGTGGTGAGTCCGGAGTCCATCATGAACGCGTCCCCCGGCGGCATCGGTACCCCGTGCCCGACCACCGACGTGGTGAGGGTGCGTACGGGCAGGAAGGACCACCGCAGTGCGCCCAGCAGCGCCATCACCAGGCCGGTGACGAGCCCGGTGACCGCCATGGCGGCGAGCGTGCGCGGTACGAGCTGGCCGACGAGGGCCCCGACGGCCACGCCCAGCAGGCAGTACGCGACGAGCACGGTGCCGAGCGCTTCGTACGGTCCCCGGTCCGCCCAGGCGAACTGGTGCGTGCCGTCGAGCGGGGCCCAGCCGATGCGGTAGACCCCGGCCAGCGCGGCCGAGCCGGCCACCGCGGCCACGGCGGCCACCGTGATCTTCGAGGCGAGCCAGGACCTCGGTGTCGTCGACTGGGTCAGGGCGAGGCGGTAGGTGCCGCTCTCCAGCTCGCGGGCGATCATCGGCCCGGCGACGAAGGCCCCCAGCAGCAGGGGCAGGAACAGCATCGCCGTGCCGGCGTACTCCATCCCCACCCGCAGCGGGCCGTCCGGGACGTTCCAGAGCAGGCCGGCCGGGTTGCCCGCCCACCAGCGCAGCGCGACGACGACGGCGAGGCTCACGGCGACGGCGGCGGGCAGCGCCCACAGGGCGCGCCGGTGCTGGCGGACCGTGACCCAGCGCGGGCCCTTCAGGGTCAGGACGCTCATGCTTCCACTCCTTCGGTGGCGAAGGGACGGATGGCGAGGTCCGGGGCGTCGGGAGAGCGCAGGTGGGCGAGCAGGACCTCCTCCAGGGACGGGTGGGCCGTCTGCCAGGTGTCCGTGTCGAGCGGACCGCGCGGCCTCGCGAGCGCCGTGAGCCGGCGGCCCACCGTGCGGGACTCGACGACGGTGTGCGCGGCGAGGTCGGTGAGGGCCGTGGCGGGCCCGGTGAGCAGGCGGTGGGCCGCGACGATCTCGTCCGCCGGGCCGGAGAGGCGGATCCGACCGCCGTCGACGAGCAGGAGGTGGTCGCAGGCGCCCTCCAGCTCGGTCAGGATGTGCGAGGACATCACGACGGAGGTGCCGTTCTCGGCGGCGTCGGCCATCAGCGTCCCCATGAGCCGGTGCCGGGCGAGCGGGTCGAGATCGGCCATCGGCTCGTCCAGCAGGAGCAGGCCGGGGCGCTTTCCGAGGGCGAGGGCCAGGGCGAGCCGGGTGCGCTGGCCGCCCGAGAGGGTGCGGACCCGGGCGGCGCGGTCGAGTCCGCCCTCCTCGACGATCCGCTCCGCGCACCGCGCGTCCCAGCGGGCGGGGTTGAGCTCGCGGCCCATGCGCAGGGTCTCGTCGACGGTCAGCTGCGGGTAGAGGGGTTTGTCCTGGCCCACGTAGGCCGTCTCCTCGCGCGGCGGCGCGGCGATGCTTCCCTCGGTCGGCCGCAGCAGTCCCGCCGCGAGCGCCAGCAGGGTGGACTTGCCCGCTCCGTTGTGGCCCACGAGCGCGCAGACCCGCCGGGCGGGTAACCGGAAGGAGCAGTCGCGCAGGGCCCACCCGCGCCGCCGTCCGTAGCGCACGCCGAGCCCCGAGGCCTCGATCACCGGATCGTCCGTCACGCGTCTTCCCCCTTGAAGTGTTGGTCCAGTACGGATGTGAAGAGCGCGGCCACGTCGTCCCGTTCCAGCCCGGCGGCGTGCGCGCGCCGCGCCCAGTCGGCCAGTTCCTCCCGCAGCGGGGAGTCGGCCGGTGCGCTGCCCAGGGACCTCCGCACGAAGGTGCCCATGCCCCGCCGGGCCTCCACGAGGCCCTCGCGCTCCAGCTCCCGGTAGGCCTTGAGCACCGTGTTCGGGTTGATGGCCGTCGCCTCGACGACCTCGCGCGCGGTGGGCAGCTTGTCGCCCGGTTCGAGCAGCCCCAGGCGGAGGGCCTGCTTCGTCTGGTGGACGATCTGCAGGTAGGTGGCCATGCCGCTGCGCCGGTCGATGCGGTACTCCAGCACGTGCAGCACCCTTTCACTAGTCAAGTAGTGAAAGGGTGCTGCACGCGGCGGACCATGTCAACGTCCGCCGCTGACCGGCGTGTTGGAGCAGCCGGTCGCCCGGACGGGCCCCGGGGGCATTTCCCCCGACCTAGGCCCGGAAGCGGTCCAGCAGGGCCACGTACTCGGCGTCCGTGAGGAGTCCGGCGCTGTGCAGTTCGTCCAGGTGCCGCAGGCGGTCGCCGCCGGTGCGCGCCGCCGGGACGGAGCTCACGGCGGCGACCCGGGCGCGGCCGCGCACCGCGGCCAGGACGGCGGCCGCGAACGGCAGCGACTCGTGGACCGCCCCGTAGCCCACGCCGAAGACGGCCGCCGCCAGGTCGTGGTCCGGGCGCGGATCGGAGGGCGTGTCCCGTACGAGGAGCCGCAGGTGGCCGCCCGGGCCCTCCGGGGAGCACCACTCGACGCCGGTGAGCGAGGCCAGCGGGACGTGCTGGTCGCCCGCCTTCCACTTGGTGCTGGTGGCGCCGGTGCGGGACCAGTGGAAGGTGACCGCCGAGCCGTCGAAGCCCACCCGGGCGTCGAACGCCTTCAGCTGGACCGGCGGCGGCGGTACGTCGACCAGGAAGTGGTCGGCCGGCTCGCCGGCGTCCGGCCCCAGCCGCGAGCGCAGGGCGTCCGCGAACGCGGCCGCCTGCGGCGCCCGGTCGCCCGGCAGCACCAGCCGGTACGGATCGCAGTTCTCCTTCAGCTGCCCGGCGGCGGCCTCCATCAGCGGATCCGCGCCCGGCCGCGGCACGGCGCGCAGCACCACCGTGTCCCGCTTCCCGGCGCTCACGGTCACCTCGGAGACCGCTTCGAGGGGGATCCGGCGCGAGCCGAGGGCGTGCAGGAGTCTCGGCAGTCTCGGCGTTCTGATCCCCCGTGCGAAGCGGATGAGCACCGAGTCCGAGTCGAACTCCCAGGCGGCATGATTTCCGGCCAGTACGTCACCCATGCGGCACATCGTAAAGGGCGGCGCCCCCGCGCGTCCCCCCTCGGTGCGGAGCCCGTTTTCCGCCCCTCTACGCGCGTCAGTCCGCGTCTGTCCCGGAAATTCCGCGCCGGCAGGCGTCGTCCCCGCTCGCGCAGACAACGGAACCGAACGCGCCGGTTCCGATCTTGGCGAAGTTCTCCACCGAGTCCGTTCCTGGCGCGAAATAGCCGGTGTGGCTCTTGGCCCGGGCCGAGGACAGCAGCCGCGCCCCGAACTCCGGGGACACCGGATCGGCGCCGTGGCCCACCCCGCCGACCTCCAGGTGCGGTACGTCCGCGATCCAGTCGCCCTCGTCACGCGTCGCCCAGACCCGCGCCGAGGTGTGCAGCCCCTCGACGTTCTCCACGCGCATCCCGGGGCTGCCCGCCACCACCACGTCCGTCACCCGCTCCGGCAGCTCGTGCGCGGCGACCCCGCACACCACCGATCCGTAGCTGTGACAGAACAGCGCCACGCCCGAGTTCCCGGGCAGGGAGGTGGTCAGCGCCTTCAGCCGGACCGCGCCGTCGACGGCCATGCGGCCCGTGGCGGCGTCCACGCCGACCCCGGCGGGCGCGGTGTAGCCGGCCCAGGCGATGACCGCCGTCCGGCCGCCCGGCGCGGCCGCGCGCTGGCTCTCGTACAAGGACTCGGCCATGCCGACGGGGGAGGTCAGGCGGCGCTGGGTGCGCTCGAAGGTGAGGGCGTCGGTGTCCACACCGGGCACGATCACCGAGACCCGGCGGGCCCGGTCGAGGTCACCGAAGACCTCGGCCACGCGGCCGCCGCCGCTGGGATCGAAGGTGAGGATCTGCCGGCCGGGGTCGGCGAGCGAGGCGAAGCGGTGGGAGCGGCGGCCGGCCTCCGCCCGGTCGGCCGGGGTCAGGGCCACGTCGCGGCTGCGGGCCTCCTCGACCCGGCGGGCCTGCTCCAGGCCGTGCTGGTTCGCCCGGTAGCGGGTGGCGGCGGGGGCCCCGTCGAGATTGCCCACGACGAAGGGGTAGCCGTCGGCGAGCCGGGCCCGCTGGGCCCCGTCCAGGCCCGCGAAGAAGCGGGCCACCGTCCGCACGGGGGCGTCGGCGGACGGCACCGGACGGCCGTCGATCCGCGCCTTGGCCCAGGCCTGGAGCGCGGCGGCCCGCAGCGGGGTGCCCCCCTCCGGCCGGTGCACGGCCGTCCAGCCGGTGGTCGCCAGCATGATGAAGACCACCGCCAGCGCGAGCAGGGCGCGCAGGGCGGCAGGGCGCGGGTCGGCGCCGGGAACGGGGGAGTGGGCGAGGCCGGACAGATTCACTGGGACCAGCGTAGGAGACCTCCACCGGCCGTGGCGCCCCGGGTGACAGGACTCACGGCCAAGCGTGGGACCCCTTACGGAACGCGGGTGATCCGCTACAACTCCCCGGAGTGTCCTGCCGATCAGGCCCCCGCCGCCTGCATGCGCCAGCTCGCGGCCAGGGACGGGCCGATGCGGTCGAGGTAGGTCTCCGTCAGCCGCCGGATCGCGTCCACGCTGGTGTCCTCGCCCTGCCCCCAGAGCCGCCCGGTGAGCCGCATCACGCCACAGAACGCGGCGACGGCCACCCGCGGCCGCGGATCGGCGTCCACGTCCAGGCCCTCGCGGGCGGCGATCAGCCGGGAGATCCGTTCCTCCAGCTCGGTGGAGCGCCGCAGGTGCACCGCCAGCAGGGCCGGGGTGCACTCGATCAGCCGGTAGCTGCGCATGTAGAGGTCGACGGGGACCACGTCGGCGAGGGCCTCCTCGACGGTGTCCCAGGCGGCGAGCACCGCGCCCCGCATGGCCTCGAGGGGGCCCTCGCCGGCCGGCCGGGCGTGCAGGGAGGCGACGAAGTGCGCCTCCGTCAGGTCCTGGACGGCGAAGACGACCTCTTCCTTGTTGGCGAAGTAGCGGAAGAAGGTGCGCTGGGACACGTCCACGGCGTCGGTGATCTCGTCGACGGTGGTCCGCTCGTACCCCTGGGAGAGGAAGAGCAGGAGCGCGGCGCGCAGCAGGGCGTCCCTGGTGCGGCGCTTCTTGCGCTCGCGCAGTCCGGGCACCGGCGCGGCCGGCGCCGACCGCTCGTCGATCGTCACTCCGGGGCTCCTTTCCGACGCCGAGTGGGCGGTCAGAGTACCTGTGACGGGCGGGGCGGCGGCCGTCACGTTAAGCCGTTTGCGAAGGGCCCGCCGAAGGGTCCGCCGGCCTCCCGGGCCCGGTGCGCGAGCGGCCGCGCATGACACGTTCGGGTCGGCCGCCGCCGGGGCGTCCGGCCCCGCCGGGGCGGGCGCGGGCCCGCGCCGACGGCTCCCGGAAGCGTCAACTCCGTACGTACGAAGGCCCCGCCGGACGGTTCCGGCGGGGCCGTCGCCTATCCGGGTGGACCCGCCCGCCGCCCCTTCCGCCCGCCCGTCACCGCAGGTCAGCGTGGTGTCACCGAGGCCCCGGAAACGGTCCGGGCGCCCGCCGTCCACAAGGAGTTGACCCGTCATGCGTACGTGTGGAACCACGCGCGTCACCACCGTCCTGGCCGCGACCGTCCTGGCCCTGACCGCCCTCATCCCGAGTACGGCCACCACGGCCCAGGCCGCGGGCCCGCCGGCCCTCGGGGCCTGCGCGACGGGCCAGCTGTGCCTGTGGGCGAAACCGGAGTTCAAGGGCACCAAGCGGACCCACGAGCTGAGCACCCTGGACGTCAACAGCTGCACCGCGCTGCCCGCCGGGACCAGCGCCCAGTCGCTCACCAACCGCACCGGGCGGCCGGTGACCACCTACCAGTCGGCGGAGTGCGCGGAGACCGGCGAGTTCCAGACCTACCCGGGCGACGGGGTCTGGCTGCCCCAGTCGCCCTACCAGGTGCGGGCGTTCAAGGTGTGGGAGAGGTAGCTTCCCGCTGCGCCGGGGCGTTCGGCCGGCCGGGTGCGGCCGTGGCTGCGCCCTCGGGTGCGGGTGCGGGTGCGGTCGCGGGCGCCTCCTCGGGTGCGGCCGCGTGCGCGGGCAGGGCCGTGGCCCCGCTCGTGGCCGCCGCGCCGCCCAGCCGGGCGACCTCGCCGCGCAGCGCCCGCACCTCCTCCCGCAGTTCCCGCAGGGCCGCCAGCTGCAGCCGCTCCGCCTGGTCGTCGCGCTCGAAACGGGAGATGAACCAGGCGGCGATGTTGGCGGTCACCACACCGAGCAGGGCGATCCCCGACAGCATCAGGCCCACGGCCAGGACCCGGCCGAGGCCGGTGGTGGGCGAGTGGTCCCCGTACCCGACCGTCGTCATCGTGGTGAAGGACCACCACACGGCGTCGCCCAGGTTCTTGATGTTGCCGTCGGGGGCGTCCCGCTCCACGCTCAGCACCGCGAGCGAGCCGAACATCAGCAGCCCCACGACCGCCCCGGCCACGTACGTCGTCAGCTGGATCTGCGGGGCCATCCGGGCCCGCCGGCCCACCAGCATCAACGTGGCGACCAGCCGCAGCAGCCGCAGCGGCTGCACGAGCGGCAGCACCACGGCGGCCAGGTCCAGCCAGTGGGTCCGGACGAAGTGCCGGCGGTCCCGCGAGAGCCCGAGCCTGACCACGTAGTCGAGGGCGAAGGCCCCCCACACCAGCCACTCCACGTGGGTGCAGGCCCGGTGCACGTCCGCGGTCGCGTCGGGGGCCACGATCGGCACGGCGTACGCCACGGCGAAGGCCAGGGCGAGCACGAGCAGCGGGGTCTGGCTCCGCCGCTCCCACACCTGCTGACGGGAGGGTTCCTTCATACGGAGCATCGTAAAGAACGCGTAAGGGGCGCTGGGACAGGTGTCCCGGCGCCCCTTACGCAAGAGTGACGGCCGTGACGGCTAGGCGTCCCCGCCCGCCGCGCCCGGGTCGGCCGCCGCCACGTCCAGCAGCTGGTAGCGGTCCACGGCCTGCTTCAGCACCGAACGGTCGACCTGACCGGTCTTCGCGAGCTCGGTGAGCGTCGCCAGGACCACCGACTGCGCGTCGATGTGGAAGAAGCGCCGGGCCGCACCGCGCGTGTCCGCGAAGCCGAAACCGTCCGCGCCCAGCGAGGTGTACGGGCCGGGCACCCACCGCGAGATCTGGTCCGGAACCGACCGCATCCAGTCCGAGACCGCCACGAACGGCCCCTCCGCACCCGCCAGCTTCCGCGTCACGTACGGAACGCGCTGCTCCTCCTCCGGGTGGAGCAGGTTGTGCTCCTCCACCTCGACGGCCTCGCGCCGCAGCTCGTTCCAGGAGGTCGCCGACCAGACGTCCGCCCGCACGTTCCACTCCGCGGCCAGGATCCGCTGCGCCTCCAGCGCCCACGGCACCGCCACGCCCGAGGCCATGAGCTGCGCCCCGACGATGCCGGAGGTGCCCCGGGACACCCGGTGGATGCCCTTGAGGATGCCGTCCACGTCGACGTCCGCCGGCTCGGCCGGGTGCTGGATCGGCTCGTTGTAGACGGTCAGGTAGTAGAAGACGTCCTCCGCCTCCGGCCCGTACATGCGCCGCAGACCGTCCTTGACGATGTGCGCGATCTCGTAGCCGTAGGCCGGGTCGTACGCCACGCAGCCCGGGTTCGTCGAGGCCAGCAGCTGGGAGTGGCCGTCGGCGTGCTGGAGGCCCTCACCCGTCAGGGTGGTCCGCCCGGCGGTCGCGCCGAGGACGAAACCGCGCGCCAGCTGGTCGGCCATCTGCCAGAACTGGTCACCCGTGCGCTGGAAACCGAACATCGAGTAGAAGACGTAGACCGGGATCAGCGGCTCGCCGTGCGTCGCGTAGGCCGAACCCGCGGCGATCAGCGAGGCCGTGCAGCCCGCCTCCGAGATGCCGTCGTGCAGCATCTGCCCGGTCGGCGACTCCTTGTACGCGAGCAGCAGGTCGCGGTCGACCGCCTCGTACTGCTGGCCCAGCGGGTTGTAGATCTTGGCGCTCGGGAAGAAGGCGTCCATGCCGAAGGTGCGGTACTCGTCGGGCGCGATCAGCACGAACCGCTTGCCGATCTCCTTGTCCCGCATCAGGTCCTTCAGGATGCGGACGAAGGCCATCGTGGTCGCGATCGACTGCTGGCCCGAGCCCTTCCTGGCGGCCGCGTACGTCGCGTCGCCCGGCAGCTGCAGCGGCTTGGCGCGCACCACACGGGTCGGCACGTAGCCACCCAGCGAGCTGCGCTGGTCGTGCATGTACTGGATCTCGGGAGAGTTGCGTCCCGGGTGGTAGTACGGCGGCGCCCCGCCCTCCAGCTGCTGGTCGGTGATCGGGATGCGCAGGCGGTCGCGGAAGCGCTTGAGGTCGTCGACCGTCAGCTTCTTCATCTGGTGCGTCGCGTTGCGGCCCTCGAAGTTCGGACCGAGCGTCCAGCCCTTGACCGTCTGCGCCAGGATCACCGTCGGCTGGCCCTTGTGCGCCTTGGCCGCCGCGTACGCCGCGTACACCTTCTTGTGGTCGTGCCCGCCGCGGCCCAGGTGCTGGATCTGGTAGTCGGTCATGTTCTCGACCATCGCGCGCAGCCGCTGGTCACCACCGAAGAAGTGCTCGCGGATGTACGCGCCCGACTCCGTGGCGTACGTCTGGAACTGCCCGTCCGGCGTCGAGTTCATCTTGTTGACCAGGATGCCGTCGCGGTCCTGGGCCAGCAGCGGGTCCCAGGACCGGTCCCAGATCAGCTTGATGACGTTCCAGCCGGCCCCGCGGAACTGCGACTCCAGCTCCTGGATGATCTTGCCGTTGCCGCGCACCGGGCCGTCGAGCCGCTGCAGGTTGCAGTTGACCACGAAGGTCAGGTTGTCCAGGCCCTCGCGGGCGGCGATCGACAGCTGGCCGAGCGACTCCGGCTCGTCCATCTCACCGTCGCCGAGATACGCCCAAACGTGGGACTTGGAGGTGTCCGCGATCCCGCGCGCCTCCATGTACCGGTTCATCCGGGCCTGGTAGATCGCCCCGAGCGGGCCGAGGCCCATCGAGACGGTCGGGAACTCCCAGAAGTCCGGCATCAGCCGCGGGTGCGGGTAGCTGGACAGGCCGTACGGGGCCTTCGACTTCTCCTGGCGGAACGCGTCGAGCTGCTGCTCGGAGAGCCGGTCCAGGAGGTAGGCACGGGCGTAGATGCCGGGGGAGGCGTGCCCCTGGAAGAAGATCTGGTCGCCGCCGTCACCCTCGTCCTTGCCCCGGAAGAAGTGGTTGAAGCCCACGTCGTAGAGGGAGGCGGAGGAGGCGAAGGTGGCGATGTGACCGCCCACACCGATCCCGGGACGCTGGGCGCGCGAGACCATCACGGCCGCGTTCCACCGGGTGGCGTTGAGGACCTTGCGCTCGATCTCCTCGTTGCCGGGGAAGAACGGCTCGTCCTTGGTGGCGATCGTGTTGACGTAGTCCGTGCTGCGCATCTCGGGCACGGCCACGCGCTTCTCGCGGGCCCGCTCGATCAGCCGCAGCATCAGGTAGCGGGCGCGCTCACGGCCCCGCTCGTCGACCGCTGCGTCCAGGGAGTCGAGCCACTCCTGCGTCTCCTCCGGATCGAAGTCCGGGACCTGACTCGGCAGGCCGCCAATGATGATCGGATTGCGATCGGATGCGGAAGCCACGCTGTTCCTTCGCTGTCGGGGGAGTCGTGCTGAAGCCGTATCTGGGGGGCACCGCCTCCCATGCTCTTACGCTCGACCGAAATCGTCATCTTTACCACCGGGTAATGGCCGGAAGATCGGTGGCGGGTCCGGACAAACCGCGATCTTACGCCCGAGCCGGGCACGCGCTTCGTGCGGCCGTTCGTCGCTCAAACAGGTAGGAAAGCAGTCGAGGGTCGCCGATGATGTCGAATGAGCTGGAATGGTGTGTGATGAATCACCAGAGGTGCACACGGGAAGGCTGAAAGTTGCGGCGAGACGGCCGCAATCGTCACCGTTTCGACGGTCTCGGCGGCCGGGTACTTGCGCGATCCGCCGCGCCCGTGTGGACTACGCCCAATGCTGCGCGTACGCGCGCCGCCGAGAGACATTCACCGAACATGAGCAGGAGGCACCCCGTGAGCGCGACCGCGGACCACGCGGAGAACCTGGCCGCCCGGCTGGGTTTCCAGTCCGAACAGGTGGTCCAGGAGATCGGCTACGACGACGACGTCGATCAGGATTTCCGTGATGCCGTCGAGCAGTTCGTCGAGGAGTTCGTCGACGAGGACTACGACGACGTCGCCGACGCGGTGCTGCTGTGGTTCCGGGAGGACGACGGCGATCTGACGGACACCTTGGTCGATGCCACCGAGCTCGTCGAGGACGACGCCCTGATCCTGCTGGTCACCCCGAAGACCGGCAAGCCCGGCTTCGTCGAGGCCAGCGACATCAGCGAGGCGGCCGAGACCGCGGGCCTCTCGCTGGCCAAGGGTCTCCCCATCGGCAAGGAGTGGACGGCGACCAAGCTGGCCACGCCCAAGGTGGCCAAGTCCAAGCGCTGAGCCGCGCCCCGCAGCCAAGCGGACACGCACCCTGCCGACCGGAATCCCTTCTGGTCGGCAGGGTGCGTGCGTTCCGGGGGCCCGGTCCCCCTAGGGTGGACCCACCCGAACAGCCCAATGCAGGGATGCGGGAACGAAGGGATGCGAGAGATGGCGATCGAGGTCGGCGACAAGGCCCCGGACTTCGAGCTCAAGGACAACCACGGCGCCACCGTGCGGCTCTCCGACTTCCGCGGGGAGAAGGCCGTGGTGCTGCTCTTCTACCCGTTCGCCTTCACCGGCGTCTGCACCGGCGAGCTCTGCGAGCTGCGCGACCAGCTGCCGCGCTTCCAGAACGACGACGTCCAGCTCCTCGCCGTCTCCAACGACTCCGTGCCGACCCTGCGGGTCTTCGGGGAGCAGGAGGGCCTGGAGTACCCGCTGCTGTCGGACTTCTGGCCGCACGGGGAGACCTCCCGCGCGTACGGCGTCTTCGACGAGGCGAAGGGCTGCGCGGTCCGCGGCACCTTCGTCATCGACAAGGACGGCGTGGTGCGCTGGAGCGTGGTCAACGGACTGCCCGACGCGCGTGACCTGAACGAGTACATCAAGGCGCTCGACAGCCTCTGAGCGGGTCCGCCAGGACCGTATGCGCAGTTCCCTGCGAAAACCGCTTACGGGCGGGAACCCGTCACTAGGATCGAAACGTTGATCCGGTAGCAACCGCAAGACGGGGCACCGCCCCACACAGAACCCAATGGAGGACCCGTGGGAGTCAGCCTCAGCAAGGGCGGCAACGTCTCGCTGACCAAGGCCGCGCCTAACCTGACGGCGGTCATCGTCGGTCTGGGCTGGGATGCTCGCACCACCACCGGTGTCGACTTCGACCTCGACGCCAGCGCGATCCTGACCAGCGACCAGGGCAAGGTCACCAGCGACGCGAACTTCGTCTTCTTCAACAACCTGAAGAGCCCCGACGGCTCGGTGGAGCACACCGGTGACAACACCACCGGTGAGGGCGAGGGCGACGACGAGGCGATCAAGGTCAACCTCGCCGGCGTCCCGGCCGACGTGGCCAAGATCGTCTTCCCGGTCTCGATCTACGAGGCCGAGAGCCGCCAGCAGAGCTTCGGCCAGGTCCGCAACGCGTACATCCGCGTCGTGAACCAGGCCGACAACACCGAGCTCGCCCGCTACGACCTCTCCGAGGACGCCTCGACCGAGACCGCCATGGTCTTCGGCGAGCTCTACCGCAACGGCGCGGAGTGGAAGTTCCGTGCCATCGGCCAGGGCTACGCCTCCGGCCTGCGCGGCATCGCGCAGGACTTCGGCGTCAACGTCTGAGCCCGAGCAGTTCGTCCGTCCGGCGCCGTGCACTGTGTGTACGGCGCCGGACGCGGTTCACCGCACCACCGCTTCACCGCCGCACCGCACCACGGCCGCATCGCTTCACCGCCGTTTCACCGCAGCACCGCTTGACCGCCGCATCGCACGGCCGCTTCGCCACACCGGCACACCGCCACACCGTCGTCCGGGGAGGACCACAACATGGGCGTCACACTCGCCAAGGGGGGCAATGTCTCCCTGTCCAAGGCCGCACCGAACCTCACCAGGGTGCTGATCGGTCTCGGATGGGACGCGCGCTCGACCACGGGAGCCGACTTCGACCTCGACGCCAGCGCGCTGCTGTGCAACAGCGGCCGGGTGCTGGGGGACGAGTACTTCGTCTTCTACAACAACCTGAAGAGCCCCGACGGCTCCGTCGAACACACGGGCGACAATCTCACCGGCGAGGGTGAAGGCGACGACGAGTCGATCCTCATCGACCTCACCAAGGTGCCGGCCCAGGTGGACAAGATCGTCTTCCCGGTCTCCATCCACGAGGCGGACAGCCGCCGACAGAGCTTCGGCCAGGTCAGCAATGCCTTCATCCGCGTGGTGAACCAGGCCGACGGACAGGAACTGGCCCGCTACGACCTCTCCGAGGACGCCTCCAGCGAGACCGCGATGATCTTCGGCGAGGTCTACCGGTACGGGGGCGAATGGAAGTTCCGTGCGGTGGGGCAGGGGTACGCGTCGGGGCTCAGGGGCATCGCTCTAGACTTCGGGGTCAACGTTTCGTAAAGCCGTACAAGACGATGGGGTGCCAGTGGTTCTCAAAACCTTCGGCTGGTCGTTCGCAATCACTGCGCTCGGTCTGGTCGCAGCGGTGTTCTACGGGGGGTGGCAAGCCTTCGGGATCGTGGCGATCCTGTCGGTCCTCGAGATCTCGCTGTCTTTCGACAACGCGGTGGTCAACGCCGGAATCCTGAAGAAGATGAATGCCTTCTGGCAGAAGATCTTCCTCACCATCGGCGTACTCATCGCGGTCTTCGGTATGCGACTGGTCTTCCCCGTTGTGATCGTCGCGATCAGCGCCAAGATCGGGCCCATCGAGGCCGTGGACCTGGCGCTCAACGACAAGGAGATGTACGAGCAGCTGGTCACGGACGCTCACCCGTCCATCGCCGCCTTCGGCGGCATGTTCCTCCTGATGATCTTCCTCGACTTCATCTTCGAGGACCGTGACATCAAGTGGCTCGCCTGGCTGGAGCGCCCGCTCGCGAAGCTCGGCAAGATCGACATGCTGTCCGCCTGCATCGCGCTGATCGTCCTGGTCGTCGCCGCGATGACCGTCGGTGCCAACGCCCACCAGCACGGCGGCGTCCACGTGGACAAGGCGCAGACCGTCCTGATCTCCGGCATCCTCGGCCTGATCACCTACATGATCGTCGGCGGTCTCTCCGGCTACTTCGAGAACAAACTCGAGGAAGAGGAGGAGGCCGAGCACGAGGCGGAGGAAGAGGCCAAGAAGGCCGGCAAGCCCGTCACGGCCGTCGCCATGGCCGGCAAGGCCGCCTTCTTCATGTTCCTCTACCTCGAAGTCCTCGACGCCTCCTTCTCCTTCGACGGGGTCATCGGCGCCTTCGCCATCACCAACGACATCGTGCTCATGGCCCTCGGCCTCGGCATCGGTGCCATGTACGTCCGTTCGCTGACGGTCTACCTGGTCCGCCAGGGCACCCTCGACGACTACGTCTACCTGGAGCACGGCGCGCACTACGCCATCGGCGCCCTCGCCGTGATCCTGCTCGTCACCATCCAGTACGAGATCAACGAGATCATCACCGGTCTCGTCGGCGTGCTGCTCATCGGATGGTCCTTCTGGTCCTCGGTGCGCCGCAACAAGCGCCTGGAACTGGAGGGTTCCACCGCCGAGGCATGACCGCGGCGGTAATGCGGAACGCTCAACTGCGGGGCGGTCCACCGGGTCCACGGACCCGGAGGGCCGCCCCGCTTCCGCACGCTCCACACGGATCAGGGATCAGGGGACCAGGGGATCAGGGGGGTAAGGGGATGGGCTTCTTCGACGGCATCCTGGGCAGCCGCGCCGTGCAGTTCCAGTCGGGCAGCGCCTCGTCGAACGCGATCGAGCTGACCAAGCGGCATTCGACGGTGTCGCTCACCAAGCAGGGGGCCGTCCACGGCAACCTGCGCGTCAATCTGTCCTGGCGCATGCGCACCTCGGACATCGGCGGCCGCTCCGGCCAGAGCGGCCAGCTCTTCCGGCACCCGTTCAAGCTGTTCAAGCCGGACATGGTGCAGGCGCACACCCAGGGCATGGTCAACGTCGACCTCGACATGGGCTGCCTGTACGAGCTGACCGACGGCACCCGCGGCGCCGTACAGCCGCTGGGGAACCTGCTGGGCGACCTCAACGACCCGCCGTACGTCAAGCTCAGCGGGGACGACCGGTTCGGTTCGGCCTCCGGGGAGACCCTGTACGTCAATCTCGACCACGCCGACGAGATCAAGCGGCTGCTGGTCTTCGTCTACATCTACGACCAGACACCGGCCTTCGACCGGACGCACGCCATGGTGACGCTCTTTCCCGTGACGGGGCCGCGGATCGAGATCCCGCTGGACGAGCGGCAGCCGCAGGCCCGCTCCTGTGCGGTGGTCTCCCTGGAGAAGGTCAAGGGCGAGCTGGTCGTGCGGCGCGAGGTGAAGTTCGTGTACGGGTTCCAGGCCGAGCTGGACCGGCTGTACGGCTGGGGGCTCCAGTGGGGGCGGGGCTACAAGAGCACCAAGAGCTGACCGGAACCCCCTGCGGCGTCAGCGGCGGATGAACTGCGGGCCCTGCACCGGCAGCCGGAAGGACGGATCGCCGCCCGGACCCGGCACCGGCGCCGGGGACACCGGCTGCGGGTACCCGTAGGCGGGCTGGGCGGCCGGCGGGGCCTGGGTGAGCGGGGCCGGCGGGGCCATCGCCGTCGTCTGCTCGGAGGTGGGTCCCGCCGTCGGGCTCGCGGCGGGCTCGGCGGCGTTCTCGTCGACCGAGATCCCGTGGTCGGTGGCCAGGCCCACCAACCCGTCGGAGTAGCCCTCGCCCAGCGCGCGGAACTTCCACCCCTCGCCCCGGCGGTACAGCTCCCCGCAGATCAGCGCCGTCTCGGCGCCGGTCTCGGGCCGTACGTCGAAGTAGGCCAGCGGTTCGGAGCCGCCGGTCGCGGTGGCGTCGTAGAGGAGGATCCGCAGGTCGTGGACCCGTTCGAAGGGGACGTCCTCGGCGGAGGCGACCACCAGGATCCGGTCCACCGCCGGCGTCACCGTCCGCAGGTCCGCCTGGACGGCGTCGGTGATCGCGTCGCCGAGCTGCTTCTTGCCCAGCCGCCACACGGCCCCCGAGGGGTGGCGGGGCTGGTTGTAGAAGACGAAGTCCTCATCCGAACGCACCCGGCCGTCCGGGCCCACGAGCAGCGCGGAGGCGTCCACGTCCGGCACCTCGGGGCCGCTGGTCCAGCGCAGCACCGCCCGGACCGCCACGGCGGCCACCGGGATGTTCGAGCCCTTCTGCATCGCGTGCGTCATGCACGTCATCCTGCCCTCCCGGGGTGGAGCGGGACAATGCGGCCCCCCGTAGGGCCTTGTCTCGAACGCGAGAGCTGGGCATGGTGCAAGAGGGTTACCTGAACTTCATGTGCTTGAGGAACTCTTGACTCATGTTCGTACGTACTATTACCGGCCATGCCAGTTGGGCCGCCGAGGCAGTACGGGGGAAGCACATGCGTCACTTTGGGCACATATCGCCCACCGTCCGTAAGGACCTCTTCCACCAGGAACCGGCGGAATTCACCGGAGCCTCACCCTCCCGCGTCCTCGCCGCCGCGCTCGGAGCCACGCTCTACAGCCCGGCCACCCGCCCCGCACTGGCCGCGGACATCCGCAAGCAGGCCGGCCGCGGAGTCGTCTCCATGGTCCTCTGCCTGGAGGATTCCATCAGCGACACCGATGTCTCCGATGCCGAGGAAAACCTCGTCCGGCAGTTCGCCGAGCTCGACGCCGACGAAGCGGAGCTCCCGCTCCTCTTCATTCGCGTCCGCACGCCCGAGCAGATACCCGACCTGGTGCGCCGCCTGGGCGGCTCCGTACGGCGCCTGGCCGGATTCGTACTCCCCAAGTTCGACGAGAGCCGGGGCATCGCCTTCCTCGAAGCCGTCGCCCAGGCGGAGGCGGCCGGCGGACTGCCCCGCCTGTATGCCATGCCCGTCCTGGAGACCCCGGACCTCCTGCACCTGGAAACCCGCGTCGAAGCCCTCGCCGGCATCTCCCGCACGGTCAACAGCCACCGCGAGCGGGTCCTGGCGCTGCGGCTCGGCGTGACCGACTTCTGCTCCGCCTACGGCCTGCGCCGCACCCCCGACATGACCGCCTACGACGTCCAGATCGTCGCCGGCGTGATCGCGGACGTCGTGAACGTCCTCAGCCGCGCCGACGGCACCGGCTTCACCGTCACCGGCCCCGTCTGGGAGTACTTCCGCAGCCAGCAGCGCCTCTTCAAGCCCCAGCTGCGCCGCAGCCCCTTCCTGGAGGAGGGCGTGGAGGAACTGCGCACCGCCCTCATCGAACACGACCTGGACGGGCTGCTGCGCGAGATCGAACTCGACAGGGCCAACGGACTGCTCGGCAAGACCTGCATCCACCCCGCCCACGTCACCCCCGTGCACGCGCTGTCCGTGGTCTCGCACGAGGAGTTCTGCGACGCCCAGGACATCCTGCGCCCGGAGCGCGGCGGCGGCGGAGTCATGCGTTCCACCTACACGAACAAGATGAACGAGGTGAAGCCCCACCGGGCCTGGGCCGAGCGCACCATGCTGCGCGCCGAGGTCTTCGGCGTGGCGAAGGAGGAGGTCGGCTTCGTCGACCTCCTCACGGCCGGGCTCCAGGTGTGAGCAGGCCCTTGGCGAGGGACGCGCGGCCGCCGGCGGACGCGCGGACGACGAGGAAAGGCAAGACGATAGAAGCAGTGTGGTCAGGTACCTGGGTCGCGGAGCGGCTGGGCGTCAGCCTGGAGGACTCCGAAGGCGGTCCGCGGCTGACGGAGCTGCTCGGACTGGCCCTGCGCCGCAACCCCAAGCGGGCGCACCTGCTGGTCTCGCAGGTGCTGGGCAAGCACGTCCCGCAGTCCCCGCGGACGGTGTACGCCGCCGGGTACGGGCTCGGCGAACGCGTCCGGGCCCTGCTCGGCGAGGACGGGGCCGCCGCGGCCGTGGTCCTCGGCTACGCCGAGACCGCCACCGGGCTCGGCCACTGCGTGGCCGACGGCCTGGGCGGCGCCCCCTACCTGCACTCCACCCGCCGGCCCGTACCGGGCGTCGAGCCCGCGGGCGGCTTCGAGGAGGCGCACTCGCACGCCACCTCGCACCTGCTGCTGCCCGAGGATCCGCAGCTGCTCGCGGGCAGCGGTCCCCTCGTCCTCGTCGACGACGAGTTCTCCACCGGCAACACGGTCCTGAACACCATCCGCGACCTGCACGCCCGCCATCCCCGCCGGCACTACGTGGTCGTCGCCCTCGTCGACATGCGCTCCCCGGCCGACCGCGACAGGCTCACCGCCTTCGCCGCCGAGCTGGGCGCGCGGGTGGACCTCATCGCCCTCGCCTCGGGCACCGTCTCCCTCCCGGACGACGTCCTGACCAAGGGCCAGGCCCTGGTCGAGGAGTACGAGGCACACATCCAGCCCGCAGCCGGGCCAATTCAGCCCCTCCGGCGTTTGAGGAGCGGGGTCCGGGGCGAGGACGTCCCGGCAGCCGGGCAAATCCAGCCCCTCCGGCGTTTGAGGAGCGGGGTCCGGGGCGGAGCCCCGGCAGACGGCCCGCAGCCGGTCACCCGCGTCGAGCTGAACTGGCCCTCCGGGGTCCCCGACGGCGGCCGCCACGGCTTCACCCCCGCCCACCGCACCCGCCTGGAAGCGGCCCTGCCGGAACTCGCCGACCGGCTCAAGGCCACGCTCGGCACCGCACCCGGCACCGCCGCGCCCGGCACGGAACCCGGCACCGCACCCGCCCGCATCCTCGTCCTCGGCAACGAAGAGCTGATGTACGCGCCCCTGCGCCTCGCCAAGGCCCTGGAGGAGGCGGGCGCGGCCCGCGAGGTCCGCTTCTCCACCACCACCCGCTCGCCGGTGCTCGCCGTGGACGACCCCGGCTACGCCATCCGCACCCGGCTGGTCTTCCCGGCCCACGACGCTCCCGCCGACGGCCCCGGCGACCGCTACGCCTACAACGTCGCCGGCGCCGGCTTCGACGCCGTCATCGCCGTCGTCGACTCGGCCGGCGACACCCCCGAACTCCACGCCGGGCTGCTCGCGGCCCTCGCCCCGCACACCGGCCGCGTCGTGCTGGCCGTCGTCCCGTCGTACGTACCCGACCCGCCAGAAACAACCCACCGGCAGGAGCCGATCATGCCCGAGCCCCTGCGCGGCCCCGCCTTCTCCTCGTACGCCCCCGAGGACGTCGGCTGGCTGCTCCAGGACTTCTCCGACGTCGAGCTGGAGGCCCCGACCGAGGAGCGCGAGGAGGCCATCCAGGCCGGCGGCGCCCACTACGCCGAATCCCTGCCCGTCGAGTACCAGCCGTCCCCCCAGTACCAGGAGCTCTACCAGAGCGCCCTCACGGCCTCCGCCGCCCGCATCGCCCGCGCCGTCGGCACCGTCACCGAGACCGTCCTCGCCGAGCGCTCCCCCTCCCCGGTCCTGGTCTCCCTGGCCCGCGCCGGCACCCCCGTGGGCGTCCTGATGCGCCGCTGGGCCCAGACCCGGCACGGCCTCGACCTGCCGCACTACGCCGTCTCCATCGTGCGCGGCCGCGGCATCGACGCCAACGCCCTGCGCTGGCTCGCCGCCCACCACGACCCCGCCGACATCGTCTTCGTCGACGGCTGGACGGGCAAGGGCGCCATCACCCGCGAGCTGCGCGACGCCCTCGCCGAGTTCGAG
Organism: Streptomyces sp. NPDC048424; assembly: GCF_040651555.1. Taxonomy (NCBI): domain Bacteria; kingdom Bacillati; phylum Actinomycetota; class Actinomycetes; order Kitasatosporales; family Streptomycetaceae; genus Streptomyces; species Streptomyces sp. NPDC048424. The sequence continues at coordinate 35,115 of NZ_JBEZKE010000031.1, read as the reverse complement.
GGCTTCAACCCGGAGATCGTCGTCCTCGCCGACCCGGGCTCGTGCGTGGACACGTACGGCACCCGCGAGGACTTCCTGATCCCCTCCGCCTGTCTCAATTCCACCGTCTCCGGTCTCATATCGCGTACGGTTCTGAGGTCCGACCTGGTCGGTCCCGCGGACTTCCACGGCGCGAAGTACTACCGCGAGCTCGCCGGAGCCGACGTCTCCGTCGCCTTCGTCGACACCGTCGCCGCCCACTTCGACGAGGTGGCCGACGCCGTCGACGCAGAGGTCAAGGAGCTGCTCGCGGCCGACCGCACCCCCACCTGGGAGGGCTGGGCGGCGGTCGAGCGGATCAGCGAGGAGTACGGCATCCACGACGTGAACCTCGTCAAACCCGGCGTCGGCGAGACCACCCGCGTGCTCCTGCGCCGGGTGCCGTGGAAGATCCTGGCGCAGCGCGGCGCCGGGCCCGACCTGGACCACGTACGGCTGCTCGCCGAGCAGCGCGGGGTCCCGGTGGAAGAGGTCGACGGGCTGCCCTACACGTGCGTAGGACTCATCCACCCCCGATTCACGCGCGGCGCCACCGGCGCCGACGGAAAGGCTGTGGCCTCGAAGTGACTGTCCTCGTAGCCAGTGATCTCGACCGTACGCTCATCTACTCGACGGCCGCCCTCGGCCTGACCATGCCCGACCCGGTGGCCCCGCGGCTGCTGTGCGTCGAGGTCCACGAGAGCAAGCCGCTGTCCTACATGACGGAGACGGCGGCGGGACTGCTGACGGAGCTGACGGCCGACCCTTCGGTGGTCTTCGTCCCGACGACGACGCGCACCCGCAAGCAGTACCAGCGCATCCGCTTCCCCGGCCGCCCGGCCGCCTACGCGATCTGCGCCAACGGCGGACAGCTGCTCGTCGACGGAGTGCCGGACCGCGACTGGCGCCGACAGGTCGCGGCGCGCCTCGCGCGCGAGTGCGCCCCGCTGGAGGAGGTCCACCAGCACCTGCTGGCCACGGCCGACCCGGCGTGGCTGCGCAAGACGCGGGTGGCGGAGGACCTCTTCGCGTACCTCGTCGTCGAGCGGGCCCTGGTCCCCGACGAATGGCTCAAGTCCCTCACGGAGTGGTCCGAGAGCCGCGGCTGGACGGTCTCGCTCCAGGGCCGGAAGATCTACGCCGTCCCGCGCCCGCTCACGAAGAGCGCCGCGATGCACGAGGTCGCCCGCCGCACGGGAGCCACCACGACCCTCGCCGCCGGCGACTCGCTGCTCGACGCGGACCTGCTGCTGGCGGCGGACGCGGCCTGGCGCCCCGGCCACGGCGAACTGGCCGACGCGGCCTGGACGGCGCCGTCGGTGACGGCCCTGACCACGGCGGGCGTCCTGGCCGGTGAGGAAATACTCCGCGCGTTCACCCGTGAGGCGGGCCGGCTCGGCAGACTGGGCGCATGACCAAGGGCAACAGCACAAAGATCACGGACGAGCTCTACCGGTACGTGCTCGGCCACAACCCCCCGCTGGACGCCGTCCAGCGGGGGCTGGTGGCGACGACCTACGCGAAGTTCCCCGACGTCGCCGGCATGCAGTCGGCGGAGGAGCAGGGGCCGCTGCTGGCCTTCCTGGTCCGGCTGACGGGCGCCCGCCACATCGTCGAGGTCGGCACCTTCACGGGCTTCTCGGCCCTGTCGATGGCCCAGGCACTGCCCGCCGACGGCCGCCTCATCGCCTGCGACGTCTCCGAGGAGTGGACGGCGTACGGCAGGGAGGCCTGGGAGGAGGCGGGCGTCGCGGACCGCATCGAGCTGCGGATCGCACCCGCACTGCAGACCCTGCGGGCCATGCCGACCGAACCCCACATCGACATGGCCTACGTGGACGCGGACAAGCAGAGCCAGATCGACTACTGGGAGGAGCTGGTGCCGCGGCTGCGCCCGGGCGGCCTGATCGTCACGGACAACACGCTCTACCACGGCACGGTCCTCGACGAGTCGGCCACCGGCGCGGCCGCGGGCGTCCGCGCCTACAACGAGCACGTCGCGGCCGACCCGCGCATGGAGTCCGTCCTGCTCGCGATCTCGGACGGCCTCACCCTCTCGCGCAAGCGCTGAGGCTCCCGTCCTGTGCGGGCTGCGGGCTCAGCCGCAGCCGCCGCCACCGCAGCAGCCTCCGCCGCCCGCCGCCCGGGCGGGCGCGGGGGCACTGCTCGTCCCGCCGACGGCGACGGCCGACAGCAGCTTGACGGTGTCGGCGTGCCCGGCCGGGCAGTCGGCGGGCGCGGAGGACTCCGCCATGGGCCGGCTGACCTCAAAGGTGTCGTCGCAGGTCCGGCAGCGGTATTCGTATCGAGGCATGCGCACAGGCTAAGCGCGCCCGGCGCCCGGGCGCTACGTACGGCGCGGCTGGGCACCGCGCCGCCGCGGCCGCTACGGCCACGGCTACGGCTACGGCACGGGCACGGCTACGGCACGGGCACGGCTACGGCACGGCTACGGGCAGCGGCCGTGCACCACGGGGGTCCGCCCCCGCCCCTGAACGTGCCGCGCCCGGTCCTCCCGCGCCGCCTGCTCGGGGTGGCGGGCACGCCAGTACGGATTGTCGTGCGGCAGCGCGCTGCCCACCCGCCCGTACATCCCGAACCACATCAGCATCACGCCGACGACGAAGCTGAACAGCACGTTCTGGATCCGGAAGGCCAGGAAGTTCAGCCCCGTGTCCAGCAGCGCCAGATTCACGAACCCGCTCGCGATGAACAGCACGCCCAGCACGATGTTCACGGTCGAGGCGAAGGTGCCGCCCACCACCATCCCGAAGAACAGCAGAGCACCGATGCAGATCGACAGGACGCTCAGCGCCCCGTTGGTGTTCAGCGCGAGCACCGTGTCCCCGCCGGTGTCGAAGAACCCGATCTGATCGACCAGCCCCAGGATCCCGAACACCACGAGGAGCAGCCCCGTCAGCCCCGCACCGACCCGGTACACCTGGCTCAGCTTGTGGTCCGTGGGCAGATGATCGTCGAGCCGCGCGTTGACCGGATGCAGCGCGCGCCCCATGCGCCGGGACACCGTCTCGGCGAAGCGCGGCGGAGCGGGGGCATCAGGGTCGGGCTCGTGGGCGACGTAGGGCGCGTAGTTCTCATGCGGCTCGGTGCACCCGTACGCCGCGTGAGCCACGTACGGCCCCGGCTCCTCGGTCACCGTCGCAGGAGGCTTGTGAAAGGTGCGGGCAGCCATGGTGCCCTCCTCTGGTCCATTCCGGCACCTCCCAGCATCCGTCGCCGAACGCCACGAAACAAACGGGACCGGCTCCGGCAGCCCGGACCCGGGGCCTATCCCTGCCCGCGCTCGGCCCGGATCCCGCTCACCACCCGGTTCACGGCGGCCCGAACGTCCTCCATCTCGTGGAGGAACGCCCAGTAGTCGGGATGCCGGCCCTCCAGCCCCTCCACCGCCCGGCCGACCCGCGCCACCGCAGCGTCCAGCGGCCCCGCATGCCGGGGATCCGGCACACTGCGGCCCGCCATCGCCAGCCGCTGCGCGTCCCGGATCGCGAACCGCGTCCGATCCACCTCCGCCTGCGGATCCCGCGCCACCGCCTCCAACCGCGTCAACCGGTCCTGCGCCGCCGACACCGCCTCGTCCGTCGCGTCCAGCGAGCCGCGGACCGCCTCGATCAGTGCTCCCACGTCCGCCCAGCGCTGCTCGTCCCGCGCCCGGCCGGCCTCCTTCAGCCGGTCCTCCGCCTCCGCGACGTCCCGTACCGCCTGATCCGGCACGTGCTGCAGGTCCTGCCAGCACGCGGCACTGAACCGCCGTCGCAACTCGCTCAGCACCGGATCCACCCGGTCCGCCCGGTTGCGCAGGGCCTGCGCCCGCGTCCGCAGGCTCACCAGCCGCCGGTCGATCTCCGCCGCCCGCTCCGGCAGCCGCGCCACCTCGGCCCGTATCGCCTCCGCGTCACGCAGGATCCGGTCCGCGCGCTGCACCGTCTCCTGCACCCCGTGCTGCGCCGCGCCCTGGTTCAGCTTGGTCAGCTCCGGGCCGAGCGCCGCCAGCCGCGCCGCCAGATCATCGGCCCGCATGCCCTTGGCCCGTACGGCGTCCAGCGCCTCGCTCGCCCCGATCAGCGCGGCCCGCGCCCGCTCCCGGGCCGGCGCGACCCGCGCGAGCTGCGTCTCGGCCTTGTCCAGCAGCGGCTGCAACCCCTGAGCGAACCGGTCCAGCTCGCCCTTGACCCGTACCAGCTCGTCGCGCGCCCGCGTCAGCTCCTCCCGGGCCCGCGTCGCCACGGAACCCTCCAGCTCGGGCCGGTCCAGGTCGTGCGCGTCGACCGCCTCGATGTAGACATGGCTGACCTGGTCGATCCGCTGCCCGAGCGCGGCGAAGCCCTCGGTCGCCTGCCGCGCGGCGGGCGACCCGTCCGCCGCGGCGATCGTCTCGATCGAGATCCGCAGATCCCGCTGTGCCGTATCCAGCTCGTAGAACGCGGCGGCGGCGGCATCCTTCGCCGCCTGCGCATCCGCCCGCCGACTCTCGTCCCGCCCACCGAACCACCGCCGGGATGCCGTCGTCACAATCCCTCTCCCGTACCGCGTCCGCCATGCCCCGATCCATTCTCCCCCACGGCAACGGGTTTGCGTGGGGGGCGTGCACGCCATGTAGGCTGTCCACTCATCCACGGGTGCGTAGCTCAGGGGTAGAGCGCTGCTCTTACAAAGCAGATGTCGGCGGTTCGAAACCGTCCGCGCCCACCAGCAAAAAGGCCCCCGACCACTCACGGTCGGGGGCCTTTCGCATCCCCTGCAGAGTCGACTTCCGTGCCGCGTGCGGTGCAGTCGAACCGTCCCACCGCAGGGCGACGAGTTCCCCTCGCCGAACCATCCAGGTCGTTCGTACAGTGGCGGGCTCCACCGGGACGCCTGAAACCGCGCCCGCTCCACGAAGGTGTGCGTCGACGGCGGACGGGACGGGAGGCAGGGCTGTGGTGGGTACAAGTAGGGGCCAGGCGGCCGATGACGGCTCGCGCCCACGGCTGCTCCACCAACCTCGAAGCCCTGAATCCGCCAGGCTTCGCCAGGTTCGCCACGGCCCCACATCTTGATTCGCCAGGCCGCGCCATGCCGCGCCCACTGGTTCGCTTCTCCCCGGCAACCCCATCCTGAAAGGGAAAGAGCCCGTCAGCTCCGCTGTGGCTGGAGACCAAGCGCGGTGCTGACGGGCACACGACGTTCGCAAAGGAACATCCATATGAGTGTGACCCAACCCCAGCGGCGCCTGTCAAGCTTCCCGAAGGGTTCTTGGACTCTGGTGGTCATCATCCTGGTGGTGATCTGCCGAGTCCCTGCCGATGTGTTGGTGCCGGCGCTGCCTGCTCTGGGCGGCTTCGTCGTGGTGCTCCAGGGTGCGCAGAGCTTGCGCGGCGGGCAGCGGGCAAGCGCAAGGGCGTAACACCCGCAGGAAGAACGTGGGCGCCCGCCCCGACCCTCGTGGGGCCGCGGGAGGGCGCTCAGCGGCCAGGTCAGCCGGGCGTTCAGACGCGGCAACCGTCACATTGCATGCGTGGCCGGGAGCGCTGCCGACTGGGCCGGGACGGGGTGTCAAACGGCTGGCCGTTTCCTGCGCATCACCGTCGCCATGCTGGTGGGGGCCTGAATACGGTGATGGCATGGCGACGATCCTGCGGCACCCTCGACCTGGATTCGCGTGGGATTGGTGGGCCGTAGACGCCGGGGGATTCCTCGTGCAGTTCTGCGACGGGCCCGCGCCCGAGCACCTGCTGGCGCATGTGGACCGTGTCGACGCCGCATCCGCTTGGGCGGAGGAACACCTACCCACGTGGTTCACCTGTGGTCCTCTGCCGCTCCATGCCTTCGGCTGTAACGGTGAGTTGCCGACCTACACCCGACAGGGTGTCCCGGACTCCCCATTGCGGCTGTCCGACGCTCCGGCATTGATCGCGGCCGTTGCGGCTTTGGTCGAACTGAACTGGGCAGTGGGGGACATCTGGACGATCTACCTCGATGAGGGATGGGTGTAGGCAGTTCCACCGTCTGGTCACCTCGCTGACCAGACGAAGATGGCGGCGACATGGGGCCAGGCCGGTGGGTATCTGTCAGCGCAGCGCCCTCATCTGTTCGGGGTAGCGTTTCTGTCCGCCGGAACTCCTGGAGCAGTCGGCGGACGATCCCCACGACCCGGTCCGCAATACCGTGGCCACCCACTCCCGTTCGCCACGGTTCGAAGTCGCGCAGCTCGTCGATGGCCCCTGGCCGGTGATCGCCGAAGCTGCCCGCGCCCTGTCAGTCGGCTAGAAGAGGCCAGTGCGCATGTGGTGCGTGAGGTTCTGGAGGATCTCGCGCAACCACGGGCTGCGGACGGTCGGTAGCCGGACCAGGGTGTGCCGGAATACCTCCGGGTCGGCCCGGAACAGGTGGCGGGGGCGCGGCGCGGGCGCGTCGAAGTCGTCGCGGACGGCGCCGACAGGTAGGGCGCCCGATGCGGGGAGGGGCAGGTCCGGCCTGGGGAAGGCCAGCCACAGCCACACCCCGAACGGCAGCGGCACCAGGTACGGCGCTGGGCCGGCCGGGGTCCAGATCTTCCCCGTCTGAGGATGGGACGGCACAAGGAGGATGGAGACGTCTCCGCTGTGAGTTGGCAGGCTCGGTCCGGCCAGGACGGCGCGACGCACCTGCGGACCCGCGGGCAACAGGGCGTCGAGCGCTCGTTGGAAGACCTGCCCGACCAAGCCTCCCGGGACGGTGACTGGTTGGCCCTCCGAAGCCGCCAGCAGGTGGGCGAGCGCCCGGCCGGCCGCTGCCTCCCACTGAGGGCTCCATGACCACAAGTAGTTTGACCAGTGGCCCGCGGCCATCCGCGACCTCCATGTGGCGATCGGCTCCAACGGGGGCGTGCCCTTGCCTTCCGCCATGAGCTCAGACCAGGAAAGCGGCGCGGCACCATCGCCGTCGACGGGAATGCGGCGTACGGCGTTCGGGGAGAGCCACATCGCCTGCCAGCGCGAGCAGTCGTCGATCCGGCTCGCCACGGGCAGGGCACACTCCACGCAGGCCACGTTGGGGCCGTCGGCACCGTCGAGGCCGCAGCAGCTGCCTCCGAGATTTTCCGGGATCAGCACCGTGCCGCGAGTGTCGCCTGGCGCGATGACAACCGCGCCAGGCGCACCGTCGGAAAGGGCGTACACCGGCGCGTAGACACCGCGGGCGGCCGCCTCATCCGGATGGATCTCCTCCCACGTCCGCCACGGCGGCCCCCAGGGCTCCGGGTCCACGGCGAACGTGCCCGGCTCCATGAGCACCGGGAGCTGGAGCCCGTTCCCGTACCTCTGGTGAGCGTGGGCCGGCAGCGCCACCTGGGACAGCGGGATGGTCAGTCTGGAGCCACAGCCGACACACACAAAAACGAACAAATATCCTCCGTAAGAGAAAACAGGGGGCATCGTCGCAGCTCAGCAGCGGACCGGCCAACGTGTTTTTCGTCCGCTGCGGGAGACCGTGCAACACCACGGTGTGTGGTGTCGGGCGTCAAGTCACGGGTTCTCCTGTCACGGGATTTCGGGGCGTGACGGGATGCGATCGCCGGGGGCTAATGGCGATACGGCTCGGGTAGAGCCGGTGGCCCGTGTGCGCCGTCCGGAACAGCCTTGACGATGCGATGTGCGGGACACGTATCCCACTCCCCAGGCAAGAAAGGACGTGGCAGCATGTTTCCCGCTCCCGCCCATCCCCTGTGTGTCGAAGCGACGTTGGATCCCCGGCTGACCCGATGGAAGTGGCTGGTGAAATGGTTCCTCGCCATTCCGCACTACATCTATCTGTTCTTCCTGCAGATCGCGTTCGTGCTGCTGAGCATCGTCGCGTTCTTCAGCATCCTCATCACCGGCAGCTACCCCCGGCGTCTCTTCGATTTCAATGTCGGCGTCATACGTTGGAGTACGCGCGTCAACTACTACGCCTCATCGGTGATGGGTACCGATGAGTACCCGCCGTTCACCCTCAAAGACGTGCCCGACTACCCGATCCGTGTCGACATCGCCTATCCCGAGAAGCTCTCCCGCGGACTGGTCCTGGTCAAGTGGCTGCTGGTCTTCCCGCAGCTGCTGGTGATCACGCTCTTGCTCACCAGCAGCTGGAAGGCGTACCGGTACCTCGACGACTACAGTCCGTTCTCCTCCGGTCTCATCGGCCTGCTCACCCTGGTCGCGGTGGTGATCCTGCTGTGCACCGGGAGCTATCCGAGGGGGCTCTTCGACTTCCTGATGGGCCTGCTGCGCTGGACGCTGCGCGTGCTCGTCTACGTGTACCTGATGACCGACAAGTACCCGCCGTTCCGGCTGGACATGGGCGGAAGCGAGCCCGTGGCAGGAGTCGTGGAGCCGGCCGGCAGCGGATAGCGTTCTTCGACGCCTGTGCAGAGCCCCCACCGTTCGCGGTGGGGGCTCTCGTCGTGTGTCTGCCGTGCAAGGACTCTTCCTGCCTCGGGAGCCGAGCGTGCGCTCGCTGCTGTTTCGGGGCGCCGAGTGTGCGCTCTTCGCGGCTGGTCGATGGCTGCTCATCCTTGTTGCTGCCCGAGCCGACGAGCCGTGAGTGCTGGAGGTCCTCGTTGACCGAATGGAAGCAGGGGAAATGCGGGTGGCCCATCGAGGGCGGAAAGCGCTGCGCGAACCTCACCTTGAAGGGCACATCGCGGTGCTGGCGACACCAAGGGAAATGGACCAGGCGAGGTCGGCGGGAGGAGGAGAGGGGCAGGAAGCCGGGCAAGAAGTGGGTTGGGCCGGCGGCGGCGTGACATCCACGTGCTCCACGTGCTCCACGTGCTCCATGGCCTTCTCGGCCTTCTCGGCCTTCTCTTCTTCGGCATGCGCCTTCGCCTTTGGCGTCAGCAGTGGTGACGGTGGCTGCTGTGCACGTTGTGCAGGGGCGCGGATGTCGGCGGTTCGAAAGGGGCCGAGCTCATCACGTGGAAAGGCCCCCGACCGTGAACGGTCGGGGGCCTTGCGTGCGATCTCAATGCTCGGCGGGGCTCGGGTTCCGGTAGGGAACCCGAGCGGCCGCCGTATCCGGGGAAGCCGGGACCAGTGCTCGCCCTCGGCCGGTCACCTGCCCGTGTCGGCGGTGGGAGGCGTGTCCGTGGCGGGCGGGGTCTCGCCACCGTGGTCCGGCGGGGTCTCCATGTCCGTGGCGGGCGGAGTGTCGGTGCCCGGGGCGGGCGGGGTCTCCGTGCCCGGTGCCGGCGGGGTTTCCGTGCCGGGGGCGGGCGGGGTCTCCGTACCCGGGGCAGGAGGGGTTTCCGTGCCCGGTGCCGGCGGAGTCTCGGTGCCCGGTGCCGGCGGGGTCTCCGTACCCGGGGCAGGAGGGGTTTCCGTACCCGGTGCCGGCGGGGTTTCCGTACCCGGTGCCGGCGGGGTTTCCGTGCCGGGGGCCTTCGGGGTTTCCGTGCCGGGGGCCGGCGGGGTGCCCGGGGCCGGGTGGGGTTCCGGGGCCGGGTTGGGCTCGGGCTTGTGCTCGCAGTACACCTTGTTCTTGAAGTACTTGCAGCCCGGCATGTTCTCCACGTCGCGGGGCCTGTTGCCCTTGCCCTTGCTCTTGTTCTTCTTCTTCCCACGTTTGTTGTTCTTGCCCTTGCCGCCGTGGTCACCCTTGCCGTGGTCGAAATGACTGGCCGAGGCGCTGGTCACCTCGGTCGTGTGCGACGCAGGGGCAGCGAATGCGCTGGTGGGCAGCAGTGCGCCTCCTCCGACGAGCGCGGCCGAAAGGGCGAGCATGGTGAAACGGTGCTTCCGAGAAGTGCGGATCATAAGAATTCTCCTTCTGTGAGAAAGGTCGAGCGGGGAGATTCCAGTAAGCCCGCTGCGCACGGGGTGCGTCATGTCACCGAATTTCGGGACTTGACATGCCTCCATCGGCCCCTCGCGACCTCTACGTGGCAAGATCGGGAGCCGGCTGAGGGAGGGGGCGCGACGCCATGGATCCCGTGAGGCAAGCGCGCATCACGGACACGGCTGCGGCCGCGCGGCCCGTGTGGGAGCAGGGGCATGACGGGAGCGCGCTCCAGCAGTACCTGAAGGATCGCGGCTGTCACGGCGTAGAGGCGGTCCTGGTGACCATGGAAGTGGTCGGGTGCGGTCTCTCGGAAGCGCAGGGGCTGTACTTCGGCGCTCCGTGCCGGGACGCCGACCGCGAGTTCCACAACCGCGCCCTCGACCTTCTGGAGCAGACCGACACGCCGACCTGAGCAGGCGCCGGGAGCGCGGCGCGCCCGCACGGGCCCGTACGTGCGAAGACCCCCGGCCGGTCAGGTCGGGGGTCTTACGTTCGAGCGGTTTCAGGCGTTGGGGCGCTTGCCGTGATTGGCCTTCTTCTTCTTGCGGGCCCGACGCTTGTTGCCTCGTTTGGCCATGGTGCGAGTCTCCCTCAATTGGTGACTTTTCATGACTTCGTCAGTCTAGATTCGCCCCCGAACCTCCGCATCAGCTCTGCTCCATCCGGGGTCGAGCGGCCCCGACAGCGGGATAGTGGAGGTATGTGCCGTTCCATTAAGACCCTGCGCCCGCCCGCCATCCCCGAGAAGGCCACCGAGGAGGAGATCCGGGCCGCCGCCCTGCAGTACGTACGGAAGGTGTCCGGCTTCCGGGTGCCGGCCGCGCACAACCGCGAGGTGTTCGAGGCGGCCGTGGACGCCGTCGCCGAGGCCACCGCGGCGCTGCTCGACGGTGTGCACGTGCGGGGACAGGCCGCCGCCCCGGCGTGACCCGGACCCGGCCGTGCCTGCCTTCCCGGCCTACGCCGTCTACGCGGCCCCGGTCCCCGCGGCGCGGCGACGCAGCACCCAGATCCCGGCGCCGAGCGCGCCCGCGGCGAGCGCGCCGCCGACGGCGACCTGCCCCGGGCTCATCGAGCCGATGCTGCCGCCCGTACCGCCGCGGGCCGCACCCGAGGCGACCTGCAGCGAGACGGTGACGCGCTCGCCACCGGGGCCGCCGCACTCGAAGATGACGCGGTGCGTGCCCGGGTTGGCGTCGCGGAAGACGGTGGCGCTGCCGTAGAGGTTGGTGGCGTTCAGATTGCCGGGGGTCAGCCGGACCTCGCTGAACGCGGTCGAGGTGGCCCGGCCGGTCCTGGTCCCGCAGCCGTCGACATTGAGGGCGACCCGGCCGCCCGGGGCGACGGTGGTGGGGGAGACGCCGGCGGAGGGAGCGGCGTACGCGAACGTGGCGGGAGCGGCGGCGGCGATGAGGGTCGCGGCCGCGATGGCCATCAGGCGTCGGGATGTGACGGGTGACGTGGCAGGCGGCTTGGCGGGCGGCTTGGCGAGCGGCTTGGCGGGCATGGAGAGAACTCCTCGGCTCCTCGAAACGGCGCGGCCAGGGCACGGATGTGACGCGGATTCGGTTGCGCGCCGTGCTGTGGACGCTAGGAGCCCGGGCCGGGGGCGGCGATCGGGGCCGGGTGAACGGGTGAGCCACTGCTCCGCCCGGGGGAGCCGACAGACGTCCCTACGCCGCGGGAGCCGCCGTCGTGGGCGGGCGGCGGACGAGGAAGGCCGCCAAGGCGCCCGCGGCGAAGAGGGCGACGACCGAGAGCGCGGTGCCGAGCCACTGCGTGCCCAGCCACTGGGTGCCGAAGTAGCCGAGGGCGACGCTGTAGCCCGCCCAGGCCATGCCCGCCAGGACCGACCAGGGCAGGAACTCCGCCACCTTGCGCTGCGTCTTGCCCGCGCCCAGGGACACCACGGAACGCCCGGCCGGGGCGAACCGCGCGATCACCACCAAGGCGCCGCCGCCGCGTGCCAGGGCCGTGCCGAGGCGCTCGTGGGCCCGCGTCAGCCGGCGGGAGCGGGCGATGGCCCGGTCCAGGCGGGCTCCGCCGCGCCGGCCCAGCCGGAACGCGGCCATGTCACCGAGCACCGAGGCCGTCGTCGCGATGACCAGCAGCAGCAGGATGTCCGGGACCTGCGCGGGCACCGGCACCGGCACCGGTCCCGCCGCACCGGCGGCCGCCGCGGCCGCCGCAGCGGTGATCACCAGCACCCCGCTCGGCAGCACCGGAAGGAAGACGTCGAGCACGACGGACACCGCCACCAGGGCGTAGATCCATGGGCTCGCGGTCAGCGACCCCAGCGTCTCAAGCAAAACGGGACTCCCCAGTCCGGTTGACGTGCTGCGGCATGAAGCGCCGCGACGTCGCGGGGGAGCGGCAGGAGCGGCTTGACAGCCATACAGCGTACGCCCGGCCCCCGTGCCCCGGGAGCCCGGGGCGGTAGCCACACCGCCGCCGCGTCAACTCCGCCACCCTCGCCGTCCGCTGCCCGAGCAGCCCCCACCGCCCTGGGCCCGCAGGCGCCCGCGATCCGCCACCTCCGACGCCCCGGGCCCACCGGGTGCCCCAACCTTCCGGGTCCCCCCAATCCTCCGGGTGCCCGCACCCCTCCCCGTGCCCCCAATCCTCCCCGTGCCCGCAACCCTCCTGGTCCCCTACTCCGCCGCCGTGAGGTCCCGGTCCAAGACCGTCACCAGCCGGGCCCCCTCGCGCTTCTTCCGCGCCTGGTCCAGCCGCAGCCGCGCCGACCGCCCCGACAGCGCCAGCGTCATCAGCTGGTTCCCGAACCACGGCCCACCCGTACGCCGCCAGTTCAGTGGCGGCCGCCCCGTCCGCCCGTGCAGCGAGAAGCCGCGCCCCAGCCACCGGCCCGTCCGCGACCAGCCCAGCCGGAACCCCCACTTCACCGCTGTATGGATCGAATTGTGAACCGGCGAACACGTCAGCTGGAACACCCGCGCGGTACTCGGTATTCGGGGCTCGGCCACATACGCGTGATGCACGTCGCCCGAGAGCACGCACACCGTCGCCGGGGCCCGCGGCCCCGTGCCCACCTCCTCGATCAGATCGGTCAGCGCCGCGAACGAGGCCGGGAACGCCGCCCAGTGCTCCAGATCGCTGCGCCGCCGCAGATCCTCCCCGATACGCGCCCACCGCGGCCCCCGCTCCCCACGACACAGCGCGGCATTCCACGTCTCGGCATCGTGGATCAGCGGAGGCATCAGCCAGGGCAGCGAGGACCCGATCAGCAGATGGTCATAACCCCCGTGCCCGGCGAGGGCGTTCTCCCGGAGCCACTGCTGCTCCGCCGGATCGAGCATCGCCCGCCCGTCCTCGGCCAGCACCCGCGCGGCCCGGGTGTCCACCATCAGCAGCCGGGTCCGGCCGAAGTCGCGCCGGTAGCTCCAGCGCACCGAGGCCGGATCGGCGTCCGCCGCGGACGCGAAGGCCCGTAGCGCCTCCGTACCGTCGGGGGTGTCCCGGACCGCCGCGTACAACTCGTCCGCCGCGAGCTCGGCCGGCGAGAGGTTCCCCAGGTGCTGGTGCACCCAGTACGACATCAGCCCGCTGAGCACGCGCTCCCGCCACCACGGCGTCGCCCGCATCTCCGCCAGCCACGCCGCGCTCGTGTTCCAGTCGTCGATCACGTCGTGGTCGTCGAATATGTGCAGGCTCGGCACGGTCGACAGCAGCCAGCGGATCTCCGGATCGAGCCACGACTCGTAGTAGAGCCGCGTGTACTCCTCGTAGTCCGCGACCTGGGCACCCGGTGCCTCCCGCAGATCCCGCCGGGCCGCGAGCCACTGCCGCGTCTCCTTGGACAGCGCGTCGGCGTACACCTGGTCGCCGAGCAGCAGCAGGACGTCCGGGCGCACCGCCTCCGGGTCCACTGCCAGCCGCGCCGCGAGGGTGTCGAGGGCGTCCGCGCCGTGCGGTCCGTGCCGGCCGGCGGGCGGCGCGGCCTGCCGGCAGGAGCCGAAGGTGACGCGCAGCCCGGGCGCGGGCCGGCCCGGTCCCGCCACGGCGGGAGTAGTGATCGTGCTCGGCGGGAAGCCGCTGTCGGGCAGCGGCCAGACCGGCCGGTCGTCGAGCAGCACCTCATACGCCGTGGTCGCGCCCGGGGTCAGACCGGTCACCGGCACCAGCGCGTAGTGGTGACCGGCTATCTGGAAGGTGCGCGCACTGCCGCCCGCCCCGTCGGCGCACCGCACCTCGGCCGTGCACGGGCGGTCCGCCTCGACCCATATCGTGGCCGATCCGCCCGTGTCCCAGTCGACGTGGCGCAGCAGTGGCCCCAGACGCAGTCCGGCCATGCAACTCCCCCTCCTCCGTAGCCCCTTCGATCACGGTACGACGGGGAGGGGGAGCCACGCCTCCCCCTGGCGGGGGAAAGATCGGTGGACTGGCGTCAGCAGCCGTTGAGGATGTTGACCAGGGCGGTCTTCTCACCCGAGTCCATGCTCAGGCCCCAGTACTGCTTCACCTGGACCCACATCCGTGCGTACGTACAACGGTAGGCCGTCCGCGGCGGCAGCCACTTGCCGGGGTCGAGGTCTCCCTTGGCCTGGTTGACGTTGTCGGTGACCGCGATGAGCTGCGGGCGGGTGCGGTCGTTGGCGAACTGCCCGCGCGTGCTGGTGGTCCAGGAACTGGCGCCGGAACGCCAGGCCTCGGCGAGCGGTACGACGTGGTCGATGTCGAGGTCGGAGGCGGCGGTCCAGGTGGCTCCGTCGTACTCGGAGTACCAGCTTCCGCTCACCGCGGCGCAGGCCGAGTCCTGGACGACGTTCACGCCGTCCCGCTTGAGGACGGTCTCGCGGGTGTTGCAGCTGCCGGAGACGGTGCTCCAGTGCGGGAAGAGGTCGCGGCTGTAGCCGCTGGTGGACCCCTCGGCCTTCGGCGTGACCGTGGCCAGGTAGGCGCGGGCGGCCGAGGCGCTGATGGGGGTGGGCGGGGCGGCCTGGGCGGTCGGGGCGTTGAGGAGGGAGGTGAGCGCGGCGAGGGCGGCCGCTGACGCGAGCACGCCAATGCGACGCGCGTAGACGTTGGGTATGAGTGCCATGAGGGGCTCCCTAGTGCGGGGGGTGTGGCCGTGCGGCCCCGGCGGGGCGTGGCCATGCTGGCGGCGCCGGGTTTCGAGGGGATGGGCGCCAGGTGACAGCGTGGCGACATGAGCACGTCACATCAAGTCGGGCAAGGGGCCTGATTTAAATGGAAGTTGAGATTCCGCCCCGGTGGGGGTGGTGGCGGGGCTGGTGGGGGGAGATAAGGCGGGCCGGGGTGGGGCGGGGTGGGGCAGCGTGGGGCGGGGTGGGGCAGGGTGGGACCAAAGGCCTATTCCGGCCGGCTGCGGGCGTCGCGTACTCTGTACGGACCAGAAGGGGAGTAGCTCTTCGCCGGACCGTCGACATACTGCTGGGTCACCCCAGCCGGCGCCCGGAGGCAGGCCACGTACAGCGGCCGGCCAGCGAGACCTTCGGCCGCAGTGTCCTGTCCACGCGTGGGCGCGTTTCGTACGCGCATACGCACACCAGGGCGCCGCCGAGCCGAAGCGACCCCTGACACACCCCAGGTCTCTCGGTACCGATGGCGTCCTGCCCGACCGATTGAGGTTCCACCCCCGTGTTCAGCTTCAGCATCACGGCGATCGCCTTCGGCGTCGTCTTCCTTGCCGAACTCCCCGACAAGACGGCCCTCGCCGGCCTGATGCTCGGCACGCGCTACCGCGCCTCCTACGTCTTCGCGGGCGTCGCCGCCGCCTTCGCCGTACACGTCGCCCTCGCGATCGCCGCCGGCAGCGTGCTCACCCTGCTCCCGCACCGCCTCGTCCAGGCCGTCGTCGGCATCCTCTTCCTCCTGGGCGCGGCCATGCTGCTCCTGAAGAAGGACGACGGGGAGGAGGAGGTCAAGCCGCCCGCCGACCAGTCCTTCTGGAAGGTCTCGGGGGCCGGCTTCATGCTGATCCTGGTGGCGGAATTCGGTGACCTGACCCAGATCATGACCGCGAACCTCGCCGCGCGGTACGACGACCCCGTGTCCGTCGGCATCGGCGCCGTACTGGCCCTGTGGGCGGTCGCGGGCATCGGCATCCTGGGCGGACGCACCCTGATGAAGTACGTGCCGCTGCGGCTCATCACCAAGATCGCGGCCGCGGTGATGGCGGCGCTGGCCGTCTTCTCGCTGTACGAGGCGATCGCGGGCTGACGGGGCCTGGCGGGGCCGGCGGGGGCTGGCGGGGGGCGACGGGCAGGGCGTAGGTGAGGGTGGGCGGGTTGTAGTGGCGGGGATATCCCGTTGCGGGAAGTGCGTGTGCAGGTCACGCTCGTGCGCGTGACCGACACCACCGGCCCCACGGGCCCCTCCGGCCGACCCGCGCCCCAGGCCGTACCCGTTCCCTCCTCGGATCGCCGGTTCGGCTGGTCCAACATGTTCGTCCACCCCGACGAGGACACCCGGACCGACGGAGGGTTCCAGGGCGAACGGGCCGTGCTCGCCGGCTACCTGCGCGATCAGCGGCTGACGCTGGAGCTCAAGTGCACGGGCCTCGACGCGGAGGCCCTCGCGCGCCGCTCGGTGGAACCGTCCAACCTGTCCCTGCTGGGTCTCGTACGCCACCTCGCGGGGGTCGAGCAGTACTGGTTCCGGCAGGTCATGGCGGGCCAGGACGTACGCCGCCACTACCGCTCGGAAGCCGAACCCGCGGGCGAGTTCACCGGCGCGGTGGCCGACCCGGCGGTGGTCGCGGACGCGTGGGCGACCTGGCGAGCGGAAGTCGCCTTCGCGGAACGACTCGTCGCGCAGGCCCCCAGCCTGGACGTCACGGGCGTCACGGGCGTCACGGGCGTCGCGGGCGACGAGCCGATGGAACTCCGCGAGGTTCTGGTCCACATGATCGAGGAATACGCCCGCCACAACGGCCACGCGGACTTCCTGCGGGAACGCATCGACGGGCGAGTGGGGCAGTAGCGCGGGGCTTCGGGGGGCTTCGGGGAGCGGGGTCTCGGCGGGGCGGAATCAGGGAGGGCGTGGGGGTTTCCCGTCAGTCTCATCGTCTTCCGTGGCGGGACGGCCCCTCAAGGGCGCTCCTTCGTCGCGTCGCTACGCGATGGCCTACGGCCACCCTTGACCGACCGCCCCGCCACGGAAAATCGAAGACAGCCGGGAAACCCCCAAAAGAACGGGCCGGGCGAACGGAGAGGGACGGCCACGTCGGCGCCTTCCGGGCGAATCGGGGCACGCATCAAATCGCTACGCGCTCCCCGTAGTCTCAGCGTCTACCAGCAGTCCTGGGCTGGACATAAGCCGCCACAGATCGCTACGCGCTTCGCATCTCTCAGCGTCCGCCGACCGTCTGGGGTCGGACATAGGCCGCCATCGATCGCCACGCGCTTCGCTGGTCCCGGCGTCTGCCAGCCGTCTGGGTTGCGCGATCTGAGCTTGATCGGGTGGGCGACGTCATGTCGCTGAATGTCGTGGCTTGACAGCCGCCATGCGAGGGCCTTTTCGGCTGCCTACGTGCGCAGACCCGGGCGCACTTACGCAGCCGACCACGCCGTAGGCCTCGGTGGCGTACCGGTACTGCATCCCGCGATCGTGCCACGCCCCCACCGCCGGACCCCGCCGCCGACACCGGAGGCAGTGTTGAACGTGTTCAATACCTCTGACAGTATGGCTTCCGGTGAACCTGCCGGAGCAGCGGAGTCGGATCCGCCTGCCCTCGCGACGGGTCGCCACGAGACTGGAGGTGGGCACGACATGGGCCTGATCCTGCTACTCCTCGCCCTGATGGTCGCCCTCGCCGTCGCCCTTGTGGCCCTGGCCGTGATCCTCACGGCGAGCGCGGGCCTGGGCCTCGCGACCGCCGCGGTGAGCCGCAGGCTGCCGCTCTGGGCCAGGATCACTCTGCTGCTGACCCTTGCCGCCGCTCCGGCGGCGGCGCTGGTGAGCACCCTGGACGTCGCGGCCGTCTGGCAGCTGGCCGCGTGGGCGCTGCCGTTCCTCACGACGGTCGCCTCAGGAGCCGCCTGGCTCGCCTTCGAAGCCCACAGGCGCCGCGCGCCCGGGCCCCCGAAGCCGGCATGGCCGGTCCGCCACGCACCGGCCGCCGGTCGCTGAGCACGCACCACTCACCCGCGGTCGTACACGGGGTCCCTGACGCGCATCGTCGGGGACCCGGTTCAACGCAGACCGGCGCGCATGGCCCGGTACAAGTCCAGATGCTCTCGATACAGGTCGAGCGTGGCGCGGTCCCGCCCAGGCAGGTGACGACCAGCTTCGGGGAGGTCGTTCAGGAGATCGCGTCCGTGAGCGATGGCCGCCGGGTCGCCGTCGTCGGCGAGGTACACGGGGGTCTCGCTGCCGTCGGGGGCGACCACGTAATACGGGTAGCCGGCGTCGATGTCGTCGCGGATCTTCTGCCGCGTCTCGACCCAATCTTGTCGGGCGCCGTGTCGTGGCCGGGTGTAGCCGCTGTAGGCGAAGGTCAATCCGTTCTCGACGATGCGGTGAAGAACCTCGCGTCCGTCGCCCCACGGCCGGTCCTTCCCCGGCGGCTCTGACGACTGCTGAGGAGCATCCGTGACTACGGCGTTCCGCGGTACGGACGCATCCGCAGTGCCCATGGGCTGCTTGGGCTCGTCGATGCAGTTGCCGGTCGTGGAGGCATCTTCGCCGACAGGAGAAGCGGCTCCGAGGGCGGCCAGCAGCGCGTCGGCGGCGCTGCGTACAGGGTCGGCGCTGTCGCCATCGGCGAGGCTGGCGAGGCCGTGGAAGAAGATCTCGGTGCGGAGATGTTCGGCAAGGGACGTCGACGTCATCAAGGCGGTGGCCAACAACTCAGCCAGTACCGACCGTACCTGGTCCACGGATGCCATACGGGAACAGGCCTGACCATGGACCATAGACCACTGACCACGATCAGGCCGACATCATGAATTCAAGTTCAGTAACCAGACGGCGAACCGACGGATTCGATCCGACCCACTGGCGAGAATAAGATCACATCCCGACCTGAAAGGCGTCAGTTGACAATTATGTAATTCAGCCGTACCGACAGATCCTTGTCCCAATGGACCCCTGCTCGGACAATGATCCTGCCGTCGCGATGTGGCGCAACGTTGTGAACCTCCATTTTGGCATCGCCGATGAAGGGGACCCCGTCACTGTTGAGCTCACAGATCGAGACAGCGACCTGACTGAACGAATTGACCTGCGCCGTAGGGAGCCTGACCGTGAGGAAAAATTCTCCATGAAATCTGAAGTCCTCAAAGTGCCAAAAGGTGCTTGAAGGAACACCTGAGCGAACGACCTTGCCCGTTTTGTCGCTGCTCGCATTCAGCTCCTCCGGCATCGCGTAGTCCTGACGGTGCGCAACACTGATTTGGCGTTCGTTTCCTATAAAAGCCATGATTCTCTCATCTCTGGTCGGTGAAGCGTATAGAACGTGTTTGGGAAATGGAGGAGCGAAAGGCCTGCTCGCGCCCCACCTTCACCCACGGATCCATTACGTCGCACCACCAGCAATTGGGTCACGTCACGGAAGCTCGTACCTTGACAATCCTGCGAATGTGACCGGCTCTCTGAACGACGAAGTTCCGCCCGCCCCTCACGGGGTGACCCACTCGGTCACCGGCCGCACCCGCACCCTCGGACACGACCACGAAGACACCCTGGACAGCCACCACGAGTGCATGCGGCGGGACGCCTCTGTCCGCGCGAGGACGTCGCGGCGGTGGTCGTCCTCGCCGAGGACGGCGAGCATGTCGGCCAGCCGGCCCGCCGCAACGGCGGCCTGCTCCGGTGACACCACACGTCGCCGAACGTGACCCGCGCCGTTTGCGGCTGGTGACAGCGTTCTTACCGGCACCCCCAGTCCGCGTACGCGGTGTGCCGCACCCAACGCGAATGCGAGGACAGCTCCTACTTCTCGAGTACATCCATCGGGCGGCCGGCCTTCGCGCCACGGGTGGTGCGGTCGGCGTGTCACTCTGCCGTGAGCCTGACGGAATCAAGATCGGCTAGATGTCGCTAATGTCCGTTCGGATCCTCCCCGAGGGTCACTTCGGAATGGCCGTTGTCTGGTGCGAACGGCGGTGTCAGCCCGCGCGACTAGGGTTGCTGATCATCTACTCAAGGGGGGCTCAATCATGGGCATTCATCCGGACGTGGCCGTGTTGCTCGATCTGGTGCCGGCGGACTTGGCCGGTGGCGAGCGGATCGACTGGGATGCGGCCGAAGCTGCGTTGGGCATCAAGCTGCCGAGTGACTACAAGGGTCTACTGGACACTTACGGAGTGGGTGATCTCGGAGAGCTCGTCATTTTGCCGCCGCTCCCGAGTGACGTGCGCGGCTACGACGCGTGTCACATCGGAAGCATGACAGCCGGCCTGCGCGGGCTCTGGGATGACGACTCCGGTGTCCCGGGCGTGACGCTCGGTGCGGATGCGGTTCTGCCCTGGGGCTCAGGGATGAACGCCAACGAGATGGCCTGGCTCATGAACGACCCCGACCCGGACAAGTGGCCTGTCGTGGCCTGGCGTCGGCACCACTCGTGGGGCGAGGCGCCTTGGGCCTTGTTCGACTGCGGCATGGTCCAGTTCATCTCCCGCATGATGCTGGGCCAGTTCGACGCTTGCCCACTCGGCGATGAGTCCCTCTGGAAGCAGACGGGCGGCACCTTCGTCAGCTGGCGCGAGCAACATCGACGGCATCTGGCCGGGCTGGACCCGTACACCGGCGAGCCCGATCCCTACGCCCACATGTACCCCGTCACTGACGACTAGTCGGTTGCGTTCGGACCAACGGACCAGAGGAAGAGCGGTCCAGCCAGGTAGATGGTCGCCGTCCTCTTGTAGCGAGTCGAAGGGGGCACGGGCAATGGTGCAACGAGACCGATGATCGGATGGTCTGAAGGAAGGCGGCCCTACTATCCTCGCCATGGGCACCGTGATCACGACCGTCAGTCTGGCCTTCGTCGGATACCTGGTGACGTACCTCAATGGGCTGAGGCTCGCGCAGCGACAGGCCCGGCTCGCCCGAGTGAACCAGCAGTTGAGCGACTTCTACGGCCCGCTCTTCGCGCTCATGGAGTCCAACAGCCGCACCTATGAGGCGTTTTGCGAGAGGTATGCCCGCCCTGACGGGGTCCACCCCTTCGACCACGACGTTCCCCCCACCGAGGAGGAGCTCGTCGAGTGGCGCATCTGGGCCACGACTGTCTTCCTGCCCAACATCCAGAAGATGCGCGACGTGGTCGTCACCAAGGCCGACCTTCTCATCGAGGAGGAGGTGCCGCCCGTCCTGCTCGAACTGTGCGCCCATGTCTCCGGCTACGAGATCACCGCGGCGCGTTGGGCGAGTGGTGAGTTCCGCGAATACAAATCTGTCATCCAGTTCCCGGGGCCGGAGCTGAAGGAGTACACCACCACGCGCTTCGCGCGACTCAAGACGGAGCAGGCGGCCCTGCTCGGTCGGAAGTCCGACCGTCTCACATAGATGTCCAACTCTGCCTTCACGCAGTGACGTTCTCGTGATCGCAGTCGATCCCTTGGAGTGGCATGATCCTCCCCAAAGATCGCGACCCCCGCTTCATCACCATCCGCCGTGGGGGAACGCTTACGGACTCCGATCATCGGCTGCTGGCTTTGTGGGCTGCCGCGTGCGCGGAGCACGTTCTGCACCTTTTCGAGTCGGTGGAGCCCTCGGACCCACGGCCCCGCGAGGCGATCGAGCAGATTCGCGCTTGGGCGCGCGGCGAGATCAGGATGTCTCAGTCCCGAGCGGCGGGTGGCCATGCCATGGCTGCGGCAAGAGTGTTGAGCGGAGCCGCTCGGCACGCCGCATTCGCTGCCGGTCAGGCGGCGGTGGTGGCGCACGTCGCCGCACACGAACTCGGCGCTGCGGCCTACGCGATCAAGGCCGTGCGTGCGACGGCTCCCGGACAGGAGGGCGAGAGCGCCGGCAGGCTCGAATGCCGTTGGCAGCGCGAACAGCTCCCGGATGAAATCCGTGAACTGGTCCTGGACGACCAGCGGTTGCGAAACGAGATCTGCTGGTCGGTCTTCGACTGTTGATGGGCGTTCGCGAGGATGGGCGAGTCAGGTGCCATACCGGAGCCGGCCTGGTTGGTCGCGGCGAATGTCGTGGCTTGGCGTCGGTGCGGATCGCGCGGCCGAGGCTGGACACTGCCATGGGTTCGGTGCGGACTTCGCAGAGACTGCCTCCGCGACGCTGGAGCGCGGAGATTGTGCCGTCCAGTCCCCACCCGACCGATGCCTGTGCCGCGCATGCCGCACCGGCGAGTCCGCCTAGCCGGAGCGTGCCGCCATCGTGTCTGTTCCCGGCCCCAGACGGCTGGCAGACGCCGGGACCAGCGAAGCGCGTAGCGATCGATGGCGGCCTATGTCCGACCCCAGACGGTCGGCGGACGCTGAGAGATGCGAAGCGCGTAGCGATCTGTGGCGGCTTATGTCCAGCCCAGGACGGCAGGTAGACGCTGAGACGACGGGGAGCGCGTAGCGATTTGATGCGCACCGGGAGCCCCGCCCGGATATCTGTGAGGGGGCCGTCCCTCTCCGTTCGCCCGGCCCGTTCTTTTGGGGGTTTCCCGGCTGTCTTCGATTTTCCGTGGCGGGGCGGTCGGTCAAGGGTGGCCGTAGGCCATCGCGCAGCGACGCGACGAAGGAGCGCCCTTGAGGGACCGTCCCGCCACGGAAGACGATGAGACTGACGGGAAACCCCCACGCCCTCTCTGATTCCGCCCCACCGAGACCCCGCCCCCCGAAGCCACCCCCGAAGCCCGGCCTCAGGCCGTCGTGCCCACCGTGAGCTGGATCGAGCCGTCCGGGGTGCTCGTCACCGTGAGGGTCGTCAGGTCCGGGACGTGGGTCGTCGGGGCGTGGGCGGCTGCGCGGGGGCCCACGCCGATCACGCGCATGCCTGCCGCGCGGCCGGCGGCGATGCCTGCGGCCGAGTCCTCGAACACGATGCAGTCGGCCGGGTCCACGCCCAGCGCGGCGGCGCCCTTGAGGAAGCCCTCGGGGTCGGGCTTGCTGGCCTGGACGGACTCGGCCGTGACCCGTACCGCGGGCATCGGCAGGGCGGCGGCCGTCATCCGGGCCGTGGCCAGGGCGGCGTCCGCGGAGGTGACCAGAGCGTGCGGCAGGGCGGCGATCGACGCCATGAACGCGGGGGCCCCCGCGACCGGGACCACACCGTCGGTGTCGGCGGTCTCGCGGGCCAGCATCACGGCGTTCTCGGCGTGGTTGATCTCCATCGGGCGATCCGGCAGGAGGACGGCCATGGTGGCGTAGCCCTGGCGGCCGTGCACCACCTTCAGGGCTTCCTCTGGGTCCAGACCGTGGGACAGCGCCCAGTCGCGCCAGCACCGCTCGACCACCGCGTCAGAGTTGACGATCGTGCCGTCCATGTCCAGGAGCAGCGCCTTGGCGGTGAGGACGACGGGTGCGGTGGTGGTGCTGGCCGGCATCGGCGGGGCTCCAGACGGGGCGGGAAAAGAGAACAAGTGGTTCCGTCCACCGGTCAGGGAATGAGGACGGAACCACTTTGTTCCCACACGATACAAAACGAAGGGCCGTCCGCGCCACCAGCCGGGGTGTGACCCGTGTCCCTACGATGTGTCCCTGAGGTCCGGCCCCCGGTCCGGCCCCCGGTCTGTCCCCACGGTCCGTCCCCACGGTCCGTCCCCACGGTCCGTCCCCGCGACGTCGCTCCCGCCGGCGGCTATCCCTCCAGCGCCTTGCGGGTCACCGGACCGTAGAAGCCCCACTCCTGGTCGTCGATGCCGTGGGAGTACTGGAACATCGACAGCGCGTCCTCGACCCTCCCGTCGAACTTCCCGTGGAACTTGCCCCGGTACAGGCCCTGCGCCGACAGCAGACGCTGCAGCTTCTCCACCTCCGGACCGGAGTCGCCGTACCGCAGGATCGGGGCCTGCGAGGGCGGCGGGGCGGACGAGCGGCTCGCGCTGGGCGACGGGGTCGGGGACGGGGGCGCGGACGTACGGGACGCGCTCGGTGACGGGGACGGCGACGCCGACTTCGAGGCGCTCGGCGACGGGGAGGCCGAGGCGGACGGGCTGCCCGAGGCCTGGGTGTGGGACGGGGTCGTGGAGGGTGCGGCCGGGGCGGCGCTCACCGCGGGCGTCGGCGCCTTCGCGTCGAGCAGGGTGATCTCGTTCCCTGAGTCGCTCGGGAGCACCCAGACCGCCATGGCCGTCCCGCTGAGGGCGACCACCGCCACGGCCCCGACGAGCAGCGCCAGCGGGCGGCGTGAACCGGAGCCGTTCCGCTTCTCCGGGCCCCCGCCCCCGCCCCCACCCCCTCCCTTTCCCGCTCCCTCTCCGTCTCTGCCGTCGCCCGTGCCTCTGCCGCCGTTGGCTCTGCCGCCGTCGGCTCTGCCTCCGGATGTGTGGTCCGGGTCCGGGACGGCTCGGAGACGGGTGGTTTCGGCCTGGTGCGGGGCGTGGCCCGGGGGCCCGTCCTGCCACGGTCCCGTCGGAGGTGTGACGGGTATGCCGTACGCCGGGGTGTCGTCCTGCGCCGGTACCGGGCGCGGGTCCGGGGTCACCACGCCGGATATCGGCGGCGGGGAGACTTCGGGGTCCGGCTCGCCCGGGTCGGACAGCGTCACGTACGGACGGATGCGCAAGGGATTGAAACCCACACCCGGCGCACACCCGCAGCCGGCGCCGACAGCGCCGCAATCTGGACAGTGCTCACCGTTCACTGGACTCCCTCCCTGGCTGTTGCCTGCGATTATGCAGACCCTCCGGAGCGCTCCCAACCGGCCCGAGAGGCCATAACCGGACACACCGCTCAGGATGGAGATGTTGATCCGGCCTGAGGAGGAATCGATGGCTCAGGATGTGACCACGGATGCCGTGGGGCCCGGTCACGGCCCGCAGAAGTCCGGCCCCGCCTCCGAACACACCTCCCGCGAGGTCCTCGTCTCCATCAGCGCCCTGCTGCTGGGCCTGCTGATCGCCGCACTCGACCAGACCATCGTCTCCACGGCCCTGCCGACCATCGTCAGCGAACTCGGCGGCATGGCGCACCTCTCCTGGGTCGTCACCGCCTACATGCTCGCCTCCACCGCTGCCACCCCCCTGTGGGGGAAGCTCGGCGACCAGTACGGACGCAAGAAGCTCTTCCAGTACGCCATCATCATCTTCCTGATCGGGTCGGCGCTGTGCGGGCTCGCCCAGGACATGCCCCAGCTCATCGGCTTCCGCGCCCTCCAGGGCCTGGGCGGCGGCGGACTGATCGTGCTGTCGATGGCGATCGTCGGCGACATCGTCCCGCCCCGCGAACGCGGCAAGTACCAAGGCCTCTTCGGCGCCGTCTTCGGCGCGACCAGCGTGCTGGGCCCGCTGCTGGGCGGCCTCTTCGTGGACCACCTGTCCTGGCGCTGGGTCTTCTACATCAACCTCCCCATCGGTCTCGTCGCGCTCGTCGTCATCGCCGCCGTCCTGCACATCCCGGCACGCTCCTCCAAGCACACCATCGACTACATCGGCACCTTCCTCATCGCCTGCGTCGCCACCTGCCTCGTGCTCGTCGCCTCCCTCGGCGGCACCTGGGGCTGGGGCTCGGCCCGGATCATCGGCCTCGCCGTCCTCGGCGCCGCGCTGCTCGCCGTCTTCGTCTTCGTGGAACGCAAGGCCGCCGAACCCGTCCTCCCCCTGGGCCTGTTCCACATCCGCACCTTCACCCTCTGCTCGGCGATCAGCTTCGTCGTCGGCTTCGCGATGTTCGGCGCGATGGTCTACCTGCCGACCTTCCTCCAGGTCGTCCAGGGCGTCTCACCGACCATGTCGGGCGTCCACATGCTGCCGATGGTGCTCGGCATGCTGATCTCCTCCACCGCCTCCGGCCAGATCGTCAGCCGCACCGGCCGCTGGAAGGTCTTCCCGATCGCCGGCACCGGCGTCACCGCCATCGGCCTGCTCCTCCTGCACCAGCTGCACCGCACCAGCTCCACCTGGGAGATGAGCATCTACTTCTTCGTCTTCGGCGCCGGTCTCGGCCTGGTCATGCAGGTACTCGTCCTGGTCGTGCAGAACGCCGTCAGCTACGCCGACCTCGGCGTGGCCACCTCCGGTGCCACCTTCTTCCGCTCCATCGGCGCCTCCTTCGGCGTCGCGATCTTCGGCACGGTCTTCACCAACGGGCTCGAGAACAAGCTCGCCGCCTCCCTCGCCGGTGTCCAGCTGCCCGCCGGGGCCGGCGTCGCGCAGCTGGAGGCCGACCCGCGGGCCATCTCCGCGCTCCCGGCCGACATCCGTCCCCGCGTGCTCGACGCCTACGCCGAAGCCATCACCGACGTCTTCCTCTACGCCGTGCCGATCGTCCTGGTCGCCTTCGTGATCGCCTGCTTCCTG
This sequence comes from Streptomyces sp. NPDC048424, assembly GCF_040651555.1. NCBI lineage: Bacteria > Bacillati > Actinomycetota > Actinomycetes > Kitasatosporales > Streptomycetaceae > Streptomyces > Streptomyces sp. NPDC048424. Next base: position 8,903 of record NZ_JBEZKE010000031.1, on the reverse strand, counting down.
AAGGAGGACAAGCTCCGCACCTCGGTCACCGCACCCGATGTGACCGAGACCCTGGCCTCCAACCCGGTCCATCGCTCCTCCCGCGACGAGGTCGCCCGCGCGCTGTCGGTCCTCGGCACCCGTGAGGGCCGCCGCCACGTCTACGAGAAGATCACCGCGAAGGCGGGCTACGACCTGCTGCCCGCCGCTAGCTGGATGCTGCTGCGGATCAAGAAGTACGGCTCCACCGAGCCCGCGCTGCTCGCCGAGCGCACCAACGTGCCACTGAAGGCGGTCACGGACGCCGCCCGCCAGGTCGAGGAGCGCGGGCTCGCCACCCGGGACGGGCTGGCGCTGATCCTGACCGACAAGGGGCGCGAGACCGCCGAGAGGCTCGCCGAGGCCCGGCAGGAGTCCCTCGCCGAACTCCTCGGCGACTGGTGGGGCCCGGACCGCCCGACCGACCTGATCAAGCTGGTCGAGGAGATCAACACGGAGCTGTGCGGATCCGATGCCGAGGAGCCCTACGACGCCGCGCCGCGACGGGACCACGCCGCGCACTAGGCCCGTGCGGGGTCAGACCAGAAGCCGGACCAGAAGCCAGACCAGGAGGTCAGGCCAGGCGCTTCTCGAACCAGTGCTCCGCGTAGGGGCCCGAGTTGTACGCGGGTATCTCCGCGTACCCGTGACGCGCGTACAAGGCGCGTGCCTCGACGAGATCCGACCGGGTGTCCAGCCGGACCCGTTCCGCGCCCAGCGCACGGCCCTGCGCCTCCAGCGCCTCGAGCAGCGCCGCCCCGCCGCCGGTACCGCGGGCGCGCGGGTCGACGTACACCTTGGTGAGTTCGGCGGTGGCGGGGTCGAGCAGGCGCAGACCGCCGCACGAGAGGGGCTCGCCGCCGTGCCGGCCCACGACGAACTGGCCCGTCGGCGGGAGCAGCCCGTCGTCGGGGAAGTCCAGCAGCCCCTGGTCGATCTCGGCTTCGGTGACCTGCCGTTTCCAATACCGGCCGGCGACCTCGGCGTAGTACGCGCGGCGCAGGAGGGTGGCGTCGGGGGAGGTGACGGGTTCGGGGGCGACGGTCCACGATGCGGAGGCCGTCGCCGCGGTGCGCTGGTGACTGTGTGTGTTGATCGTGTTCATGGAGTCATTGTGGAGTCCGTGGCGGAACTCCCGCGTGGAATATCCACAATGCCGGGCCGATGATAGGAAAAGGACATTTCGCGCGTACCCGGAGGGTGTGAAACGCCATGGCAGAGCATCCCGACTGTGCCTTGATCCGCCGCGGCTACGAGGCCTTCGGCAAGGGCGACATGGAGACGTTGGGCACGTTGCTGACGGCCGACGTCATCCACCACGTGCCCGGCGGCCATCGCCTGTCCGGGCACCACAAGGGCCGCGAGCACGTCCTCGACTTCTACCGCCGGCTCGGCGAGGAGACGAAGGGCACCTTCCAGGTCCACCTGGAATCGGTGCTGGCGGACGGGCGGGGGCACGTGATGAGTTTCCACACGGCGCGCGGTGACCGCGGCGACCGCGGGATCGAGATCCGCCAAGGGCTCTTCTTCACGATCGTCGGCCACAAGATCACCGACATCGACCAGTGCACCGCGGACATCGACGAGGAAGACGTCTTCTGGGGCTGACGCGGCAGACGCCTTCCGAAACCGACGCACCCGACGCACCCGACGCACGTCCGTCAGGGGTGCGGGGGTGCGGGGCCCGAGCCCCGCACCCCCGACGGGTCAGGCCTTCTTCGGCGCCGCCTGCTGCACGACCTCGAACGACCACACCGTCGACGCCGAAGCCGCCGGCTTCGGCCGCTCGCCGCCGCCCTCGCCGCCCTCGGAGCCCGCGCCGCCGCCCGCGCCGCCACCCTGGTGAGCGGCCTTCATCGGCCCCTCCATCCACGCCTGGAAGTCCTCCTCCGAACGCCAGCGCGTGTAGACGAGGTACTGGTCGGTGCCCTCCACCGGGCGCAGCAGCTCGAACCATTCGAACCCGTCCGAACCCTCCACCGACCCGGCCCGAGAGGCGAAGCGCCGCTCCAGAACTTCCCGCTGCTCGGCGGGGACCGTCAGTGCGTTGATCTTCACGATGCTCATGGGAGCCATCCTAGGTATCCCGCGGGAGATATCGTCGTGCGGGTAATGGAGCGCGGCAGCCAGGCAAAGTCAGGGTTGCGGTCAACAGGGCGGGAGGCCGGCGAGGCGTGGCTAACGCGGCAGAGCACAGCGGTGCGAACGGACATGCCGGGGTCATAGGCGATAGCGGCAGGCTCGGGGCGGCACGCCTCCTCCTGTGGGCGCTTGCGGGCGCCCTCGCCGTCAGACAGGCGGCCGCGGTGCTGCGGGTGCCACCCGGCGAGTGGCTCAGCGGCCTGCACCTTCCGGCGGCCCTCCCCGGCTCGCTCTACGACTCCGGTCAGTTCGCCGGCACCCCCTTCGCCGGGCTGGTCCTGAAGCCGCTCGTCGGTTTCGCCGCCCCCTCCCTGGAGGTGGCCTGGACCTGCGTGACGCTGCTGTGCGTCGCCGCGATCGGGCTCGTCGCCGCGCGCGGCCTGCCCGACCCGGTGCCGCGGCGCACCGCGCTGCTCGCCGCGCCCGTGCTGACCGCGCTGATGATGGTCTCGCTGCCCGTCCGCGAGGCCGCCTCGCCGGGCCAGACCGCCGTCCTGCCGGTGCTGCTGGTGCTCCTGGCGGTCTTCCGCGTGCCCGGAGACCGGCCCGCGGGCTTCCTCGTGGGCCTCGCGGCCGCGCTCCAGCCGGCGCTGCTGCTGTTCGCCCCGCTGCTGTGGCTGTCCGGGCGCCGCCCCGCGGCCCGCACCGCCGCCGTGACCTTCGCCGGAGCCACCGCGCTGTCCTGGGCGGCCATGCCGCGCGACTCCTGGACGTACTGGGCCGAGCACCTGGCCGGCACCGGCCTCGGCGGCGTCCCCGACAGCCTCGCCAACCAGTCGCTGCACGGGGCGCTGCTGCGCCTCGGCCTGAGCGGTCCCGCCGAGATCCTGCTCTACGCGGCCCTCGCGGGCGCCGTCGTCTGGTTCGGCCTGCGCCGCGCGGTCCGCTACGCCCGCGACGGCCAGCTGCTGCTCGCCGTCGCCGTCACCGGCTGCGTGGCCGTCGCCGTGGCCCCGACCGGCTGGCGCCACCAGCTGCTGTGGGTGCTGCTCGCCGTCGCCGGCAAGGTGGGGCGGCGCGCCGCGGACCGGCCCGTGTGGCCGGTGGCCGTGGTCCTCGCCATGACCCTGCCGAGCTCCGTGCTGCTGCCGAACCTGGCCGCGCTGGCCCCCGTACGGGACAACGTGCTGCTGCTCGCCGCGCTCGCCGCGGCCTGCGCGGTGCCGTTCCTGCCGCGCTCGTCGCCGTACTGGCGCGAGCCCGTACCGACCGCCTACGGGCAGCCGGCCGCCGCCCGCTGGCAGCGGGTGCCGCTGCTGCCGTTCTGGCGGCGCGTGCTGTCCCGCCCGAACCTGCTGCTGGAACTCCTGCTGATACGGGTCGGGTACTCGCTCTACTCGCACATCCGGGCCGCCGCGCCCACCAGCCGCACCCTCGCCGAGGGCAACGGCAGCCAGATCCACGGCATCGAGCAGGCGCTCGGCATCGACATCGAGCACGCCGTGAACCACGCCGTCGTGAACACGCCCTGGCTGGAGGCGTTCTTCAACTTCTACTACACCTCCTTCCACTTCGTGGTGCCGCTGACGATCCTGGCGGTCCTGTACTGGCGGCGCCCCGGCGACTACCGCTGGGCCCGCGCCTCCCTGGGTCTGGCCACGGTCCTCGCGCTCGTCGGCTTCTGGCTGTACCCGCTCGCGCCGCCGCGCCTGATGCCCGGCCTCGACTTCATCGACACCGTGCACGGGCCGCAGGACCTGGCCAACCCCTCGTACGGGGCCATGACCGCGATCTCCAACCAGTACGCGGCGATGCCCTCGCTGCACTTCGGCTGGTCGCTGTGGTGCGGGATCGTGATCGTCGTGCTGGCGCCGAAGGGCTGGCAGAAGCTCCTCGGGGCGCTGCACCCGCTGATCACGGTGTGCGCGATCGTCGCCACCGCCAACCACTGGGTGCTGGACGCGGTGGGCGGCGCGGTCGTCGTGACCGCCGGGTTCGGGCTCGTGTACGTGCTGTCCGGGCCGCGGAGGCTGCAGGTGAGCCTTCCGGGGCAGCGCCGGAGCGACGAGGAGCAGCCGGTGGGGGCCGGGGCGCGGAGCTCGTAGGCGCCGCCTTCGGGGGCGCGACGGTCAGGGTGTCGGCGGGACGGTCAGGGTGCCGGCGGGATGTTCTGGTTGAGGCGGAAGAGGTTGCCGGGGTCGTAGCGTCGTTTCAGCTCGCGCAGGCGCCGGTACTTCTGCTCTCCGTACGCCTGCTCGACGCGCTCCTCGCCCTCGTCCATCAGGAAGTTCGAGTAGACGCCGGTGTGGTGGGGGGCGAGGGCCGACCACAGGCCGCGCGCCCACGTCCGCTCGGCCTCGAAGCCGTCGGCGCCCTCGGTCGTCCCGTTGATGTTGAACGTGTGCCCGGCGCCGCGCCCGCCGAAGGCCGTCTCGTCCTCCCCGACGCGGGCGATGGCCCCGCCGAGCTGGAAGATCGGGAACGCGGTGAGCGGCGAGACGATCCGGGCCGCGTGCTCGGCCGTACGGTCGATGACCTCGTCGGTGAGCCGGTCGACGTCGCAGGACTTGAAGTAGTACCAGCGGCCGTGCGGGAACGACGGGTCGAACATCGCCTGGTGCTCGGTGAACGGCTTCGGCGCGCACAGGTCCAGAACGGGTGCGGTGCCGGTGGCGGACTCGCGCAGCGGCCGCAGCACCTCCTGCCCCTCCTCGACGGGCCCCGCGTAGCAGCAGACCACCATCACGACGGGCTTCCCCCGCAGCTCGGCCGGTACGTAGTCGACGGCGGGCGCCTTGCGGTGGACGACCGCCGTGGTCAGCTCGTCCGGTACGTCGGTGATCCACTCGCGGTAGAAGCGCAGCAGCCGCGCCGACTCGGCCATCGGCCAGACGACGGGCCCGGCCAGCACCACCGGCCCCAGCGGATTGAGGCGGAACTCGAACTCGGTGACGATCCCGAAGTTCCCGCCGCCACCGCGCACCCCCCAGAAGAGATCGGGGTTCTCGTCCCCGCTCGCCTTCAGGAACGTTCCGTCGGCGGTCACCAGGTCCACGGAGAGCAGCTGGTCGATGGTGAGCCCGTACTTGCGCATCAGCCAGCCGATCCCGCCGCCGAGCGTGAGCCCGGCCAGGCCGGTGTGCGTGACGATCCCGGCCGGGACGGCCAGGCCGAACGCCTGCGTCTCGCGGTCCAGCTCGCCGAGCAGCACCCCCGCCTGCGCCCTGACCGTACGGGCCTCGGGGTCCACGCGGATCCCGCGCATCGGGGAGAGGTCGATGACGATGCCGTCGTCGCACACCGACTGGCCGGGGAAGCTGTGGCCGCCGGAGCGTACGGCGAGGGGGAGGCCGGAGGCGGCCGCGAAGCGGACGGCGTCGATGACGTCGGCGACGCCCGTGCAGTAGGCGATGAGGGCGGGGGAGCGGTCGACGGAGCCGTTCCAGATCCGACGGTCCTCGTCGTAGGAGGGGTCTCCGGGCCGCACCTGCCGGCCCCGGAAGGACTGGCTGAGCATGGCCATGTGTCCAGTCTGGCACCGGGGGACCGGCCTTGCCCGTGCGTCGGGCCCGGCTTGTTGCGGGCCGAAGGGGCGCCGGGGCACACGTGGCCCCGGCGCCCCTTCGGCTGGATCGCCGCTGTCTGTCAGGATCGCCCGGTTCGGGCCGGCCCGCCACTTGGGCGGGCGGGGGTCTGTGCCGCCTGTGCCCCGGCCGGGCTCAGAGATCGGGGCTCCGCCCCGGACCCCGCGCCTCAAACGCCGGCGGGGCTGGATTGGTGCGGCCGCGCTGGATTAGCCGGCGGGGCTGGATCTGGGGCGGCTGGGCGTCCAGGGGGCGGCAGGGGCCGGGGCGTGGGTGGAGGGGGCCCCTGCCGTCCTGGGCCGGGTCAGCCGTGGGTGACCCGGAGTTCCTTGATGCCGTTGAGCCAGGCCGCGCGCAGGCGGCGCGGGTCCTCGCCCGTCAGGCGGAGGTCCGGCAGGGCGTCGGCCAGTGCGTTGAAGATCAGGTCGATCTCCATCACGGCCAGGGACTTGCCGAGGCAGAAGTGCGGGCCGCCGCCGCCGAAGCCCAGGTGGGGGTTCGGGTCGCGGGTGATGTCGAAGGCGTCCGGGTTCTCGAAGACCTCGGGGTCGTGGTTGGCGGAGGAGTAGAACATCCCCACCCGGTCGCCCGCCTTGATCTTCTGCCCGCCGAGTTCGGTGTCCTGCGCGGCCGTGCGCTGGAAGGACACCACCGGGGTGGCCCAGCGCACGATCTCCTCGGCGGCGGTGGACGGCCGGGTCGCCTTGTAGAGCTCCCACTGGTCGGGGTGGGTGAGGAAGGCGTGCATGCCGTGACTGATGGCGTTGCGCGTGGTCTCGTTGCCCGCGACCGCGAGGAGCAGGACGAAGAAGCCGAACTCGTCCGAGCCGAGGTTGCCCTGCCCCTCCGCCGCGACGAGCTGGGTGACGATGTCCTTGGCCGGGCACTCCTTGCGCTGGGCGGAGAGGTTCATCGCGTAGCCGATGAGCTCCATCGCCGCGTTCGCGCCGACCTCCTCGGTGATCGCGTACTCCGGGTCGTCGTACGCGATCATCTTGTTCGACCAGTCGAAGATCTTGGCGCGGTCCTTCTGCGGTACGCCGATCAGTTCGGCGATGGCCTGCAGCGGGAGCTCGCACGCCACCTGGGTGACGAAGTCGAAGCTGCCGTCGGCGGAAACGGCCAGGGCCTCCTCGACGATCTTCCGGGCGCGGTCCCGGAGCGCGTCCTCCAGTCCGCGGATGGCCCGCGGGGTGAAGCCGCGCTGCACGATCTGGCGTACGCGGGTGTGTTCCGGCGGATCCATGTTCAGCATGATCAGTCGCTGGGCATCTATCGCATCACGCTGGATGTGCTCGTTGAAGCGGATGATCGCCGTGTTGGTGGTGGAGGAGAAGAGCTCCGGGTGCGTGGAGACGTACTTGACGTCCGCGTGCCGGGTCACGACCCAGTAGCCCTCGTCGTCGAAGCCGGTGACGCCCCGCCGCTGCGGGCACCACCACACGGGTGCGGTCTGCCGCAGCTGCGCGAACTCGGGGAGGGGGACCCGGCTTTGGAGCAGGTCGGGGTCGGTGGCGTCGAAGCCTTCGGGCAGCGCGGGACAGGACATCGGGGCAACTCCAAAGTCTGACGGCCCATCAGAAGTTGGCTTGAAGGTAGTAACGAGTTCTAGAAGTGACAAGGGTCGCGGCGCCAACTGTTGCGTGTGGAATCCGTGCAGGGCACGTGCAAGACCCTTGCGTGCCGGGGCCCCAGGTCATAAGACTGCGGGGAGAACTAGAACGCGTACTAGTTCGGGGCGGGGCGCCGGGACGGCCCGCCGCGCTGGCGCTGTGCAGGAGAGGACGAGCTCATGGCCGCGGAACCCGTCATCGTCGAAGCCGTACGCACCCCCATCGGCAAGCGCGGGGGCGCGCTCGCCAACCTCCATCCCGCCTACCTGCTCGGCGAGACCTACCGGGAGCTGCTGGCCCGTACCGGAATCCAGCCCGACTGCGTCGAGCAGATCGTCGGCGGCACCGTCACCCACGCCGGCGAGCAGTCGATGAACCCCGCCCGCAACGCCTGGCTCGCCATGGGCCTGCCGTACGAGACCGCCGCGACGACGGTGGACTGTCAGTGCGGCAGCTCGCAGCAGGCCAACCACATGGTCGCCAACATGATCTCCGGCGGTGTCATGGACATCGGCATCGCCTGCGGCGTCGAGGCCATGAGCCGGGTGCCGCTGGGCTCCGGCTCCAAGCACGGCCCCGGCAAGCCCTTCCCGGACGAGTGGAACGTCGACCTCCCGAACCAGTTCGAGGCCGCCGAACGCATCGCCCGCCACCGGGGCCTCGGCCGCGAGGACGTGGACCGGCTCGGCGTGCTCTCCCAGGAGCGCGCCGGGGTCGCCTGGGCCGAGGAGCGGTTCAAGCGCGAGACCTTCGCCGTGCAGGTGCCGACGACGGAGGAGGAGCAGGCCGCCGGGCAGGGCATGTGGCGCCTGGTCGACCGCGACGAGGGCCTGCGGGACACCAGCATGGAGGCGCTGGCCCGGCTCAAGCCGGTCATGCCCACCGCCGTGCACACCGCCGGGAACTCCTCGCAGATATCCGACGGGGCCGCCGCCGTGATGTGGGCCTCCCGCAAGATGGCCCGCGCGCTCAAGCTCAAGCCGCGCGCCCGGATCGTCGCGCAGACCCTCGTCGGCGCCGACCCCCACTACCACCTCGACGGACCGATCGACGCGACCCGGGCCGTGCTCGGCAAGGCCGGCATGTCCCTCAAGGACATCGACCTCGTCGAGATCAACGAGGCCTTCGCCTCCGTCGTCCTCAGCTGGGCCCAGGTCTTCGACCAGGACCTGGAAAAGGTCAACGTCAACGGCGGGGCCATCGCCCTCGGCCACCCCGTCGGCGCCACCGGCGCCCGGCTGATCACCACGGCCCTGCACGAGCTGGAGCGCCGGGACAAGGAATTCGCGCTGATCACCATGTGCGCGGGCGGCGCGCTGGCGACCGGCACGATCATCCAGCGCCTGTGACCGTCTGCGAAGCCTGAGCGCAGGCGCCTTCGAACCCCGTGGGATGGGATGCAGAAGGCCCCGGTAGCCGGACCTGGGGAGGCCGGCCACCGGGGCCTTCGTATGTCTGCTGTGTGCCTGTGTGCCTGTGTGCCTGTGTGCCTGTGTGCCTGTGTGCCGGCGGGTTTAGTACCAGTGGTTGGCGGACCAGAAGTTCCAGGCGCCGACGGGGCTGCCGTAGCGCTCGTTCATGTAGTCCAGGCCCCACTTGATCTGGG
>NZ_JBEZKE010000030.1:0-86236 GCF_040651555.1 Streptomyces sp. NPDC048424 | reverse complement strand
CGAACGTGGCGGGGGGTCGGAGAGCGGAGCCCCGAGGCGTTCGGCGCCCTGCGGGGATCACCCCGACACACACCCGACCCCGCCCCAACCGGCCCTGCCGCACAATCCGGCCTCGCCGCACCAAATTCAGCCCCTCCGGCGTTTGAGGAGCGGGGTGCGGGGCGGAGCCCCGGCGGTGGCGTCGCAACGGGAAACAGTGGGCGGGGGCTGCCGGTCCGCTCCCCTGTGACGGACCGGCAGGTCCTCAAGGTTTGAGCCGCTGCGAGCCGGTCGGCCGCGTCCGCTGGCGCCGCGCGGAGCGGTGCGGTCCGCTGGTGGGGTGAGCATCCCTCCCGGTAGCGGCTGGTGGACCGGACTCCCGCCGGCGGCGGGAGCCGCCGTCATGGCGGCGGGCATCATCTCCGTCGGCCTGCACCTGACCGGGCACGAGCCGTTCTCGCTCGTCGCCCTCGTCCTCGCCGTCGCCCTGTGGCTCGTGCTCGCCGCCGACTTCACGGCCCGGCTGCTGAGCGACCGCGGGCGGTTCCGCGCGGAGGCCGACACTCCGGCCGCGCTGACGGCCATCGCCGCCACCAGCGTCATCGGCACCCGGCTCGCCATGCTCGGATGGCAGACCGTGGCGGCCGCCCTGCTCGCGCTCGCCGCGGCGCTCTGGCCCGGGCTGCTGGTGAACGTCGTACGGCACTGGGGTCGGCGGATGCCGGGCGCGGCGTTCCTCGGCTGCGTGGCCACCCAGGGCCTGGCCGTCCTCGCGGCGACCCTCGCTGCCGCCGCCGGCTACGACTGGCTGGCCTGGGCGGCGCTGGCGGCCTTCTGCCTCGGGCTGGTGCTCTACGTGGCCGCCTTCCTGCGCTTCGACCTCCGTGAAGTGGTGGGCGGCGCGGGCGACCACTGGGTCGCCGGCGGGGCGCTCTCCATCTCCGCCCTGGCCGGATCCAAACTCACGGCGTCACCCGTGTGGACGGGTTCGGCGCACACGGTCCTCCGCGACGTCACCCTGGCCGTCCTCGCCCTGTCCCTCGTCTGGTACGTCGTCCTCCTCACCGCCGAACTGCGCCACCCGCGGCCGCGCTACGACATCCGGCGCTGGGCCACCGTCTTCCCGCTGGGCATGACCTCCGTGGCCTGTCTCGCGGTGGCCGACCCGGCCGGCATCGCCTGGCTGCGCCCGCTGGGCGAGGTCCTGCTGTGGATCGCCGTGGGCGCCTGGCTGCTGACCTTCGCCGCGCTGCTCGTCTCCCACCTCAACGCCCGCCCGGGCTCCCGGCGCCCGCCCGGCCCGGGGACAATGGCCCGATGACGACGGCTCACCTGCTGCCCGCGCACGACCTGGAACGCACCTCGGTGGTCGCGAACAACACGATGAACCGCGAACGCGGGCTCACCGGCGTCAACAGCTATGTCCGCGAGCTGGGGCTCGACCCGGTCGCCCACCTCGCGGCCCGTTCCGCCACCCCGTCCTGGCTCGACCTCTGCAGCGGCGAAGGCCGTGCCCTGCGCGAAGCCGGGTTCCGGCTGCCGGACGCCGTCCTCACCGGCGTCGACCTCGTCGGCCCCCTCGCTCCCGCCCCCACCCCGGCCGGCCTGGAGCTGCTGACGGCCTCCGTCACGCACTGGTCCCCGTCCCGGACGTACGACCTGATCACCTGCGTCCACGGCCTGCACTACGTCGGCGACCAGCTCGGGCTCCTCGCCCGGGCCGCCTCCTGGCTCGCCGCCGACGGCCTGCTGATCGCCCACCTCGACCCCGCGTCGCTGCGCGGGGCCGACGGGGCTCCGGCCGGGCGGGCCGCCCTGGCGGCGCTGCGCGCGGCCGGGTTCCGCTACAGCGCGCGGCACCACCGGCTCTCGCTGCACGGCCCGCGCACGGTGCGGCTGCCCTTCCGCCACCTCGGCGCCGACCCGGCCGCAGGGCCCAACTACACCGGGCAGCCCGCCGTGGCCTCGTACTACGAGCCCGTTCCGGTGGCGGCCGGGGTGGCCCCTCAGTAGGGTCCCGGCATGGCGTACACATTCCAGGTGACCATCGACTCGGCCCACCCGCACGAGCTCGCCGACTGGTGGGCGGACGCCCTCGGGTGGGAAGTGGAGCCCAGCGACGAGAAGTTCATCCGCCGCATGGTCGAAGAGGGGCAGGCGACCGAGGCGGACACCACCACCCACCGTGGCGTCCTCGTCTGGAAGGCGGGCACGGGCATCCGCCACCCGGAGGGGTTGCAGCGCGCCCCCCGCATCCTCTTCCAGTTCATCCCCGAGCCCAAGACGGTCAAGAACCGGGTCCACCTCGACGTCCGCACCGGCGAGGACGACCCGCGGGCCGTCGTCGAACGGCTCATCGCCAAGGGCGCCCGGCACCTCCACGAAGGCAACCAGGGCCCCAGCACCTGGACGACACTCGCCGACCCCGAGGGCAACGAGCTCTGCGTCTCGCACTAGACCCGCCTAGGCTGCCCTCGTGAACGTCATCCTCTTCGGCGCGACCGGCATGATCGGCCGGGGCGTCCTGCGCGAGTGCCTGCGCGACGACTCCGTCGAGAGCGTCCTGGCCATCGGGCGCACCCCGCTCGGCGTGAGCCATCCCAAACTGCGCGAGCGCGTCCAGGCGGACCCGTCCGACCTGGCCGCCGCGGAGGTCGACGCGGCAGCGTACGACGCCTGCTTCTTCTGCCTCGGGGTCTCCTCCGTCGGCATGAAGGAGGACGCGTACCGGCGCGTCACCCACGACCTGACGCTCGCCGTGGCCCGGCCGCTGGCCGCCGCCAACCCCGGCCTGACCTTCGTCTACGTCTCCGGCGAGGGCACGGACAGCACCGAGCGGGGCCGTTCCATGTGGGCCCGGGTCAAGGGGAGGACCGAGAACGAGCTCCTGGAACTGCCCTTCCGCGCCTACATGTTCCGCCCCGGCATCGTGCAGCCGGTGCGCGGCGTGCCCTCCAAGACCCGGCTCTACCGCGTGCTCTACGCCGTCACCGCACCGCTGGTCCCGCTGCTGCGGCGGGTCGCGCCGAACCTCGTCATCACCTCCGACACCCTCGGCCGTGCCATGATCGCCGTCGCCACGCCCGGCACCGCGGTGCCCGGCCACATCCTGCGCCCCGCCGACATCAACCGCCTCGGCGCTGCCCCGACCAGGCAAAACTGAGTACCGGGCAGACCCTCCCGCAGGTGAGAATGAGCCATCTCAATCCGGGAGGAACCCATGAGCCAGGAGACCCTGACTCTGCATGACCTGCTGCCCGCCCAGGCGCTGGCGGCCTCGATCGACGCCGGGTACGTGACCCGCAAGTCGCACCCCGAGCTGCCGCTGTCCATCTACACGTACACGAGGACGGCCCAGTACGAGCGCGTCTGGGACGAGGTCACCACGCGCTGCCGCGGACTCGTCGCCGACGACACCACCGGCGCGATCGTCGCCCTGCCGCTGCCGAAGTTCTTCAACGTCGGCGAGCACGAGGCGGGCATGCCGTACGCGCCCGCCCTCCCCGACGAGCCGTTCGAGGTGTACGACAAGGTCGACGGCAGCCTCGCGGTCGTCTTCCACTACGCGGGCCGCTGGCGGGTCGCCTCCAAGGGTTCCTTCATCAGCGCCCAGGCCACGTGGGCCCAGCGCCGGCTCGACGCGAAGGACACCGCGGCCCTGCGCCCGGGCACCACGTACCTCGCGGAGATCCTGTACCCGCAGAACCGCATCGTCGTCGACTACGGCGACCGCCGGGACCTCGTCCTCCTCGCCGCCTTCGGGCAGGACGGCACGGAGGTCCCGCTCGCCGAGGCCGCGCCGCACTGGGAGGGCATCGGTTCCGTCGTGACGGTGTGGCCCGCCATGCCGCTCGGCGAGCTGATCGCGCTGACCGAGTCCAACACCCTGCCCGGGGGCGCCACCGCGACCGGCATGGACGCCGAGGGCTTCGTCCTGCGCTTCGCCTCCGGCGTGCGCGCCAAGGCCAAGCTGTCGGAGTACGTACGGCTGCACAAGGTGCTCACCGGCGTCACCGAGCGGGACGTGTGGCGCGGCCACGGCATCCAGCGCTTCGCCGGTCTGCCCGCCAAGCAGCTCGCCCAGGGCCTGAACTGCACGGTCGCCGAGATCGAGGCGTCGGGCGGGAAGCCGCTCGACGCGCTGCTGGAGCAGGTGCCCGACGAGTTCGACCACTGGGTGCGCGAGGTCATCGCACGCCTGGAGGAGCGGGCCGCGCGGCACGAGCGCGCGATCGACGAGGCCTTCGCGGGCCTCGCGCCCCTGGCCGCGGACCGGGGCGCCTTCGCCCGCGCGGTCAAGGAGCTGGACGACCGCGCGGTCCGCCCCGCGATGTTCCTGCGGCTGGACGGCCGGACGACCGAGCTCACGACCTGGCGTCAGGTGAGGCCGGAGACCGCCGACCCCTACATCAGCGACGAGGAGAACCGGACCGTGTCCGAGGAGGAGCGCGCGCCCGCGCCCACCGCACCCGCGCCCACCGCCCGCGCCTGCGCGCCCACCGCACCCGCGTCCGCGCCGAAGGCGGCGGCGCCGCGCGTCCCGGCGCCCGCCGCTGAGGAGGCCGCCGCGGACCCCGCGGGGCAGGAGGCTCCGCTGCCCGTCGTGCACCTCATGACCGGCCTGCCCGCCTCCGGCAAGACCACCGCCGCCCGCGCCCTCCAGGCGCAGTCCGGCGGCCGGATGCGGCGCGTCAACCTGGACGATCTGCGCGCCATGCTCGACCTGCCGGACCCCGAGCGGGGCCGGTCCTGGGCGCACGAGCAGACCGTGCTGGAGGTCCAGGACGCGGCGGTCCGCGCGGCTGTGGACGGCGGCTTCGACGTGGTCGTCGACAACACGCACCTGACGAAGCACATCCCGAAGCGGCTCAAGGCGGCCGTCGGCGGGCTCGCGACCTTCGTCGTGCACGACTTCACCGACGTCCCGCTGGAGGAGTGCCTGCGCCGCGACGCGGCCCGCGAGCGGCAGGTGGGCGAGGAGATCATCCGGATCCTGGCCGAGAAGCACGAGAAGGCACGCAAGGGCGGCTGGCGGCTCACGGCCGAGTGGCTGAACGGGACGGCGTCGGGCGCTGCGGCCGTGCCGCCCGTGACCGCGTACGTCCCCGACCCGGCGCTGCCGTCGGCGGTGATGTGCGACATCGACGGCACGCTCGCACTGACCGGCGACCGCGGGCCGTACGACTTCTCGCGCTGCGAGCTCGACCTGCTCAACGAGTCGGTCCGGCACGCGCTGGACGCCTTCAAGCGGGCCGACGGCGACGTGATCGTGCTGCTGTCGGGGCGCGGTGAGGAGCACCGTCCGCAGACCGAGTCCTGGCTGCGGCGCCACCAGGTGCCGTACGACGAGCTGTGGATGCGGGCGGCGGGCGACACGCGCCGCGACGACGTGGTGAAGGCCGAGCTGTTCGACGCCCACGTGCGGCACCGGTACGCGGTACGGGTCTCGCTCGACGACAGGGACCGGGTGGTGGCGGTCTGGCGCCGGATGGGCCTGCCCACCTGGCAGGTCAACTACGGGGACTTCTAGTCGTCATGGCGGGCGTGCTGATCGTGGATGGCGCGAACGTCGTCGGTTCGGTACCGGACGGCTGGTGGCGGGACCGGCGGGGCGCGGCCGAACGGCTGCGCGACCGGCTGGCCCGGCGCGGCGGGGACGAGGAGATCATCCTCGTCGTCGAAGGCGCCGCCCGTGGCGTCGAATCCGTTCCCGGGGTACGCGTGGACGCGGCCCCCGGGAGCGGTGACGACCGGATCGTGGAACTGGCCGCGGCCCATGCGGGCCGCGGCTGCGTCGTGGTCACGGCGGACCGGGAACTGCGCGAACGGGTCCGGGCGTACGGAGCGGAGTGCGTGGGACCCCGTACCGTACGCCCGGCGGACTGACCCGGGGTCAGTGGCAGTACTTCACCTCGGAGAGGTTCTTGACGTAGCGGGCGGAGACCCAGCGCTCCTTCTCGTAGGCGGCGCGGTTGGGGGCTTCCATCCCGTTCTCCAGGTTCTCGTTCTCGTCGTACAGCCGGTACCAGATGCGGTTCCCGTCGACCTTCTCGCCGTACTTCTTGCACTCGATCTCGAGCTTGTTGTTCGGGTACACGTGGCCGAGGGACCGCGACTGGGTGGTCGGCTTGCTGCGGACCTTCAGCGGGCCCTTGGAGACGACCTTGCCGATGGCGTGCTTGTAGTCCGGGTACGTGCCGGGCTGGCCGTCGCCGACGACGATCTCACGCGGCGGCACGTTGTCACCGTCGTCCGCCACGGCGGCGCCCGCACCGACCAGACCGAGAACCAGGCTTCCGGTGGCGAGAGCGAGGATGGTTCTGGTGGGCTTCAGCATGAGCCGGCTCCTCTACGAAGACGTCCGCCCGCCGCGTCGCGCGGCGCGGTGGCGGCAACCAGGCGGTTGCCAGGGACGACTATGACGAGGGTGGAGGCCCTAGCCCCGGTGGCTCACCGGCTTTTAGCCCGATATGACCAATCTGTCCTGTCGTGGCGCGCGGCAGCCGTGCCCGCCCCCGAACGGGCACGGCCGCGCAGCGGGCCCCGGGGCAGGGCCGGCACCGGCCCGTGAACCGGTGCAGGCGAATCTACGGCCGGACCGCTCCCGGCCGCGCCCATCCACGGGTTGAGACCGGCCTACCCCCTTGGATGGCGACGCTGTACAACCAGGGGTGTACATGGCGATGATCTACCGCGGGAGGGGGTGACGCGGATGCCGTCCGTACTCGTCGTCGACGACCAGTTCCTGATCCGGTCCGGACTGACCGCGTTGCTGACCGCCGCACCGGGCTACGAGGTCGTCGGCGAGGCCTGCGACGGCGAGGAGGCGGTCCGGCTCGCCGCCGAGACCCGGCCCGACGTCGTCCTCATGGACATCCGGATGCCCGGCACCGACGGGATCGCCGCCACCGAGCGGATCCTGGCCGGCCGCCAGGACCCTGCGGACGGCGGGCCCAAGGTGCTCGTGCTGACCACCTTCGACTCCGACGAGCACGTCTTCCGCGCGCTCAGGGTCGGCGCCAGCGGCTTCCTCGTCAAGGACACCCCGCCCGAGCGGCTGCTCGCCGCCATCTCCACCGTGCACGCCGGCGAGATGCTGTTCAGCCCCCGGGCCCTGCGCGGACTGATCGACTCCTACGCCGCCCCGGCCGCCCGAGCCCCGCACCCCGGCCTGGACACGCTGACCCCGCGCGAGCGCGAGGTGCTCGCCCTGGTCGGCGCCGGTCTGCCCAACGCCGAGATCGCCGTACGGCTCGTCCTGAGCCCCGCCACCGTCAAGACGCACGTCCACCGCTGCATGAGCAAACTGGCCCTGTCCAGCCGCGCCCAGGCCGTGGTCGTGGCCCACGAGTTCGGCCTCGCCGCCCGAATGCGCTGACCGCACGGCTCCCCGGATGCGGGCGGCGGCGGCCCGGGCCAGAGTGGGGGCCATGGGTATCGAAGACTACGGCGGCGGGGCCGGGGCACACGAGACCGGCGTCCTCGTCGTCACGACCAACGACGTCCCCGGCTACCGGGTCGAGCAGGTCATCGGCGAGGTCTTCGGCCTCACCGTGCGCTCCCGCCACCTGGGCAGCCAGATCGGCGCGGGCCTGAAGTCGATGATCGGCGGCGAGCTGAAGGGCCTCACCAAGACCCTGGTGCAGACCCGCAACCAGGCCATGGAGCGGCTGATCGAGCAGGCGAAGGCGCGCGGAGCGAACGCCGTGCTCATGATGCGCTTCGACGTCACCGACGCCGCCGACGTCGGGACCGAGGTGTGCGCGTACGGGACGGCCGTGGTCCTGGTCCCCGCCTCCACCTGACCCCCCGGGCAGGGTCCTGCCGATCATCGGCTTTCTTGGGTGGCGACATCCCGGTGAAGGCGAGTCGACAACGGCCTGCAGGCGGGGGCGGTGTCAGTCCGCTGAAGTGTTCTTCCGGGCACCGCACACCGACTGCAAGGACCAAGGGAATTGACCGGCCTGTCTGCTTTCCCGCTGCCCTTTCATGCCTCCCGCTCCATATCGTTCGCGACACCCCGAACGCTGCGGGAACTCCAGATGATGCAGTGCAGCGCGCTCATTCGGGCGAAGCCGGGGTGGTTCGACAAGATGAACGATGCCGGCATCGTCGCCAGGTGGACGCAGGAAGCGGTCGCCCAAGAACGGGACTGGCATTCCGGATCCGACGGCCAGGTACTGGATCTGGTTCATCCCTCGCTGTTCTGCTTGGTGAGGGAGGTGAGCGGCGGGCCCGAAAGGGCTTGGCAGAACCCGACGGACCGCTACTCGAAGTACGAATTCTCGGAGAAGTTCCAGTGGCTGCCCACGGACGTCGAGGTCGGTGACGACGGCGACGTCGCCTTCCGTTCGTACGTCAACAACGTCCACCCGGATGCCCATCGCGAACTGGCCTCCGTTCTGCCGGACTTGTTCGCGTGCTTCCGCCCGCTGCTGGAGAACGTGCTCACCGATCTGCGCCATCCGCGGCCCCTGCGGATCGAGGCCGACCCCTACGGGTGGTACGACTCGGAGCCGGAGTATCCGGACAAGAGCTCCTACAGCGATGACGAGGCCTACGCGGAAGCCCGCCGTGCGTGGGAGGTCGCCCAGGACGACTGGTGGGAAAACCGCCGCCCGGTCATCCCGGACGCCCCGGCCTTCGCCCCGCCCCAGCTGCCCGGCGAATCCGCCCGAGTCGACCTGCGCGGCCGCCGCCTCCAGGTCATCGTCAAGCTCGCCACGATTCATCTCACCCCGGACAAGCCCGAGTACCCCGGCGGTTCCTGGCATGTCGAGGGGATGATGAACGAGCGGATCGTGTCGACCGGCATCTACTACTGGGGCAGCGAGAACATCACCGAAAGCCGGCTGAGTTTCCGGGCCGCACTCGACGACCCGGACTACGAACAGAACGACGACAACGGAGTGCGCGATGTCTACGGTCTGGAGGACGAAGAGGCGCTGAACCAGGTGCTGGGCTCGAAATTCTCGCGTTCTTCCTGGTCGACCCGTCGGAGAAGATCGTCTCGACATCCGATGTGCCACCGCAACAACCATGGTCCGAAACCTCGACCATGACGCTTGAACAGGCGAAGGACTACCGCGACCAGCTCATGCAGGAACGCAAGTTCTTCGTCGACGAACACAACGAGCAGCTCTACGAACGAGAATTCTCCCTCTGCGAGCACTGAACCCCTGTTCGCCTGCGTTTCAGGTCAGGCTCCACGACCAGGTGTGGTCGGCGGTGACGAGACAGGCGAGGATGACGAGGTCGGCCAGGCCCAGGGCGATGCCGAGGCGGGCGCGGGCCGGCCTGGCCGTGTGCCGCAACAGGGCGAGGGAGCCGAGGACGATGGCGGTCGGGCCGAGCACCAGGTTGAGTACGAGCAGCCCGGTCAGGCCGAGGACGAACGCGGTGACGGCCATGGCGTCGGCGTCCCTGGTACCGGCGCGGGATCGAGTACGGGCCGGGGACGGGGCCTTCTCGGCGGTACGCGGGTTCATCACAGACCTCCACGGTGGTGGTCGGGGCGTCCGGCGCGATGGCCCGCCAGGCGTTCGCGCGCTGCGTGGAGGAGGCGCTGGCCAGCCTTCACGAGACCGTGCGGGGCGTGCTCGCCTCGACGGGGGACGCCGGCCGTCGCGGTGACGCCGCGGTGGGCCTCGTCGCCGAGCTGGTCCGCTCTCGTCCGGCGCACGTCCGCTTCCTCGTCCGCGAGCGGTACGGCGGAGTTCCGACGGTGCGCGAGGCCATCGCCGGGCAACTCGACGCGTTCGCCGACGAGATCGGTGCCGCGCTCGCGGCCGACCCGGACAGTGCGGGCTGGGGCGCCGACGACGTGGCGATGCTGGCCCGGCTCCTGGTGGACCACATGTTCATGACGGCCTCGGCGTGCCTCGCCGCCTCGCTGCGGGGTGAGGACTGGTCGGCCGTCACCGGCACGGCCCGCAGCCAGCTCCGGTTGATCCACCTCGGGCGCTTGCACTGGCCGGGATGACCCGGGAGGCCAGGGCGTACCGGTGCGACGGGGAGCCGGGTCCCCTCTCGGGGATCGGGCACCTACCGGCTCCCGGAGCGGTCAGAGCGTCTCGCTCAGCGAGTCCGCCGGCCGCCGCCGGGCCGCCCGGGTCGCCGGGAGCGCGGCCGCGGCCACCGCGCCCAGCACCGCCCCGGCGATCACCGTCAACAACACCGGCAACGTGGGGGGCTGGGCTATGCCCGCGCCGATTCCGCTCGATGCGCCCTGCGTGTCCACGAGCCATCGGCCCGACAGCACCCCCACCGTCGTGCCCACCACGGCGGATGCCAGCGCAGTCAGGCCGGCGGCCGTCACGATCATCGAGCCGATCTGTCGGGGCGTCAGCCCGATCGCCTTCAGCGCGAGCAGATCCCGGCCGCGGTCCCGTACGCCCGTACTGATCAGCGTCAGCAGCTCGATCAGCCCGATCAGTGCCAGGATCGCGATCAGGGCGGCGATCACTCCGCGGGCCGGTTCCAGTCGGTCGACAGGGTTCGACGCCTCGCGGACCTCCAGGGTGCCGGCGTCCGCCCCGGCGAGTTCGGCGCCCACCGCCCGGGGGTCCGCGCCCTTGCGCAGCACGAGGGCGTGGTAGTCGGGCCGCAGCCCTGGATCGCGCTCCCGCAGTGCGTCGATGGTCGTGGTGATCACCCGGCCCCCGGATTCGGGTTCGATGGTGCGGCCGACGACGTGCAGGATCTGCGGCCGTCCCTCGACGGTCATCCGCACCCACGCGCCGACGCGTACCCCCAGGAGGTCGAGCAGCCCCTGCCCGGCCACTGCCTCGTCCGGACCGCTGACCGCGCGCCCTTCCACCACCTTGGAGGGATACGGGTCCCGGGCCGTACCCAGCCCTCGGAGCGTGATCGTGCCGGTCTGCCCCGGCACGAGCGCCGCCATCTCGGCGCCCGGGTGGACCGCGGCGATGCCCGGGATCGCCGCGAGGGTCTGCTCCAGTTCCGCTTCGGACGGCCCCGGGGACGCTCCGGCCCGTACGGTCAGTGCTGTGGGCAGCCCCATCTGTGCGGGCCGGCTGCGGAATTGGTCCAGCGTCGACCAGGCGACGAGCGCGACCGTGATGAGGACGAGCGGCAGGGCGAGCCGGGCCACGGGTACGAGCGTCCGGCCGCGCCGCGGGAACGCCGCTCGCCATCCCAGGACCAGGGCGGGAGGCACGCGTGCTCCGAGAGCCCGCCTGCCGAGCGCGGTCATCGGTGCGGCGGACGGCAGCGCCGCACGGGCCACCGGCACGGGTGGGACCCGTCCGGCCCGCCAGGCCGAGAGCCCGGTCGCGGCCGCGATCAGCAGCACCGCGCCGCAGGGGACGCCGATCATCAGCGCGGTGTGGCCGGGCAGGTCCTGCCACACCGCCGCCGCCTCCCCGATCCGCCCGGGTATCCGGGCGCCCAGCAGAGCGATCGCCGCCGTGCCGAGGGCCACGCCGAGGAGCGCGAAGGCCAGATGCTGTACGAGGAAGCCACGGGTCACCTGGCCGGGGGTGAAGCCGACGGCCTTGAGGATCGCGATGTCCCTGAGCTGGCCGCGGACCCGGGCGCCGATCGCTCCCGCAGCGGCGAGCGCCGCCGCGAGCAGCGCACCGAGCCCGAAGACGGCGAACATCTGCCCGAGCAGCCGGTCGTCGCCGCCCGCCTCCGCCCGCGCCTGCTGCCACGTCGTGACCTGGGCGACCCGGTCGGCACCGAGGACGGTCACGGCGCGCTGGACGGTGAAGTCGGTGTCGTCCGGATCCTCCAGGCGCAGGCCCACGCTCTGCCCGGTCGCGCCGCGGGCGATGTCGTCGAGGGTGCCGGAGAGCACCCAGCCGAGGCCGGGCCCGCCCCCCGGGTGGTAGCGGGGCTCGGCCACCTCGGCGATCCCGCTCACCTGCAGTGCGTGCGGGGCGCCGTCCGGGCCGGTGACCCGTACGGTGTCGCCCGGCTCCGCCCACAGGGACCGCGCGACCGAGGCCTCCAGTACGACGGCGCCGTTGCCGACCCCCGCACCGCCGCCGGTTTCGTCCGGCCGGGGGAGCCAGCTGCCGGTGGTGACGAGGGGCCGCCCGGTCTCCGGGGGCTCCTGCGCTGCCGCACGCAGCGTCACCCCGGCCCGGGCACCGCGCGACTCGACGGTGGTCGCCGCCGTGCGGTAGGGCCCGGAGACGGCTGCGACCCCGTCCATGCGGGACAGGGCGGCAGTGTCCGCCCCGGCGCGGGTGTGCAGCCAGACGTGCGCGCCGTGGGACTGGTTGAAGACACGTTGCCAGGGGTTGGCGGCGTAGCTGAACAGTGCGCCGGCCAGCAGGAGCGAGGCGATGATCCCGGCGCTGGCCAACACGACGAAGAGGGCTTCGCCGCGGTGTGCGCGGAAGTCGGCGTGCGCCCAGCGAAGAGTGGCCCGCACGGTCATTCCTTCAGTTCCAGGTCCAGTACGCCGGCCACGCCGCGGGCCGGCCCCCGGCGCCCGCTGCCGAGCTGCGCGTCGTCGGCTATGCGCCCGTCGAAGAAGCTGATGACGCGGTCGGCGGCGCTGGCCATCCGGGCGTCATGGGTGACCATCATGATCGTCTGCCCGCGCTGGTGGAACCGGGAGAGAAGCCGCAGTACCTCGCGGGTGCCCTTGCTGTCGAGACTGCCGGCCGGTTCGTCGGCGAGCAGCAGCGCGGGGTGGTTGACCAGGGCGCGGGCGAGCGCGACCCGCTGCTGTTCGCCGCCCGACAGCTCGCCGGGCATCGACCGCTCCCGGCCTTCGAGGCCGAGTTCGGCGAGCAGTTCGGCGCGGGACTCCCGGGCGGCCTTCGGGGAGGTTCCGGCGAGCAGGGCGGGCAGTTCGACGTTGTCGGCGACGGTGAGGTTGGAGACCAGGTTGAAGAACTGGAAGACGACGCCGACGCTGCGGCGCCGAAGGACCGCCCAGCGGGCCTCGCGGTATTCGTCGACGCGCTCTCCGCCGAGCCACAGCTTCCCGCTGTCGGGTCGCTGGAGGCCGCCTATCAGGTGCAGCAGCGTGGACTTGCCCGCTCCCGACGGCCCGGTGACCGCGACGAACTCGCCTGGCTGGACGGACAGGTCCACCCCGCGCACGGCATGCACCGGCGTGCCCTCGCCGTGGTGCGTCTTGGTCAGGCCCTCGGCGCGCACGATGGGCTCGATGGGCTGGACGGACACGGCAGGAGCGGTGGTGCCGGCGTCGTCGCTCATTCCAGCTCCTCCTGGCAGCGTTCCAGCCAGTCGAGGTCGGCCTGCAGGTGCAGCATGGCGCCCTCGATCAGCAATTGGGAGATCTTGTTGTCGCGGTCCTCGGCCGCGGCCAGCTTGGACAGGTCCCGCATGGTGTTGAGGTACTGCCGCCGCTGCTTGTTGATCAGTGCGACAGGGTCGGCCAGACCCGACTGCGGTGCGAGTGCGAGCTTCATGAAGAACTCGTCCCGTACCCGGGGCTCCTCGGTGGTGTCCTCGAACCACGCCAGTGCGGCCTCGCGCCCGGCGTCCGTCAGCCTGTACGTGCGCTTGTTGGGCCGCCCCGACTGCTCGACGTCCTCGCCTTCGATCAGGCCGCTCTTCTCCAGCCGACCGAGGGTGACGTAGATCTGGCCGACGTTGGGGTGAGGGTACGCGGCGCCCAGGAGCTTCTCAAGGTCCTGCTTCAGCTCGTAACCGTGCGCAGGGCTACGGGTGAGGAGCGCAAGGAGCGCCAGCCGCACTCGCTCCCCCTCCTTCCCGCTCCGTAGTCAACCGTTCACTCGGCGGCGGGCCGATGTGTGCCGCCGTCCGGCTCGTCTGCATGGGCGTCTAGTATCGCCCATGCCTAACGGGTATATATAGGCCACGATGGTCGGCGGCGCAGCCGGATCGTGCACTGGGAGGAATCTATGCGGTGGATGCGTGCCGCGGGTAGAGCTCTCCTGGTGGGGGCGGTCGTACTGACGGGATTCAGCGGGTTCGGTGTCCGCGTCGACGCGGGCGCAGCTCCCGGGGAGCGCGACCGCGGCCCCCTGACGCTCGTGACGGCGGGCGATCTGACGGACTACCTCCCGCCGCTCCTGGACGACTGGAACGAGGCCCATCCCGACGAGCGCGTCACGCTCGTCGAGTTGCCCGACTCGGCGGACGAGACGCGGGCCCAGATGATCAGCGAACTGCGATCGGGGCGCGACAGGTTCGACGTACTGAACATCGACGTCGCCTGGACCTCCGAGTTCGCCGCGGCCGGATTGATCTCCCCGCTGCAGCGTGACCGCTTCCCCCTGGACGCCTTCCTGCGGCCGGTCGTCGACACCGCGACCTTCGACGGTCGGCTGTACGCGGTCCCGTACGTCACCAACGCGGGACTGCTCTACTACCGCAGGGACATCCTGGACCGGGAGGGCGAGGAACCGCCGCGCACCTGGGACGACCTGGTCCGCCAGGCACGCACGATCGCCCCGAAGTACGGATTGGACGGCTATGCCGGCCAGTTCCTGCCGTACGAGGGGCTCACCGTCAACGTCACCGAGGCCGTGCACTCGGCGGGGGGATCGATCCTGCGCGACGACGGCGACCGTGTGACGGTGGATTCCGACGCGGCGCGCGCCGGACTGCGGTTCCTCGCGGAGGGCGTGCGGGACGGCTGGATCGCCCGCGAGGCGCTCGGCTACAAGGAGGAGGAGTCGCGGCAGGCCTTCCAGGACGGTCGGCTGCTCTTCCTGCGGAACTGGCCCTATGCCTACGCGGACGCGAGCGCGGCGGGGTCGAAGGTCGCGGGCAGGTTCGGTGCGGTGCCGCTGCCCGGCCCCGACGGGCCCGGCACCAGCGTGCTGGGCGGCTCCAACCTCGCCGTGAGCAGCCATGCGCGGCATCCGGCGTCGGCGGCCGATCTGATCTCCTACCTCACCAGTGAACGCGTCCAGCGCCAAGTGCTCACCACGGGCGCGCTGCCGCCGGTGCGCGCCGCGCTGTACGAGGATCCCGAGCTGATCCGGGCGTATCCGTACCTGCCCACGCTGCGCCAGAGCGTGCTGTCGGCGGTGCCACGCCCGAAAAGTCCGCGCTACGACCAGGTGAGCCTCGCCGTGCAGGCCGTGGCGCAGGACCTGATGGCACTGCGCCAGACGCCCGAGCAGGCGGCGGCGCGGCTCTCGCGCGAACTCGGGACCATCTCCCGCAAGGGCTGATCGCACTGCTCCGCTCCTCCACCCTCTCAGGGCCTCTACTTACATGCTAAGTAGAGGCCCTTCTTCATGCATGCGGAGATTTCTCCGCAAACTACCCCACTGTTTCGCTGTTTCTGGACACATCGTTGACATCTTCCAGTCGCTGCTACTTAACATGCATGCATAACAGCGCACCCGATCCGGGGCGCTCTCGCATTCAGCAGACAGGTCGACGCGAGATGCTCAGCACCCTTCCGGCCGCCACCGGCCACCCCTCACCCGCCGCCATCACATCCGCCCCTTGGTGGCGCGACGCGGTGATCTACCAGGTCTACGTCCGCAGCTTCCTCGACAGCACCGGGGACGGCATCGGCGACCTGGCGGGCGTCCGGGCCGGGCTCCCCTACCTGAGGAAGCTCGGTGTCGACGGCATCTGGCTCAGCCCCTTCTACCCGTCGCCGCAGCACGACCACGGCTACGACGTCGCCGACTACTGCGGTGTCGACCCCGTCTACGGTGACCTCGCCGAGTTCGACCGGTTGGTGGCCGACGCCGGCAGACTCGGGCTCAAGCTGCTGCTCGACATCGTCCCCAACCACTGCTCCAGCGAGCACCCGTGGTTTCGCGCCGCGCTCGCCGCGGGACCGGGCAGCGCGCCGCGCTCCCGCTTTCACTTCGCGCCCGGCCGCGGCCCGGACGGGGCGGTGCCCCCCAACAACTGGCGTGCCATGTTCGGTGGTCCCGCCTGGAGCCGGATCACCGAGCCCGACGGCACCCCCGGAGAGTGGTACCTGCACCTCTTCACGCCCGAGCAGCCCGACCTGAACTGGCGCGACCCCGCCGTGGGAAACGAGTTCGAGCACGTGCTGCGCTTCTGGCTGGACCGCGGGGTCGACGGCTTCCGCATCGACGTCGCCGCCGGACTGTTCAAACACCCCGCACTGCCCGACTCCGACGATCCCGGAGCCGACGAGCGGGCCCGCGACGCCGTCAACCAGCTCGCGTGGAACCAGCCCGAGGTCCACGACGTGTGGCGCCGGTGGCGCTCGGTCTGCGAGGAGTACACCGCCCGGGACGGTCGCGAGCGGCTGCTGGTCGGGGAGGTGTCCGTGCCCACCGCACGCGAGCACGCCGAGTACGTCCGCCCCGACGAACTGCACCAGGCGTTCTTCTTCGACCTGCTCAGCGCCCCCTGGGACGCCGAGGCCTTCCGCGCGACGATCACCGCAGCGGTACGCGACATCGCGGGCACCGGCTCCACCGTCACCTGGGTCCTCAACAACCACGACCAGGTCCGCACCGTCACCCGCTACGCGGGGGAGCCCGGGGTGGAGGGCAGCGGGCTGGGAGCCGCCCGCGCCCGCGCCGCGGCCCTCCTGATGCTCGCGCTGCCCGGCGCCGCGTACATCTACCAGGGCGAGGAACTCGGCCTCCCCGAGGTCCTCGACCTGCCCGACGAGGTCCTCACCGACCCGATCTTCCATCGCACGGGCAGTCGCAAGCACGTCCGGGACGGCTGCCGCGTGCCCCTGCCCTGGTCCGGGCACGCCTCCCCGTTCGGCTTCACCCGGGAAGCGGCCGGCGCCAAACCGTGGCTGCCGCAGCCCGAGTGGTTCGCCGAGCACGCCACCGACCGCGCCCTGGCCGACACCCGTTCCTTCTGGCACCTCTACCGCGACGGCCTCCAGCTGCGGCGCAGCCTGCCGCAGCTCGGCGACGGCGCCCTGCGATGGCTGGACGCGCCACCGCAGGTGCTGGCGATCGCCCGCGGCGACGGCCTGATCTGCGCGGTGAACTTCGGCACGGAGCCGGTGCCCGCCCCGGTCCCCGGGACTCCGCTGCTCACCAGCGGCCCCTGTCCCGACGGGGTGCTCCCCGCGGCGACCGCCGCATGGTGGACGGCCGAGTGTCCCGGCCCGTGACCACCGGGAATCCCGTGCCGGATCCGGCCCCCACCCCTGACCTCCTCCTCCCCTCTCCCATTTCCCCGTACGCAACCCCTCCCAGCGAATCCAGGGCACACCCCCGTGGCCCCGGACTCCCACGAAAGGACCCCTCATGGGACGACCCAGCAGGACGACCCGCCGGACCGCGGCCGCCGCATCGGCTGCCCTCGCTCTCGCCCTCGGGGCCACCGCCTGCGGCGGCACCGGACCGGCCGGCGGCGGCGAACTGAGCGGCCAGACCGTGACCGTGGCAGGCGTCTGGACCGGCAGCGAGCAGAAGAACTTCAAGAAGGTCCTGGACGCCTTCACCGAGAAGACCGGCGCCAAGACGGTCTTCGTGCCTTCCGGCGACAACGTCTCCACCTTCGTCGGAAGCAAGATCGAAGGTGGCAACGCGCCCGACCTGGTCATGGTTCCCCAGGTGGGCGTGCTCCAGCAGTTCGCGAAGAAGGGCTGGCTCCAGCCCCTGTCCGACCAGGCCGCGCAGACCGCCGGCTCCACCCTCTCCCCGGTGTGGAGGAACTACGGCACCGTCGACGGCACGTACTACGGGCTCTACTTCAAGGCCGCCCACAAGTCCACCGTCTGGTACGCCCCCGAGGCCTTCACCCAGGCCGGCGTCAACGAGCCCAAGAGCTACACCGACATGCTGAAGGCCGGCCGCACCCTCGCCGACTCCGGCCGCCCGGCCTTCGCCATAGCCGGCGAGGACGGCTGGACCCTCACCGACTGGTTCGAGAACATCTACCTCTCCCAGGCCGGGCCGGAGAAGTACGACCAGCTCGCCCAGCACAAGCTCAAGTGGACCGACGACAGCGTCGTCAGGGCGCTGACCACCCTCGGCGAACTGTTCAAGGACAAGCAGCTCGTCGCCGGCGGTGCCCAGACGGCCCTGGGTACCGACTTCCCCTCATCGGTCGCGCAGGTCTTCGGACCCGAGCCCAAGGCGGGCATGGTCTACGAGGGTGACTTCGTCGGCGGGGTCGCCAAGGACCAGTTCGGCAAGAAGCTCGGAACGGACGCCAAGTTCTTCCCGTTCCCCTCGGTCGACGGCGGCAGGGCGCCGGTCGTCAGCGGCGGTGACGCGGCCGTCGTCCTCAAGGACGGAAAGAACAGCAAGGCCGGCATGAAGCTGCTCGAATTCCTGGCCGGCTCCGAGGCGGCGGAGGTCTGGGCCGGCGCCGGCGGCTTCCTGTCCCCGAACAACGAGGTCGACCTCGCCTCGTACGGCGACGACATCACCCGCAGCACCGCGAACTCGCTGATCGCGGCGGGCGACTCGATCCGCTTCGACATGTCGGACCAGGCCCCGGCCGCGTTCGGCGGCACCAAGGGCGCCGGCGAGTGGAAGCTCCTCCAGGACTTCCTGCGCGACCCGTCGACCCCGCAGGGCACGGCCGCACAGCTCGAGGCGGAGGCCGCCAAGGCCTACGGGAACTGAGGCGACTTCCATGGCTGACACCGTGACCGCCCGCAGCGCGGCCGACGGGCGGCGCCGGGCCCAGCGAAGGAAGCGCCGCCTCGCGGTCGTCTTCGTCCTGCCGGCCCTGCTGCTCCTCGGCGCGCTGGTCGCCTACCCGGTCCTCTTCTCCTTCGGCCGCAGCCTCTTCGACGCCGACGGCGACCGCTTCGTCGGGGCCGGGAACTACGCGGCGATCGTGCAGGACCCGGCCACCCTCAAGGCGATCCGCAACAGCGCCGTGTGGGTCGTCGTCGCCCCGACCCTGCTGACCGGGCTCGGGCTGATGCTCGCCGTGCTCACCGAGAAGGTGCGCTGGGCGACCGCGTTCAAGCTGGTGCTCTTCCTCCCGATGGCCGTGTCGTTCCTCGCCGCGGGCATCATCTTCCGGCTCGCCTACGAACAGGACCCGGCCCGGGGCGTGCTCAACGCCGCCGTGGTCGGCGTCCACGACGGTTTCGAGGACACCGCCGCCTATCCGACGGCCCGCGCCCGGGAGGGCCAAGGCCTGACCGGCGGCGCCGGCGGCCCGTACAGCACCGAGCACGTCGTACGTCCCGGCGGCTCGGTCAGTCTCGGCTTCATCGGGGTGGCACCCGGCTCGCTGCCCACCGGAGCGAAGGCCGCGTCCACGGACGCGCCCCGCACGGACGGAATCGGAGGTGTCGTCTACCTCGACTTCGCCCCCGGCGGCGCCGGCACGCCGGGCAAGGTCGACCCGGGCGAGAACGGTCTGCCCGGCATGACGGTCGAGGCCGTACGGGACGGGCGGGTGGCCGCGACCGCCGTCACCGTCGACGACGGGTCCTTCCACTTCGCCGGCCTGGCCGATGGCGAGTACACCGTCAGACTCCCCGCGACCAACTTCGAGGCCCCGTACCAGGGGGTGAACTGGCTCGGCCCGGCGCTGGTGACACCGGCCATCATCGGCGCCTACCTGTGGGTGTGGACCGGCTTCGCGATGGTCCTGATCGGCGCCGGCCTCGCGGCCATCCCACGGGACGCTCTGGAGGCCGCGCGCATGGACGGTGCCTCCGAGGGCCAGATCTTCCGCAAGATCACCGTGCCGCTGCTCGCACCCGTACTCACGGTCGTCTTCGTGACCCTGGTGATCAACGTGATGAAGGTCTTCGACCTCGTCTACATCATCGCGCCCGGACCGGTCCAGGAAGAGGCGAACGTGCTGGCCACCCGAATGTGGCTGGTCTCGTTCGGCGGCGGCAACGACCAGGGACTCGGCAGTGCGCTCAGCGTGGTGCTCCTCCTGCTGGTCGTCCCGGCGATGATCTTCAACATCCGGCGTTTCCGAAGGAGTGGATCGTGAGCAGCCACAGCACCATCGAGCGCCGACCGCCCCGGCGTTCGGCAGCGGTCCACCCCGTCCCCGGCCCGTCCGCGCCGAGGTCCGGGCTCCGGCGCCGGGGCGGAAACCGGCTGGCGCGCCTGCTGAGCAGCTCCCTCGTCCAGGGTGCCCTGATTCTGGTCGCCCTCGTATGGATCACTCCACTGGCGGGCCTGCTCATCTCCTCCATGCGCTCCGAGGGCGACAACGCCTCCGACGGCTGGTGGACCGCCCTCACCGACCCGTCCCAGTTGTCCCTGGACAACTACGGCGCCCTCCTGAAGGACTCCGGCATCGCGGAGGCCTTCGGGAACACCGTCCTCATCTCCGTGCCCACCACCGCCCTGGTGGTCGCCATCGCGGCACTCGCCGGATACGCCTTCGCGTGGCTGGAGTTCCCCGGCCGGGACGCCATCTTCCTGGTGGTCGTCGGCCTCCTGGTCGTACCCGTGCAGATCGGGCTGTTGCCCGTGGCCAAACTCTTCGGAGCGGTGGGACTGTTCGGCACGGTCGCGGGCGTCGTCCTCTTCCACGTCGCCTACGGGCTACCGTTCGCGATCTTCCTGTTGCGCAACTACTTCGCCGAGATACCGCGCGAAATGCTGGAAGCCGCCCGGATGGACGGCGGCAGCGAATGGCGGATCTTCTCGCGGCTGGTCCTGCCGCTCGGCCGCCCGGCCATCGCGAGCCTGGCCATCTTCCAGTTCCTCTGGGTCTGGAACGACATGCTCGTGGCGCTGCTCTTCGCGGACAGCGAGTCCCAGCCGCTCACGGTCGCGCTGCAGTCCCAGATGCGCCAGTTCGGAAGCAACATCGGCGTCCTGGCGCCGGGGGCGTTCCTGTCCCTGGTCGTCCCGCTGATCGTCTTCTTCGCCTTCCAGCGCCACTTCGTCCAGGGCGTGATGGCGGGATCGGTGAAATAGCCGCCGCATCCTTCGTCCGCCGGCCCCGTAGCGTCACTCCTGGGCCGGCGGTAGGCAGGCGGTTTGCCCTTCCCGGGCGGCAGTGCGCAGTGCGGCGATGACGGCGGTGTTCGTCGGGTTCGCGTTCTCGGTGTGACGGGTCGCGGCAAACAGGAGGCGTTGGATCGGGTGGTCCGCGAGGGGAGTCGTACGGATTCCGGGTGTGGTCGGGTCGATGGCCGTGCGGGGCACGAGCGCGGTGGCGAGGCCGGCACGTGCGAGGGTGAGCTGGGCGGCGATGTCGGCGGTGATGTACCGGGGTGTGGGTGTGAAGCCCGCACGGTGGCAGCCTTGCAGGATGGCTTGTCCGCAGTCCGTGGTCGGCGGTGGTACGGCGAGATCGTGCGCGGCCAGTTCCTGCAGGACGACGGGCCGGTCGTCGCCTTGGCCGGCTGCGGTGACGACGAGCAGCGGATCGTCGAGCAGGGGTGAGATGTCGATGCCCCTGGGTGTCGTGTCGGGCAGGTGGTGATAGCGCTGTCCCAGCACCACGTCGACGGTGCCGAGAGCGAGTTCGCGTAGTTGTGCCTGGTCGGTGATGAGGCAGGTCACGGCGAGCTGCGGGTGGCATGAGCCGAGTGCGGTGAGTGCGGGAGCCACGATCCTGGTGACGGTGGACGGCAGCGCGGCGAGTGTTGCGGTGGCGCCGACCGTGCCCTTGACCGCAGCGATGGCACTCTCGGCCTCCTCCATGGCGGCGAGGATCCGGTCGGCGTGTTCGAGCAGGACACGGCCGGCCTCCGTCAGCGCGACGGTTCGCCCGTCGGGGCGCAGCAGGTCGACTCCCACGTCGCTTCTCAGAGCGGTCAGTTGCTGGGACACGGCACCGGCGGTCAGCGCCAGGGACTGGGCGGCCGCGGTGATGGAGCCCCGGGCGGCGACGGTCTTGAGCATGTACAGGCGGCGGACATCGAGCATGAGTCGATAGATTAGCTAAAGGATTCCATGAGAAAAGAACCTCTTGACCTACTGAGTGGTGGTGGGTGACCTTCGGGCCATGGAAATCTCTCAGTGCATCGCCGCCGTGGCCCGTCCCATCCACGATTTCGGTGACGAGTTCATGTCCGACGAGGAGACCGCCGAGATCGGCCTGCGTGCCGGGTTCGCCCCAGGCCGTGGCTTCTACTGCCGCGGACGCTTCGGAGTGCTCGGCGAGGCGCCGGTCACGGTGGTCCAAGCGACACAGGGCTTCCTCGGCCCCCGGCTGGTGACGGCGGGCTGGCTGGCGGGACAGCCCGTGATGCCGGCGGAAGAGGCCGTCGCCCGCTACGCGCAGGCCGTCCGGGCGTGGGGGCGTGCGCACATCCCCGCCGACATCGACGTGGAGCACTTCAACCACCTGGCACAACAGCTGATCGATTCCGCCGACCCCGACGCACTGCCCCTGTTCGCGGGTTGGCGGGCACAACCCTGCCCCGGCGACGACCCGGCCGGAGCGGCCATGCAACGCGTACACGTACTACGGGAACACCGGGGCGCCTGCCATCTGGTGGCAGTGCGCCGGTGCGGGCTGAGCGCCCGAGCGGCCATGGTCGTCAACCTCGGTGTCGAGCAGGCGGCCCACTACGGCTGGCAGGAGCCGCAGCCCGTCGACACGGCCCAGATCCCCCGACGGCAACGTGCCGAGCGGATCACCGACGAGATGCAGATGCCGCTCTACGCTCATCTGACCAACCGGCAGCGCACCGAGTTCGCTCGGCTCGTCGAGGCGCTGACCGCCCCCTGACGAGCGGGTCTGCCACACGGGACCAACGATCGGATGAGCGACGAGACACCCCCTCCGGGCACTCCACGCGCAGTTAAGTCCAGGACGGCGCTCCGCTTTGTCCATGGGCCTGCCCGGCCCCGGTCCGCAAGCTGTCAGGTCAGTGAGCGGACCGCCCGGGGCTGCGTGCCGAGCGGTCTTCCGCCAAGGAAGCGCCGACTCCCGGAGGTCCGATGCGCATCCCCCTGTGGCCGGCGGCCGCGGCGGTGGCCGGTCTGGTCGCCACCCTGCTCGTGGCCGCGCCCGCCGCCCCCGCTTCGCCCGCCGCGCCCGCCGCACCCGTGACGATCACCTCGCCCGAGCTGTCCGTGAGCGTGGACAGCGGCTTCCCCCGGGTCATCGGCTACACCCGGCGCGCCACCGGCGACGTGCTGCACGGCAACGAGGACCCGCTGAGCGCGGTCGTCGTGAACGGGACCACCTACACCCCGGCCGTGACCTCGGCCCCCTCCGCCTCCGCCGTGGACTACGCGCTCGCCTTCTCCGGCGTGACCATCCGGGCCCGCATCGCGGTGACCGGTTCGACCGTGGAGTTCAGGGTCACCGCGATCGAGGACACCGCCGCCCTGCGCGTACGCAGCCTCGCGATCCCCGACCACCACCTCGTCAGCGTCCGCAGCGACCAGCCGGGCGCCGCGCTCTCCACGGCCACCATGCACACCGCAACCACCGGCACCGGGGACACCTTCACCCCCGTCACCGCGAGCACCCCCGTCGACGCCGCCGCGACCACCGTGATGTACGGACTGGTCAACACCGGCAGGCTGGCCGCCGCCATCGACTCCAACTCCCTCTACGACGCACCCTCCGGCCCCACCGCCCGCGAGAACGGCCGGATCAGCAAGAGGATCACCGACAAGGGCGCCTACCGCCGCGCCGGACTGTGGAGCGGCGCCTGGCTCCACCGCCCCGCGGGTGCGGCCGACACCGACACCGAGCCGCTCCCGTACGCCCGCATCGCCGTCACCGCCGACCGCAACGCGGACTCCGTCGTGGACTGGCAGGACGCCGCCGTCGCCTACCGGGACATCTGGACCCCGCCCACCGGCTGGCAGGACACCGCCGACCGGGTCGTGCAGCGGATCCCCTTCAACTTCGCCTCCCAGGCCACCCACCCCTTCGCGCAGACCCTCGACGAGACCAAGCGGGTCGGCCTGGCCACGGACGGCCTCGGACAGTTCGTCCTCCTCAAGGGCTACGCCTCCGAAGGGCACGACTCCGCGCACATGGACTACAAGAACATCGGCTCCAAACTCGGCGGCGCCGCCGGCCTGAACGCCCTCACCACGGCCGGGCACGCCTACAACGCCGACTTCGGCGTGCACATCAACGCCACCGAGGAGTACCCGGTCTCGGCCACCTTCGACCCGGCCCACCAGAGCGGCGGACTCGGCTGGGACTGGCTCGACCAGTCCTACTACGTGGACACGAGGAAGGACGGCCAGTCCGGCGGGCGGCTGAAGCGCCTGCAGGACCTCAAGGCCGCCGCCCCCGGACTCGACTTCCTCTACGTGGACGTCTGGTACGGCGACGGCTACGTCTCCCGCAGACTCCAGCGCGACATCGCCGGGCTCGGCCTCCAGCTGGCGACGGAGTTCCCCAACACCCTCACCGAGCAGTCCCTCTGGCACCACTGGGCGGCCGACGTCGACTACGGCGGCAGCGACCTGAAGGGCGTCAACTCCACCATCGCCCGCTTCATCGCCAACCACGCCAAGGACGACTGGATCGCCCGCCACCCGCTGCTCGGCGGTGCCGAGGTGACCGCGTACGAGGGCTGGCAGGGCAAGAAGGACTTCACCGCCTTCCTGAACACCACCTTCGGCGTCAACCTGCCGACCAAGTACCTCCAGGACTCCCCGGTCGTGAAGTGGACCGCGGACACGGTCACCCTCGCGAACGGCACCACCGTCACCACCACCGGCGGCAAGCGCCGGATCACCACGGCCGGTCGCACCGTCCTGTCCGGGGACGCCTACCTGCTGCCGCGCGACGGCAAGCTCTACCACTGGAACGACAAGGCGGGCCCGACCACTTGGGCCCTGCCCGCCGGCTGGACCGCCCCCAAGCTCTACCGGCTCACCGACACCGGACGCCGACTCGTCGGCGACCTCCCCGTGAGCCAGGGCCAGGTCACCATCGACGCCGCCGCCCGCACCGCCTACGTGGTCACCGACGGCGCCGCGCCCGCCCAGCCCGACCCGAAGTGGGGCGAGGGCACTCCGGTCAAGGACCCCTCCTTCTACGCGGGAGACCTGAACGCCTGGACCGTCACCGGGACCGGCGCCGCCGTCGCCCGCAACGCCCAGGGCCAGAGCGAACTCACCTTCGCCCCCGGCACCACCCCGGCCGTCTCCCAGCAGCTCACCGGCCTCACCCCCGGCACCCACGCCGCCTCCGTCTGGGTCTCCACCCCCGCCGGCCGGGCCACCACCCTCACCGTCACCCCGTCCGGCGGCGCCGCGGCCTCCGTGTACGCCGACTCCGCGCCGCTGACGAACAGCCTCGGCGGGAGCGAGAAGAACGGCACGAAGGCGCAGCGCATGAAGGTGCTGTTCGACGTCCCCGCCGGACAGTCCACCGCCACCCTCAAGCTGACCGCGGCCGCCGGATCCGGCACCGTCTATTTGGACGACGTCCGCGTGGTCCGCTCCGCCCGCACCCCGCTCGGCGGCCACTTCTTCGCCGAGGACTTCGAGAACACCGACGCGGGATGGGGTCCCTTCGCCTTCGGCGGCGCGGGCGGCTCCGCCACCGACCCGCGCACCCACATCGCCCAGCGCAACGTCCCGTACACGCAGGCCGGTTGGAACGGCAAGCTCGTCGACGACGTGATCGGCGGCCAGAACTCGCTCAAGTCGCACGAGGAGCGGACCGGGCTCGTCTACCGCACCCTCCCGCAGACCCTGCGGCTCACCCAGGGCCACTCGTACAAGGTGACCTTCTCCTACGAGAGCGGATTCGGCGGGGACTACCGGTTCGTCACCGGGTCCGGGACCACCGAGACCGCCACCGACCTGGACCAGGCCCGTACGCCCACCGTCTTCACCCGGACCTTCACCGCGGGCGCCGACGCCTGGATCGGCGTACGGAAGGTCACCCCCGAGAACTCCCACAACGAAGCCGACCTGATCCTCGACGACCTGACCGTGGACGACCTCGGACCGGTCGGCGGCGGCGAACTCCTCGTCCCGCAGGGCCGGATGAGCGTCAAGGCGGTCGACAGCCAGGAGACCACCGGCGAGAACGGCGCCGCCGCCAACGTCCTCGACGGCGACGCCGCCACCCTGTGGCACACCCAGTGGTACGACGCCACCGCACCCATGCCGCACGAGATCACCCTCGACCTCGGCGCCGCCTACGACGTCTGCGCCCTCCACTACCTGCCCCGGCAGTCGCAGAGCAACGGACGCATCGCCGGCTACGAGGTGTTCACCTCCACCGACGGCACCACCTGGGGCGCGGCCTCGGCCACCGGGACCTTCCCGAACTCGACGGCGCAGCAGGACGTCACCTTCTCCCCGCGCACCGCCCGCTACGTCAGACTCAGGGCCACGAGCGAGGTGGCCGGCCGTCCGTGGACCTCGGTCGCGGAACTCAACATCGGCTACCGGCCGTGAAGAAGCGGCCCTGCCCCGACCCCGCACTCGTCCCACTCGAGCCCGGGCCGTGGCTCAGTCGGTGATCAGCGGCTTGTCGGCCTCGGCCAATACCTCGTCCCAAGGAGCAAGGAGACCCGATCCGAGTCCGTCCCCCCGATCGTCCAACCCGCCCGCATAGACGAACACGGGTACGCCGTCGGCTCCCAAGTAGCCGACGGCGTACCGCCGGAACACCTTGGGCCCCGCCGTGGCAGGGGTGGGCTCACCCTGCCCGTAGCCCGGTTCGAGCCACTTGGAGCCTCCGGTGACCGAGTCGCGGAGATACGACCCCGCGTAGATCGGCATCGGCAGGTGGCCGGGCTTGGTGTCGTCCGGGGTGCGGATCCCCATCGAGGGCGCGCCCATGGCGAAGACGGTGCCGGAGGCGCGGTCCAGGCGGATCTGGATGTCGCCGGTGGACGGGGTGAGGTTGCGGTCGTAGGCGATGGTCATCGCGAAATCCTGTGCACGGGTGCGTCTTTCCCCGGAACCCTCGGGCAGCGGGTCGACCCTCTCGGCCGCCTTCCACTGCCCCGCGCTGGGCAGCCAGACGGCAACCACCGGCGGGGTCGTGGGGCTGCCGCCCACCGACGGGAACCCGCCCGCCGACCGGGATGGCATCGGGGTGGCGGCCGGCATGGTCGTCGGGGGCGCGGACGGCGTGGGCGTCGGGGGCGCCGGGGCCGGGGACGTGGCCCGTACGCCCGACGGCGCGGCGGCCTGCTCTCCGTCATCGCCCGCCCACAGCGGCGAGAAGCCGACGCCCACGACGGTCGCGGCCACCGCGACGGCGCCGACGACCGTCGCCCACGCTTTGGCCCGCTCCTCCCGGACGGCGGGCCCCACCTCCCGTGGCGGGACCGGCTGGGCCGGCCGGGGACGGGGCGGCCCTGGCCGGCCGGTCGCGGCCTCCCGCTCCTCCTGCTGCCGGGGCTCTTCCTCTACGTCCCATCCGGCGCGCACCACGTCGACCAGTGCGGCGGCGAGCGGTTCCGTGAGCGGTTCGACCGCGGTGTACGCGACGGTCGGGAAGGCGAGGGTGTCCGCGCAGCGTTCCGGTTCCGCGATGCCGTGGGCGAGCCGGGCCGCGGACGGGCGCCGCGACGGCTCCATCGAGAGTGCCGATGCCACCAACCGGCGCAACACGTCGGGCATGCCGAGCAGATCGGGTTCGCCGTCGACCGTCGCGCCCGTATCCCGGGCGGGATCGTCGAAGGGGTGTCGGCCCGTGCCGGCGTAGGCCACCAGGAGCCCCCACGCGAAGACGTCGGAGGCAGGACTGGTGACGGCGGCCGTGTACTGCTCGGGCGCCATCCACCGAGGGGTGCCGGTCCGCACGCCGGGGTCCGTGATGGCGGGCGCGCCGAGACGGTGGGCGATGCCGAAGTCCAGGACCTTCGGGCCATCCGGCGCGAGGATGACGTTCTCCGGCTTGATGTCGCGGTGGACCACTCCGGCGGCGTGGAAACCCGCCAGCGCGTGGGCCGTCGCGCCCGCCAGCGAGCGGAGTACGGCGTCCGGCAGCGGGCCGGAGGCCGCCACACGCTCGCGCAGAGTCGGGCCGGGTACGTACTGCGAGGCGAGCCAGGGCCGCGACGCGGTGGCGTCGCCGTCGACGAAGGCGGCCACGTACGGGCCGTGCACCCGCCGGAGAAGGTCCATCTCGCGGGCGAACCGGGCCCGGTGGTCGTCATCCGAGGCGAACGCGGAGTGCATCGCCTTCACGGCCACCCTCGAGCCGTCCGGAGCGGCAGCAGCGTAGACCGTCCCCATGCCCCCGGCGCCGAGGCGTCCGAGCAACCGGTACGAGGATATGCGGGACGGGTCGTCGTCGGTGAGGCTCTGCACGGTGCTCCTTGGGCGTAACGCGGACGGTGCATGCTGTCACGCTCCGGACCGGAGGCCGCGGGCGGTCCACCAACACCGCCCGGACCGGGCCCGGTACGGTGGTTCCCCCGAGACGAAGGGCGGACCGATGAGTCAACGCAAGTCGGCGGCAGAGGTGTTCGACGCGCTGGGGGAGCGCTACGAGGAGGTGTTCGGGCGGGTGCCCGGCCAGCTCGCGGCACTCGACTGGCTCACCGCCCGGCTGCCCGAAGGAGCCCGTGTGCTGGACGTGGGCAGCGGCACCGGGCGGCCCACCGCCGAGTCGCTGGTCCGCGCCGGCTGCGACGTGACCGGCATCGACGTCTCGGCGGCCATGGTCGCCCTGGCCCGCGCCCGGGTCCCGGGGGCGCGCTTCGAACAGGCGGACGTGCGCACGTACACACCCGAACCGGGCGGGTTCGACGCCGTGTGCGCCTTCTTCCCCCTCCTGGTGATGGACCAGCCGGAGGTCGCCGGGGCACTCGACCGCATGGCCTCCTGGGTCGTGCCGGGCGGGTACTTCGTGATGGCCACCGTGCCCGGGGACATCCGGGGCCTGGACATCGAATGGATGGGCCACGAGGTGACGGTCAGCAGCCTGTCCACGGCGGACCACCTGGCCCGGCTCGCCGACCGGGGCCTGGAGGTCCTGCACCACCACACGGCGTCCTTCCAGCCCGCCGACCCGCTGGCCGGCCCCGAGGACCACCTCTTCTGCTACGCGCGGCGGAGCCCGTGACCGGTCAGCGGACCGGCCCCCGCACCGACTGCTGGGCGCGGAAGCGTACGGGTGCCATGCCCTCGCGGCGGCTGAACAGCCGGCTGAAGTAGGCCGGGTCCTCGTAACCGACCCGCCGGGCGATCCCGGCGACCGGCAGGTCGGTGCGGGCCAGCAGCTCCTTCGCCCGGCTCAGCCTGATGCCGAGGAGGTACTCCTTGACCCCCTCCCCGGTACTGCGCCGCACCGCCCGGCGCAGCTGCGGCAGCGGCATCCCGAGCCGGGCGGCGTGCTCGCTCACGGATATCGGCAGCAGGGCGTCCCGCGCCAGCGCGTCCATCACGGCGTCCCCGTGCCGGGAGGTCTCGGCCCGGGCGTAGCGCAGGGCCACGAGCAGCCCGTGCACCGCGGCCGCGGCCTCGACCTCCAGCAGCGGTCCGCCGCGCCGGGCGGCCCGGACGATCCCGTCGACCACGTGCTGCACTCCGGCCGTGCCGCCGAGCGGAACCAGCGGGCGGTCCGGGGTCACGTAGCCCAGGTCGGTGTACGCCGCCACGGCGGGCCCGGCGAAGTCCACGAAGCACTCGTCCCAGCCGGTCAGCGGATCGGGCCCGTAGTGGTGTTCCACGCCCGGCACCAGCCACAGCAGCGCGGGCGCGGCCACCGGCTGCGGCGGCCGGCCCCCGTGGCTGAACCAGCCCCGGCCGCGGGTGACGACCACGGCGACGTGGTGGTCGAGGGCGCGCGGGCCGACCACCGGCAGCACGCCCTGCTGCATCCCCACCCCGAGGCAGACCAGTCCGAGTCTGCGGTGGTTGGCGGTGGGGGAGAAGTACCGCATCCAGCTGCTGTACGGGGGCGCGTGGCGAGCGGGCGTCGGCATCTGCGGATTGTGATCCACGAGCCCCGGGGCCCTCAAGGGGACGCCGGCGCCCGATCGCCGCTTGGCGTGCGCTCGGACGGTCCGGGGGCGCGGCCCGGGCGCAGGCCCACGGCCAGCCCCACGACCACGACGAACAGGCCCAGCCACACCGCCGGTCCCGGGATCCCGCTGCCGGCGAGGACCCCGGCGCCTGCCGCGGCCACCGGCGCGACGCCGGTCAACAGCCCGGCGCGGCCCGCGCCCACGGCCGCGACCGTCCGGTACCAGAGCAGGAACGCCACCGCCGTCACCATGACGGCGAGGTACCCCGCCGCCGCCCACTGGGCTGGCCCGAGCGTTCCCAGGTCGGCCGGGCGCTCGAAGACGACCGTGAGCCCCGCCAGCATCAGCGCCCCCAGCCACACCGCGTGCACGGACACCCCCCACGGGCCGTGCCGGCGCAGCACCGGGACGGCGAGCAGGGTGAACCCGGCCTCGCAGCCCAGCGCGAGCGCGGCCCAGCCCACCCCGGCGGCGTCCGTCCGGCCCGTGCCCTCGACCAGTACCGCACCGGTCACCACCACGGGAGCGGCCAGCAGCACCTGACGGCTGGGCCGCCGCCCCTCCAGGAACGGGCCGATCAGCCCCAGCAGGATCGGTACGGAGGCCACCGCGACGGCGATGACGGCCGGTTCGGCATGCGCCACCCCGCGCACGACGGCCACGTTGAACAGCACCAGTCCGGTCGCCGCGATCCCGGCCAGCCACAGCCACTCCCGGCCGCGCGGCCGCAGGACCGGAACCCGCGCGGCCCGGGCCAGCGCGACCAGCAACAGCGCGGCGGCGGCGTACCGGACGGCCTGCGTGGCGAACAGCGGGGCGTCGACGAGCGAGCGGGAGACGGTGACGCTGCTGCCGACCAGTGCCATCCCCGTGATGCCGGGGGCCAGGTCCCGGAAGGAGGTGGTGGGGGCCGCGGAGGCGGTCGAAGCGGAGGTTCTCTGCATGAGGTCCAGCGTGGCTCCACAATGGACCCGTGAGCAGGTCCAATGAAGGCGCGATCCGGGGGTCCAAAACGGCGGAGTCCACGAGCCCGAGCGGCTCGGACTTCCTCCAGCTCGACCTCGGCCAGGCCCCGCCGGGCGGCCGCACCGACTGGCTGGCCGGCCGGCTCCGCGCCGCCATCGCCGACGGCACGCTGCCCGTCGGCAGCCGGCTCCCGGCCAGCCGCGTCCTCGCCGCCGAACTGCGCGTCTCCCGCGGACTCGTCACCGAGGCCTACCAGCGGCTCGCGGAGACCGGTCAGGTCCGCGGCCGCGGCCGGGGCGGCACGGTGGTCGTCGCCGCACCGCCCCCGGCGGCGGGGCCGACGCCCGCCCCGGACCGCGGCGGGCTGGTGGACGCCCTGCGCGCCGTGCCCTGCCGGATCGACCTCTCGCCCGGGGTCCCCGACCTCACCGCCTTCCCCCGTACGGCCTGGCTGCAGGCCGAGCGCCGGGTGCTCGCCGGCCTGACCCCGGCCGACTTCGGCTACGGCAACCCCCAGGGCGCGCCCGCCCTGCGCGGGGCGGTCGCCGGCTGGCTGGCCCGCAACCGCGGCATCCGCGCCGACCCCGACGAGGTGGTGATCGTCGCGGGCGTCGCCCAGGCCCTGGGGCTGCTCGCGCAGGTCCTGCGGCAGGAAGGCGTGCACCGCGTCGCCGTGGAGGACCCCGGCTCGCTCGGTGCCCGGCAGCAACTGGAGTACGGGCGACTCGAGACCGTGCCCGTACCGGTGGACGAGGCGGGGCTCGACGTCGCCGGGCTCCGCGCGAGCGGGGCCGGGGCCGTACTGCTCACCCCGGCGCACCAGTTCCCGACCGGGGTGGTCCTCGACGGCGCGCGCCGCCGGGACCTGCTCGGCTGGGCGGCCGCCGGGGGCCTGGTCATCGAGGACGACTACGACGCCGAACACCGCTACGACCGCGCCCCCGTCCCCGCGCTGCGCGCCCTGCTGCCCGAGGCCGTCTGGTACGCCGGAAGCGTCTCCAAACTCCTCGCCCCCGCCCTGCGCCTGGGCTGGCTCCTGGTGCCGCCGCGGCTGCGCGACGCGGTGACCGCCGCCAAGCGCTACGCCGACCTGGGCAACCCGGTCCTCGCCCAGCTGGTCCTCGCCCGGCTGATGGACTCGGGCGAGCTGGAGCGGCACCTGCGCCACGTGCGGCGCCGCCACCGCCGCCGCCGCGACGCCATGCTCCGGGCGCTCGGCGAGCACCTGCCCGGGGCCCGGGTGCACGGCGCGGCGGCCGGCCTGCACCTGATGGTCACCTTCGACGGCGCCGGCTTCGAGGACACGGCCCTGGCCTCGGCGGCGCTGGCCCTGGGCGTCAAGACCCACCCACTGTCCTGGCACCGCGTCCGGCCGGGCCCGCCGGGCCTGATCCTCGGCTACGCGGCCGGCTCGGCCGGGGAGATCGAGGAGGGCGTCGCCACCCTGGGCACCGCCCTGCGCGAGGGGTTGGGCGAGGGCTTGGGCGAGGGCCTGCGCGGCGGCCCGGGCGGGCCTCCGGAAACCGGCCGGAAAGTTTTTCCGGATCGGCGGCAACCTCCCGGGGGGTCGCGCGTCGTGCGGGGGTGAAGGGCGCAGTTCCGTGCCCTCGACCCGACCGTGGAGAACCACCTTGA
This sequence comes from Streptomyces sp. NPDC048424, assembly GCF_040651555.1. Taxonomy (NCBI): domain Bacteria; kingdom Bacillati; phylum Actinomycetota; class Actinomycetes; order Kitasatosporales; family Streptomycetaceae; genus Streptomyces; species Streptomyces sp. NPDC048424. The sequence continues at coordinate 53,901 of NZ_JBEZKE010000030.1, read as the reverse complement.
AGAACCTGAAGCGTGTCCAGCGCGTCCCCCTGGCCTTCCGCCGGGCGGCCGTCACCGCTGCCGCGGCCGCAGTGGCCGTCTCCCTCGCCGGTCCGGCCTCCGCCGCGAGCGGCAGCTCGCCCGCGCCGGCTCCGTCGGTCAGCGTTCCGGCCAGTGCCTCGCCCAGCGCGGGCGGAGCCAAGCCGTCCGCCTCGGTCAGCACCCCGCCGAGCGCGGGTTCGGGCGCGAAGAGCGCGGCCCCCAGCGCCGCGCCCAGCGCGGCCCCCAGCGCGGCCCCCAGCGCCGCGCCCAGCGCCGCCCCCAGCGTCTCCGCGTCGACCCCGGGGACGGCCGGTCCCAAGCCCAGCGCCTCCCCGTCCGAGCCGGGCCCCGCCGCCGAGGGCGCCGAGCTCGCGCATACTGGCTCCTCCGCGACCACCACGGCCCTGGGGGCGGGGGCCGCCGGCCTGGTCCTCGCCGGCGCGGCAGCCCTGTACGCCGTGCGGCGCCGCGCGAACTGAGGAATTCCGTGCTCCACCTCGCACCACCCGTCGGCCCCCTCACGCCCGGCTTCGGCCGGGCGTGGCGGGGCCTGTGGTCGTTGCTGCGCGGCGAGCGTTCCGCCCCGCCGGCCACCCCGCGCCCGTACGGATCCCCGTACGGGCCCTCGTACGGCTCCGCGCACGCGTACGGGCGCGCGGGAGACGGCGAGCCGCAGCCGCCCACCGTCACGGAGCTCTACCACGCGCACCGGCTGCGGATGGTCCGGCTGGCGGTGCTGCTCGTCGACGACCTGGCCACGGCCGAGGACGTGGTCCAGGACGCCTTCACGGCCCTGTACCGGCGTCACGGGGAGCAGATAGCCGAGGTCGACAACGCCCTCGGCTACCTGCGCACCGCGGTCGTCAACACCTCGCGCTCCGTCCTGCGCCGCCGGCGCACCGTACGGGCCTGGACACCGCCACCGCCCGCCGACGTACCGTCCGCCGAGGACCACGTGGTCCTGGACGAGGCGCACCGCGAGGTGCTCGCCGCGCTCGGCCGGCTGACACCGCGCCGCCGGCAGGTCCTGGTGCTGCGGTACTGGGCCGACCTCAGCGAGGCGGAGATCGCGGCCACCCTCGGGATCAGCCGGGGAGCGGTCAAGTCCAACGCGAGCCGCGGCCTGGACGCGCTGGAACGGATTCTGGAGGGACGGATATGACGCGTGACGGCGAACGCCTCGCCGAACGCCCGGTCGAGCGGCGGCTGCGGCAGGCCCTCGACGCGCGCGCGGACAGCATCGACGTCCGCCGGCTGCGCCCCGCGGATCCGCCGGGACCGCAGGTGAGGCGGCTGCCCGTGGAAAGGCTGCGCCGGTTCGCGCTGCCCCTGGCGGGCCTGGCCGCGGCCGCTGCCGCCGGGATCGGTTACCTGCTGCTCGCTCCGGATCCGGCGCCGGGCCCGACGCCGCCGGCCACTCCGCCGAAGGTCACGGGCCCCGGCCCGTTCCGCCCGACACCGGAGTCCTCGCCGTCGCCCTCCCAGCGGTCCGCCGGGACGACGACGCCGACCCCGGGCGTGGACGCGTCGGGGAGCCCGGGGGCGTCCTCGCCCCCGGCCGTGTCGGGGAGCCCGAGCCCTTCCTCGCCCGCCGCGCCGAAGGGCTCGGGGTCGGTGTCGCCGTCGGCGGTCCCCTCCACCCCACCGGGCCGGGCGGTGACCTCCTCACCGCCGGCCACCGGCGGTCCGAGCTAGGCCGTCCGGCTCAGCGGCGGAGGTTCTCCACGGCCGACACCAGCGGGGCGAGCTCCGGGTTGCGCGCGGCCTCGTCCAGGGCCTCGCGCAGCGCGGTGTCGTTCGTGGGCCGGGCCGCGGCCAGCAGGGCCAGGCCCGCCTCGCTCACGTCGGTGTAGATGCCCCGGCGGTCGGTGTCGCAGAGGTAGCGGTTCAGCAGGCCGCGGTCCTCCAGCCTGCTGACCAGGCGGGTCGTCGCGCTCTGGCTGAGCACCACCGAGTCGGCGACCTGGTGCATCCGCAGGTGCCCGCCCGGCCCGTTGTGCTGGCGGCTGAGGACGTCGAGGAGCGAGTACTCGCGCACGCTCAGGCCGTGCCCGGCCTGCAGGGCCCGTTCGATGTGCGACTCGATCCGCCCGTGCAGGAGGGAGAGGGCGCACCAGCCCTGGGAGAGGGCGGTGAGCGCGCTGTCCGTGGCCGTCATGGGCTTCCTCCGTCGAAGCGTGCCGTGCGAGCGGTGTGATCCCCAGGATAGGCCACGCCTGCAATAGCCCGCGCTTGCAAATATCCCGCGTCTGCAATTAATGTGGACGCACGTAAGCGGCGACCGCAACCGTACTCGGCGGACGGACCGCACCCGCACCACCACCTCCCCTCTGAAGGGCACCTCCCCCCATGCCTCTCGCACTCCTCGCCCTCGCCGTCGGGGCCTTCGGGATCGGCACCACCGAATTCGTCATCATGGGCCTGCTCCCCGAAGTCGCCGGCACCTACGGTGTCTCGATCCCCACGGCGGGCTTCCTGGTCACCGGCTACGCCCTCGGCGTCGTCCTCGGCGCCCCGCTCATGACCGTGCTCGGCACCCGCATCCCCCGCAAGCGCATGCTGATGCTGCTCATGGGCCTCTTCATCGCCGGCAACGTGCTCTCCGCACTCGCCCCCTCCTTCGGCGTCATGCTCACCGGCCGCGTCGTCGCCTCCCTCGCCCACGGCGCCTTCTTCGGCATCGGCGCGGTCGTCGCCGCCGAGCTCGTCGCCCCCGAGAAGAAGGCCGGCGCCATCGCCATGATGTTCACCGGCCTGACCGTGGCCAACGTGGTCGGCGTCCCGCTCGGCACCCTCGTCGGGCAGACCCTCGGCTGGCGCGTCACCTTCCTCATCGTCGCCGCGCTCGGCATCGCCGGTCTGCTCGGCATCGCCAAGCTGGTCCCCGAACTGCCCCGGCCCGAGGGCGGCGTACGGATCCGCCGCGAGCTCGCCGCCTTCCGCAACGTCCAGGTGCTGCTCGCGATGGCGATGACCGTCCTCGGCTTCGGCGGAGTCTTCGCCGCGATCACCTACATCACCCCGATGATGACCAACGTCGCCGGCTTCGCCGACTCCTCCGTCACCTGGCTCCTCGTCCTCTTCGGCCTGGGCATGGTCGCCGGCAACCTCATCGGCGGCCGGTACGCCGACCGCGCGCTCATGCCGATGCTGTACGTGTCCCTCGGCGCGCTCGCCGTCACCCTGGCCGTGTTCACGCTCACCGCCCACACCAAGGCCGGCGCAGCCGTCACCGTGGTGCTGATCGGCGCCCTCGGCTTCGCGACCGTGCCGCCGCTCCAGAAGCGGGTCCTGGACCAGGCGGCCGGGGCGCCCACCCTGGCCTCCGCCGTCAACATCGGCGCCTTCAACCTCGGCAACGCGCTCGCCGCCTGGCTCGGCGGGCTCGTGATCGCCGCCGGCCTCGGCTGGACCGCCCCGAACTGGGTCGGCGCGGCACTGGCCGCCTCCGCCCTGGTGCTCGCCCTCGCCTCGGGCGCACTGGAACGCCGTACGGCCGGGCGCGCCGCCGCCGGCGCCGGCGCCGGCCGGGTGGTCGCGTCGTCCGCGGCCCGCGAGGCGACCGCCGCCGCACCCGCCCGCCACTGATCCACCCCCTGTTCCCCGTACACAACCCCCGCAAGGAGAAACCGCCATGTCCACCCCCACCCGCACCGCCGTCGCCGCCCTGACCACCGAGGACGCCGAGCTGCTCGTCGGCGTCGCCAAGACCGCCGCGGAAGCGGCCGGGGTCACGGTCAGCGTCACCGTCCTCGACGCCGGCGGCCACCTGCTCGCCTTCCGCCGCGACGACCGGGCCGTACTGATCTCCGGCGAGACCAGCACCCGCAAGGCCTACACGGCCCTCCAGCTGAACGCGCCCACCGCCGACCTCGTCGAGGCGGTCCGCCCCGGAGGTCCCCTCCACACGCTGCCCACGGCCCTGGACCGCCCCCTGCTGTTCATCGCGGGAGGACTGCCCGTCCACCGCGACGGCCGGCTCGTGGGCGCCATCGGCGTCGGCGGCGCAGCCCCCGAGCAGGACCACGCCTTCGCCGCCGCGGCGCTCGACGCCCTCGTCTGAGACGCCCCGGTCCGAGAGCCCGGGTCCGAGAGTCCGGGTCTGAGACTCCCGGGTCGCGCGCCCGTGTCCCCCGTGCCAGGTTGGGTACGGGGGACACAGGTGCATGATGCGGAAACCGAGGCGTCACAGGAGGGTCCGGACCATCGCGACGGCAACGGCCGCCGCGCTGGTGACCCTCGCCGTCCCCGGCTGCACGGCCGCCTCGGACGAGGCGCGCACCCCCGCCGCCCCGGGCTCCTCCACGGCGGCGGCCGCCCCGACGGGTGCCGCCCCGGCGCCGCCCACCCCCACCCCGACGCCGTCCTACCCCCTGTCCACGGCCCCGCGCACCATCCCGGCCGTCCGGGAGCACGTGCCCGCCCGCGGCCCCGGCTGGAAGCCCGCCCCCGACGCCCGCGTGGTCGTCGCGCAGGGCGACGCCGCCGCCCTGTCCGACGAGGCCAAGCTGCTCGCCGGGGAACTGGGCCTGGGGTACGCCGACTCGACGGCGCCGCGCGCGGGCGATGTGGAGCTCTCCCTGGAGGGGGCGGGCAAGCCCGAGTCGTACACCCTCACCGTCAAGGACGGCACGGTCCGGATCAAGGGCCCCGACGAGGCCGGGGTCTTCTACGGGACCCGCACCCTCAAACAGGCGGTGAAGAGCGCCGGTTCGGCCCCCGAGGGAACCGTGAACGACGCCCCGGCCAAGCCCCAGCGCGGCCTCAACCTCGACATAGCGCGCAAGCACTTCACGCCCGACTGGATAGAGGACCGGCTGCGCGAGATGGCCGACCTCAAGCTGAACCAGCTCGGCCTGCACTTCTCCGACGACCAGGCCTTCCGCATCCAGTCCGACACCCACCCCGAGATCGTCTCGAATCCGCACCTCACCAAGGCGCAGGTCCGCGAGATCACGGCGCTCGCCGCCCGGCTGCACATCACGGTGGTCCCGGAGATCGACTCTCCCGGACACCTGGGCGCCGTCCTGCGCGCCCACCCCGACCTGCAACTGCGCGACGTACAGGGCAAGGCGGTCAAGGGAGCGGTGGACATATCCAACCCGGCGGCCGCGAAGCTCGTCGACGACCTGTTGCGCGAGTACCAGCCGCTGTTCCCCGGAGGAGCCTGGCACCTGGGCGCCGACGAGTACCAGGCGCTGGTCTACCGGGACCCGCAGGCCTCCTTCCCGCAGCTCGCCCGGGCGGCCCAGCAGCGGTACGGTCCCTCGGCGCGGGTGCAGGACCTGGCCACGGGCTGGCTCAACGACCGCGCCGACGTGGTCCGCCCGTCCGGCAAGGCGCTCAAGGCGTGGAACGACGGGTTCTTCGCGGGCGGGGTGACGAGCGCGGCCAAGGACATCCAGGTCGAGTACTGGACCGGCAAGGAGATCGGCGCCCGGCCGCCGCTGGAGTACCTGCGCGAGGGCCGCAAGCTGGTGAACCTCAACGACGAGTACCTGTACTACGTGCTCGGTGAGCCGAACGAGTTCACCTACCCCACCGGCCGGCGGATCTACGAGGAGTGGACCCCGCTGGTCCTGCGCGGCACCACTGCCGTCCCGGCCTCGTACGCGAACCAGATCCTGGGCGGGCGCCTCGCCGTCTGGGCCGACCTGTCCGGCGCCCAGACCCAGGCCCAGGTGGCGGACGGCATCCGGCTGCCGCTGGCCGCGCTCTCCCAGAAGGTCTGGGACTCCCGCGCACCCCAGCTGCCCTGGTCCGGCTTCCAGGCCCTCGCCGACCGGCTCTGAGCGGGGAGAGGGCTCCGCGATCCGCGACGGCCCGACACCGGGCCGACAATGCACGACTTTCGGCCATCGTTGCGGGCCGATCCCGGCGCGGGCGGCCCGGACCCGCGGCTGCCTCCCGTGGTCGCCACCGGACGGGGCGGCCGCCGTGACGGCGGCCGCGCCGGGTCACCAGATGGAGTTGACCCACTCCGGGTGGTCGATGAACGGGTTGCGGTTGTGCTGGTAGGTGTCGAATATGACCTGGTTGCGGCGCTGCTCGAAGGCGTCCGGCGGGTCCATCTGGTTCCACTGCTTCAGCAGGCTGAGCCGGCCGAAGAGCGGCGCGGAGCCGTTGTTGACCTTGTCGTTGAGCTCCAGGTCCGCGAAGCCGTCACCGCCGTCGTAGCGCACGGCCATGTAGAGCAGCATCCGGGCCACGTCGCCCTTGACCGCGTCGCGCGGCTCGAAGGAGTCGGCGTCGGTCAGGCTGCCGGGGGCCTCGCTGACCGGGCTGCCGCCCTTGTCGAAGTCCTTGTTGCCCCGGGTGCTGTTGACGGTCACGTCCTCCGGGCGCAGGTGGTGCAGGTCGGTGCCCGGGCCGGTGGCGGTGCCGAAGTCGCCGTGGCTCTTGGCCCAGACGTGCTCGCGGTTCCAGTCGTTGACCCCGCCGCCGTTCGTCGACTTGGACTGGGAGCGGCCCGAGTAGACGAGGATGACGTTGTTGGGGTTCGCCGGGTCCTGGTCGGTGACCTTCAGGGCGTTCCACACCCCGTCGTAGCTCACCTTGGACTGGTTCTTGATGATGCCGTGCAGGGCGGTCTTCAGCGCGGCCCCGGTCTTGCCCTGGGCGCTCGCGTAGTAGTCCGCGTACGGGTCCGCCGCGGCGGCGGCCGTCGGGGTGCCGGCAGTGGCCGTGCGCTGCTGGCCGGCGGACGCGGCCGCCGGTACGGCGAACAGGGCGGCGGCGGCGAGGGCGGCCGCCCAGGGGGTCAGGCGCGAGATTCTCATCGGGTGGGGGGTACCTCTCCATACGCACCGTCCCCGCCCGGGGAATTGGCGGAGTGTCAGTGGCACAGCGAGGGTCACATTGTCATGTGCCGAACAGGTGAAAACCATGTGTCGACAGTGGGGGATCTTCGTGTGTGCCGGCTGTCTGCCGCGGGCAGGGTAGCGGTGGCCCCGGGCGGGGCCGGACCGACCACGACCAGCCCCATCTGGAGCAGCTCATGGCAGTGAAGATCCTCATCGTGACCGGCGACGCGGCCGAATCGCTGGAGGTCCTGTATCCATATCAGCGCCTGCGCGAGGAGGGCTACGAGGTGCACATCGCGGCGCCGCAGGTGAAGAAACTGCGGTTCGTGGTCCACGACTTCGAGGAGGGCTTCGACACCTACACCGAGAAGCCCGGCTACACCTGGCCGGCCGACCTGGCCTTCACGGAGGTGGTCACGGAGGACTACGCGGCCCTCGTGGTCCCGGGCGGCCGGGCGCCGGAGTACCTGCGCAACGATCCCGAGGTGCGGCGGATCCTGGCGGCCTTCGCCGAGTCCGACAAGCCGATCGCGCAGATCTGCCACGGGCCGCTCATCACCGCCGCGGCCGGGGGCCTGGCCGGCCGCCGCGTGACCGCGTATCCGGCGCTGGAGCTGGACATGAAGGCGGCCGGGGCCGAGTTCGAGGACTCCGAGACCGTGGTCGACGGCACCCTGGTCTCGGCCCGGGCCTGGCCGGACCACTCGCGCTGGATGAGGGAGTTCCTGACCGTACTGCGCAGCAAGGCCCCGGTGGTCTGACCACCGGGGCCGGAACCGGGGCGGGGGAGCGGCCCCCTGCCCCGGCGGGCGTCAGTTGACCGCGGTGATCGCCGGCGCCGGCTCGTACTTGTAGTTCGGGCCGAAGTTCTTCTTCACGGCCGTTTCCCAGGAGCCGTCCTGGACCATCTTCTTCAGCGCGTCGTTGATCTTGCGCTGGAGCTCCTTGTTGCCCTTCTTGACACCGATGCCGTAGTTCTCGGTGCTGAGGCTCTGGCCCGTCAGCTTGAACTTGCCCTGGTTCTCCTTGCGGGCGGCGTACCCGGCCAGGATGGCGTTGTCCGTGGTCATGGCGTCGACCCGGCTCTCCTGGAGGGCGACGACGCAGTCCGAGTAGGCGCCGAGCTCCAGCAGGGCCGCCTTGGGGGCGAGGTTCTTCTTGAGGTTCTCGGCCGAGGTGGAGCCGGTCACCGAGCACATCGTCTTGGAGTTGAGGTCCTCGGCCTTGTTGATGGACGTGTCGTCGGCACGGGTCATCAGGTCCTGGTGCGCGACGAAGTACGGGCCGGCGAAGTCGACCTTCTCCTTGCGCTTCTCGTTGATCGAGTAGCTCGCGACGACGAACTTCACCTCGTTGTACTGGAGGAGCAGCTCGCGGTCGTTGCTGAGGACCTGCTTGAACTCGATCCGGTCCGCCTTGTAGCCGAGCTCCTTGGCCACGTAGGTCGCGACGTCCACGTCGAAGCCGGAGTAGACGCCGCCGGTCTCCCGCATGCCGATGCCCGGCTGATCGAACTTGATGCCGATGGAGAGGGTCCCCTGGTCCTCGTCGTCACCGAAGACGCACCCGGAGGCGGTCAGGGCGATGGCGATCACTGCGGCGACCGCACCGGCCTGGGGAACCTTCATGCTGCACTCTTTCCTGGGGTAACGCGGAATGCGCCACCGGGATCGCCGGGGCATGTGGAACCGCGGAGACGTCGGTGACGTCGAGACGTGTGTACGAGGAAGCTAGGAAGCCCGTGGGCACAGCGTCACTAGATTTGAGCGAAACTTGAGGATAACGATCCGGTTCAGCCGTGGATCCTGCGGTTGAACCGGGCCGGCGCGGGAGAAAGGGGCGGGCGTGAGAACCGGGTCCGTGTGCGTGGACGCGGGAACGCGCCGCTCCTGGACGAAGGGGTGCAGATCGGGTTCATCCGGACCCTGTGGCTCCCGGCGCTCCCTGTCCTGTGGGCGGGACGGGCCCGCCCGGGCAAACCCGTACAGGACGGCGACCGGTGACCGGCCGGGAACGTACGGTGCTTCGGGCCGCGGCGGGGGCCCGTGGGATCATGCGGGGGCAAGTCCTGGTGAACGAAGGGGGAGTTCGGTGACTGGTGTACGCAAGGGCCTGGGCAAGGTGGAGTTCGCGCTGCGGTGGGACCCCAGCCCCGCGGGCACGCCCGCGAGCGACCTCGACATCGTCGCCGCGGTCTACGGAGCAGCGGACCTCCACGGCACGCCGGTCCAGCTGGTCCACTTCGGCAGCCGCTCGCCCGACGGGACCATCAGCCTGAACCGGGACAGCCACACCGGCCAGGGCTTCGGCTTCGACGAGGTGATGACCTTCGAGCTGGACCGGATGGGGCCCGGGCTGCGCCGGGTGGTGGTCGGCGTGGTCATCCAGAGCGTGGGCGCGGACACGGGCGCCGGGGGCCGCGCGAAGACCTTCGCCGACATCGCCGGCACGGGGTTCCGCGTCCGCGAGGGGCACACCGACCTCGCCGAGGGCGACTTCGCGTCCGTGGCCTCCGCCACGGCGGCCACCGTCGCCGAGTTCACCCGCGAGGACTCGGGCGCCTGGTCGTTCGAGGTGCGACTGCGCGGTTTCGACGCCGACCCGGAGGAGTTCGCCCGGGTCATGGGCGGTGTCCGCTGAACACGGCCGCCGGGGCGCTCGCGGTGCCGCACAGACCGGGCGGCGGCCACTCCTCGAGTGAGTGGCCGCCGCCCGGTCCGGGTGGCGCGCTGCCGCCGTCCCCACGAGGCAGCGCGGGCGGGTCGCCGTCAGGTCATCGGGACGGCGGCCCGCCGGTTCAGGGGGTCCGTCCGGCCGGGGGCCGGGCGGGATGGGAGGGTGCGAGGCCCAGGGACGGGAGCATGACCGCGTCGACGAACCGGACCAGGTAGTCGGCGTCCGCGTACCGTCCTTCCAGTAGCGGCCGGATCCGGAGCACGCCCATCAGCTGGGCCGGCAGGAACTCCACGGCCGGGTGGCCGGCGGCGATCTCGCCGCGTGCCACGGCCCGCCGCACCATCACGTCGAACGCGGCGAGTTCGGGCTCGACCAGCGCCTCGCGCAGGGCGGCCTGCAGTTCCTCGTCACTGAGCACGGCGTGCCCGAGGGCCTGCGTCAGCCGGGTGTCCCGCCCGGAGGTGCCGGCCGCGATCCGGGCCGCCTCGCGCAGGTCGCCCGCCAGCGTCCCGGTGTCCACCGCGACGAGGCTGCCGTGACGGCCGGCGCGCAGGGCGGCGGCGACGAGCTGGGGCTTGGTCTTCCACTGGCGGTAGAGCGTGGACTTCCCACAGCTGGCCCGGGCGGCGATGCCCTCCATGGTCAGCGCCTCGTAGCCGTGCTCGCGCAGCTGCTCCAGGACGGCGTCGTAGAACTCCTGCTCCCGCTCCGGGGTGATCTTGGAGCGGCGCGCGGGGGGCGGCTGCGACGTCATGGGGTGCGGCTCTCCTCGGGGCTCCTCGGCGGCGGTTCCACTACGGAAGTGTACGGGAACGCGACCGTATCGGTACACCAGCGTATCGATACGCCAATGTATCGATACACTGGCGTGTCGCAGTGCGCGTAAACAGGAAGAGAGACCGGGGGATGACCTCCCACACCACACCTGCCGGGCCGGAGGCCGGGCCAGCCGGACCGAGAGCCGCGCGCCGTCGCCTCATACGCGAGCTGCTGCTCGTCGCGGGCTTCTTCACCGTCTACAAGGCCGGCCGGCTGCTCTCGACCGACCGCACCGGGGAAGCGTTCCGCAACGCGGAGCGAATATGGGACGCCGAGCGAGCGCTGCGCCTGCCCGGTGAAGGCGCGGTGCAGCGGCTGCTGCTCCACGGGGACGCCCTCGTGCACACCGCGAACACCTACTACGCGGTCGTCCACTTCCCCGCGACCGCGCTCTTCCTGATCTGGCTCTACGTCCGCCGCCCCGCGCACTACCTGTGGACCCGCCGGGTCCTCGCCGTGCTCACCGGAGCCGCCCTCGTCCTGCACCTCGCCTTCCCGCTCGCGCCCCCGCGGATGCTCGAAGCCGCAGGGCTCATCGACACCGGGCAGGTCTACGGGCCCACCGTCTACCGGGCCGCGCCGGACGCCGACACCCTGGCCAACCAGTTCGCCGCGATGCCCTCGCTGCACTTCGGCTGGGCGCTGATGCTCGCGCTCGGCGTGATCGCCGCCACCCGCACCCCGTCCCCGGACGGGAAGGCCCCCTCCCGGTGGCGCCTGCTGTGGCTGCTGCACCCGTTGCTGACCCTGCTGGTGATCGTCGGCACGGCCAACCACTACTGGCTCGACGCGGTCGTGGCCGCCGTCCTGCTCGGGGTGGCCCTCCTGCTGATCCCCCGGCCGCGCGCGAGCGGCCCCGGCGCGGACCCGCGCGCGGACGGGCGTACTGCCTCGGGCACGGATTCGGGCACGGATTCCGACGCGGACGCCGATGCGGACGCCGCCGCGGGAGGGCTGCCGGACCGGCAGAGCGCCGCGGCCCCCGTGGGAGCCGGGCAATGAACGACACCGTCCTCGCCCTCGCGCTCTGCCTCGCCTCGGCCGTGGCCTACGCGGCCGGCGCCGTCGCCCAGGAGCGCCTCGCCCGCGCCGCCGTCGCGCGCAGCGCCAAGGCACTGATGGGCTCCGGCGCCTGGTGGTGGTCGGCCGGGCTGAACGCGGCCGCCGCCCTCCTGCACGCGGCCGCCCTGCGGTACGGCCCCCTCACCCTGGTGCAGCCGCTCGGCGCGCTCACCCTGGTCGCCGCCGTCCCGCTGGGCGCGCGGCGGTCCGGACGCCGGGTGGCGGCCACCGAATGGCGGGGCACCCTGGCCACCGTCGCCGGGCTCGGCCTGCTCCTGCTCCCGGCCTCCGGGCCGGCCCCCGACGACACCCTCACCCTGGCCGAGGCGCTGGCCGTCTCCGGGGCGACGGCCGCCGTGATCCTCGTACTGACCGCGTCCAAGGACCCGCGCTCGGGACTGCGGCACGCGACGGCCTCCGGGCTGGCCTCGGCGGCGGCCTCCGCCCTGACCCAGACCGTGGCCGTGGCGGGCGGCCGCGGCGGGGCCCTGCTCAGCTTCCGGGTCGTCGCGGTGGCCCTGCTCGTGATGTTCTTCGCCGTCGGCGGGATGCTCCTGTCACAACGGGCCTACCGCGGCGGCCTCGGTGCCCCGCTCGCCGTGGTGAACCTGGCCAACCCGCTCGCCGCGGCCGCCATCGGCATGGTCCTGCTCGGCGAACGCCTCCAAGGCGGAGCGCCGGGGATGCTGCTGGCCGCGGCCGGGGCCCTGCTGGCGGCCCGCGGAGTGGTCCTGCTGACCCGGACGCCGTCCGCCGGGGCGGCGCCCCCGCGCGCGGTGCCCACCGCGGCTCCGGCCGCCGCCGAGCCCGCCGTGCCGGCCGGCCGCGTGGCGGTCTGAGTCGGAGAGAACCGTTTCGGCCACGACGGCGTCCTCCCTGGTGAACCGAACGACCGAACCACCGAACCATCGAAGCGGAGTGACTGGGCATGGGGATCGTCAGCTGGATCATCCTGGGACTGCTGGCCGGCGGAATAGCCAAGGTCCTGTTGCCCGGCCGGGACCCCGGCGGTCTGATCGGCACCACCCTCATCGGCGTCGCCGGTGCCTTCATCGGCGGCTGGCTCTCGGCGAAGGTCCTGGACAAGCCGATCCAGACGGAATTCTTCGACCTGGCCACCTGGGGCTCCGCCATCGCGGGCTCGCTGGTCCTGCTCATCGGCTACCGCATCCTGTTCGGCAACTCCCGGGACTGACCCGGCTCCGCGCGCCGCCGCACCCGCACCCGCACCACGACCCGTCAGGTTCCGGCCGATGTCAGGCCCCCAGCCGGGTCGCGGGAAGGCCCCACTACCCTGGCCGGACCACGCGATGTACGAGAACGAGCAGCGAGGAAACCGGTACTGACATGAGCGTCACCCCCGTCCCCACGGCCGACCTGTACGACGAGTACGGCGAGTCCCTCGGCATCTGCACCACCGCGTTCCGCCAGTTCGGCGGCCGCCGCCTGTTCGCCGGTCCCGTACGGACCGTCCGCTGCCACGAGGACAACGCCCTGCTGCGCGCCCTCGTGCACACGCCGGGCGAGGGCGCCGTGCTCGTCGTGGACGGCGCCGGTTCGCCCCGGACCGCCCTGGTCGGCGACCTCCTCGCCGGCGCGGCCGAGAGCAACGGCTGGGCGGGCCTGATCATCAACGGCTCGGTCCGCGACAGCGTCGCCCTCGGCGGCCTCGACCTCGGCATCAAGGCGCTGGGCACGGTCCCGCGCAAGAGCGGCAAGACCGGCGAGGGCGCGGTGGACGAGCCCGTCACCATCGGCGAGATCACCTTCCGCCCCGGGGACACGGTCCACGCGGACGACGACGGCGTGGTCGTCCTGCGCGGCTGACGGCGAGAACAGGCCAGGGTCCGCGCACCGGCCCTGGCACGGCCGGGCCGGCCCGCGTTTCACTGCGGGTCCATGAGACGACACAGGATCACGGGCCTGCTCGGCGCGATCGCGCTGGCCGCCGGCACCCTGGCCGCCGCGGGACCCGCGCACGGCCTCACCCCGACCGCCCCGCCGGCCGTGCACGGCGTGACCCCCGCCGACCCGCCGCCCGCCGAGTTCGGCACGGACTGGCACGACCCCCTCACCCCCGCCCCGCCCGTCACCCGGCCCGCGACCCGGTCCTGCGAGGTGACCCTCGCCGAGGCGCAGTTCCGCGACTTCACCCCGTACCAGGGCAATTACGCGCCGCACGCGGCCTGCGGCACCGGCCCCTGGGCGAAGGTGGTCCTGCGCCTCGACGGCAAGGTCAAGGGCCGCCAGTACGACAGGCTCGGCCACCTCTCCGTCGGCGGCGTCGAGATCCTGCGGACCTCCACCCCCCAGCCCTCGCCCGACGGGATCACCTGGTCCGTGGAGAAGGACGTCACCCGCTACCGCGACACCCTCGCCCGCCCGCAGCCCGTCGAGATGCTCATCGGCAACGTCGTCAACGACACGTACACCGGCGTCATCGACGTCAAGGTGACCCTGACCTTCTACGCCGCCGAGGGCGGCGCCGCGGCCCCCGACACCCCCGACCGCGTCCTGCCCCTCACCTCCCCGTCGGTCACCACCCCGCGCAACACCGAGCGCATCCTCGCCGAGGTGTACGCCACCGGCTCCGGCGGCGGCTGCGAGGAGTACTGGTACATGACCACCCCGGAGGCGGCCCCGTACTCCTGCAAGGCCGCCGACGGCCCCTACCGCGAGGTCGGCGTCTCCGTCGACGGGCAGCTCGCCGGCATCGCCGCGCCCTTCCCCACCGTCTGGACCGGCGGCTGGTCCAACCCCTTCCTCTGGTACGTCACCCCCGGCCCGCGCGCCTTCGACGTCCAGCCGATCCGCTACGACCTCACCCCCTACGCCGCCCTCCTCAACGACGGCCGCCCGCACCGGATCGAGGTGTCCGTCGCCGGGGTGCCGGCCGGTCAGAGCGGCTGGAGCACCCCCACCAACCTGCTGCTGTGGCAGGACGAGGCCCGACGGGTCGTCACCGGCGCCCTGACCCGGCACGAGCAGAGCGATCCGGCGGGCCACTCCCGCTGGACGCCCGCCGCCCCCGGCGGACAACACCGCCTGGACACCGAGGGCGGCCACCGACTGACCGTCACCGGGCACCTGAACACCTCCCACGGCCGGGTGGCCACCACCGTCACCCGCACCGTGCACAACACCTCCGTCCACCGGTGGACGGAGGGCGAGAACTTCGACGCCCTCGACGCCACCTGGACCGACGAGGAGAGCGTGACGCACGGGCCGACCACCACCCGGACCGCCCGCACCTACACGATGAACGGCGAGACCACCCTCGGCGCCGGTGACCGGCTGCGCACCGTCCTCTCGCTCGGCGACCGCGCGGACACCGTCACCCTGCGCGGCGGCCGGCCGGTGGACTCGGCCCGGCTCGACGACCAGTACACGGGCGACGCCACCTACACGGCGAACGTCCCGCGCGACCAGCGGCACGCGGTCGCCACCACCAGCGCCCGCCACCGCCTGTACGGGTCAGGAGCACCCGGCGGTTGTTACGACCGTACGGTGGGCACCGTCCAGGGCACGGTGACGGTGGACCGCCTGCGCTGCTGACACTGCGGGCGCCTACGATGACCGGCCATGGACACGAGTGATGCCGGCAGACAGCTGATCGACGGGCGCTTCGAACTGGTCGCGCCCCTGGGCAGCGGCGGCATGGGTACGGTGTGGCGGGCCCGCGACATCGCCCTGCACCGCGAGGTCGCACTCAAGGAGGTGCGCCCGCCGGACCCGGCGACCGCCGCCGCCCAGCCCGGCCTCACCGACCAGCTGCGCGAACGGGCCGTCCGCGAGGCCCGCGCCCTCGCCCGCCTCGCCCACCCCCACGTGGTGACGATCCACCACATCGTCGAACCGGCGGCCGGCGCGGACGGACACCCGTGGATCGTCATGGAGCTGGTCCAGGGCGGCTCCCTGCACGACCGTCTGGTCTCGGGCCCGATGCCGCCCGCGGACGTGCTCCGGCTCGGCCTCGACGTCCTGTCCGCGCTGCGCGCCGCACACGCCGAGGGGGTCCTCCACCGCGACGTGAAGCCGGCCAACGTGCTGCTGCGCCCGAGCGGGTCGGCGGTGCTCACCGACTTCGGCATCGCGGCGCTGCACGGATCGACCGCGCTCACCTCGACCGGGGTGCTGATCGGCTCGCCCGAGTACATAGCGCCCGAACGCGTCCGCGGGGAGGAGGGGCTGGCCGCCTCCGACCTGTGGTCGCTGGGCATGCTGCTGTACGTGGCTGCGGAAGGGGTCCACCCGCTGCGCCGGGCCACCAGCCTGGCCACCGTCGTCGCCGTGCTCGACGAGCCGATCCCGGCGCCCGTACGCTCCGGCCCGCTGGGGCCCGTACTGGAACGGCTGCTCGTACGGGACCCGGCCGCGCGCCCCGACGGAGCGCAGCTGGAACAACTGCTCCGAGACGCGAGCGCCGCTCTCGGGGCCGGCTCGGGTGCGGGCGGCGCCGCCGCCGTGTCCGTGGCTACCCCTGCCGCCCCTGCTGCCCCGGTCGCCTCGGCCGCATCGGGTCCGTACGGGCAGTACGGTCCGTACGGCGGCCCCTACGGGCCGCCCGCCTCGCCGCCCACGCCGACGCCGTTCGGCAGCCCGGCCGGCTCCCCCTACGCGGGCACCACCGCGACGATCCGGGCGACGCCCGCCCCGAACCGGCGCCCGGTCCTGCTCGCCGTCGCGCTCACGGCGGTACTGGCGGCCGGGGTCTTCGGGATCGTCCAGCTGCTGCCGGACGGCAACTCCGGCGACGACGCGAAAGCCTCGGACACCCGCACCAGCACCGCCGCCGCCCCGTCCGTCCCCACCACTGCCGGCGCCTCGACCCCCGGACCGAAGGCGAGCACGCCCAAGACCGGGACGGCGCCCAAGGGCAGCATGCTCACTCCGGAGAACATCCGGACGGCCCTGGAAGCGCTCAAGCAGCAGACCGGCACCACGACGTTCGTGGACCTGAAGGTCTACGACGGCTACGTCCTCGCCTCCATCCCGACCGCCCCCGGCGCCGAGACCGTCGACGCCTGGCAGTACCGCGACGGCACCGCCAAGCGCACCGGCCCGGACGGCACCGTCGACGAGGGCGAGCCGCTGATCGACATGGCCACGGTCAACTGGGACGCGCTGCCCGCCCTGCTGGAGCAGTCGAAGAAGGACCTGAACGTCCCGAACCCGACCTCCCGCTACGTCATCGTCGAACCCTGGATGATGGACCAGGTCCCCTGCATGCGGCCCTACCTCAGCGACGAGTACGGCCGCGGCGGCTACGTCCTCGCCGGAATCGACGGCAAGGTCAAGAAGGTCGTCGCCTCCTGAGATCGTGTACCCGTACAGACGTGCGGTCGCGGACGCGGCCGCACGTACGGTCCGACACGTTCAAGGAGTTCGACCTCCATGCCCAGCTGGCGCACCACCCTCACGGCGGCCGGAATATCCGGCCCCCGGCTGCGCGACGACTACACGCACGCCGCCCGCCGGGTGCTCCGCCGCGAACCGGCCCCGTACCTCGCGCTGCGGCTGCTCGCGGCGCCGCCGCTGGTGCCGTACCTGGCCGCGGGACTCGCCTTCATGAACCTGGTCGACGACGTGGCCGAGACCGGCACCGCGCACCAGCGGGCCGAGGGACTCGCGGCGCTGGCCGGGCGGACCGAGGCGGCCCTGACATCGGGGGACAGCGCCGACCCCGTGCTGCGCGCCTACGCCCACGCGGTGGACTCCCGCGCCCTCCCCGCGCACTGGGTCTCCCGCTTCCTGGAGGGCGCCGCCACCGCCGAGGCCGCCTTCGACGGCTTCGCCGCCGAGGAGGACTTCCAGGACTATCTCGACGCCTACGCGTGGCCCGGCGTACTGGTCTTCACCGGACTCCAGTACCGGGGCGGCCCCGACCCCGAACAGGCCGCCGGATGGCGGCGGTTCGTCGACGCCGCCCAGCGCGTGGACTTCCTCGCCGACCTCTGCGGTGACCTCGCGGACGGCCGGCTCTGCATCCCGCGCGAGCGGCTCGCGGAGCACTCCGTGACCCGCGCCGACCTCGAACAGGCCCGTGACACCCCGGGCGTGCGCGCCCTCCTCGCCGGCGAGAGCCGGCGTGCGCGCACGGCCCTCGACGCCACCCACGGCGTCCTCGACCTCGCCGAACCAGGACTGCGTCCCGTGATCGCGACGATGAAGGAGCTCATGGAGCACCAGCTGACCCGCGTGGAGCGGGCGGGCGTGGGTGCCCTGCGCCGGGACGTCGGCTACGGCCTGGCGGCGCCCCTGCGGATCCTCGTCCGCGCCGCCCGTCGGTCCGCGCCGCCCGTCACCGAGGCGGGGTCTAGTAGGGCCCGTTGACGTTGTCGATCGAGCCGTAGCGGGCTGCCGCGTAGTTGCAGGCGGCGGTGATGTTGGCGACCGGGTCGTAGGAGTTCTGCGAGGTACCGGGCACGTGGTAGGCCTGGAAGGTCGGGTCGATGACCTGGAGCAGACCCTTGGACGGGATCCCGTTCTGGGCGTTGATGTCCCAGTTGTTGATCGCCATCGGATTGCCGGAGGACTCCCGCATCACATTGCGGTGAATTCCGTTGTAGCTGCCGGGAATTCCGTGCTTGGCCATGACGTCGAGGGACTCGCGGATCCACCCGTCGAGGTTGTTCGGGTAGGCGCTGGCGGGCTTGGCGGCGGCGGGCTTGGCCGCCGGCTTCGCAGCGGGTGCGAGGGCGGTCCGGGCGGCGGACCTGCTCGCACGGGCGGTCTCCGCCTGGGTGCCGAGCTCCAGTTTGATGCCGGGCCGGATGATCGACGGGTTGTCGCCGATGACGCTCCGGTTCGCCGCATAGAGCTGCTGCCAGCCGCCGCTCACGGAATGGTCAGCGGCGATCTCCGAAAGGGTGTCGCCGGCGACCACGGAATAGGTCTTGGCGGCCGCCGTCACCACGTCCGCCGCCGTGGTGGCGGTCGCGGCGGTGGTGGTGGTCGCGACCGTGGTCGCGGTCGCCGTCGGCACCGCACCCGCGGTGGTCGCGCTGATCAGCGGCAGGGTGAGGGCCGCTCCACCGGTGCCGGCCAGGGCCAGCTTGCGGGTGATCGGGTGGTGCTTCGGCCGACGGTGCTTACCCTTTGCAGGCATGGGGGAATTCCTCACGTGGGGGGACGGGAGAGCCCGGGCGGCGGCCTATTCGGCGAGCGGACCACCTGGAGTGAGGTGAAGGTAAGTGAGCTCTGAGGGCGGGAACAAGCCCCGAATTCCACCGATAGATCGACATCCCGCTATCGGCCCGTTAAATGACCATGAAGGCCCCTCGGTGAAATAGCCGATTCCCTTTCCGGGAAAAGGGAATCGGCCGTTCTGTGGAAATGATGTTGGCCCCTCCCGCGTGACTCACATCACGGGTCGGGGCCCCTTTGCCCAATAGGGGCAAGTTCGGTCTCCATGCGCCTCATTCGGGCGACAGGCCCTTAGGTGGCAAATCGCCCACAACGGACTCTTTCCGGCATCCGTCGCCTACTGTGGCGGGCCGTCGGGAAGCTCGCCCAGGCGTTCCAGGGTGGCCGCCACCGCCGCCTCCGAGGCCTGCAGCAACGGGAGCCGTACGCCGGGGCTGGGAATGCGGCCCTGCGCGTGCAGCACGGCCTTGACGACCGCCGGATTGGGCTCCGCGAAGGCCGCCGCCGACATCCGGGCCAGCGCGTGCCCCAGCGGCCGCGCCCGGGCCACGTCACCGGCCCGCCAGGCCGCCGCGAGCTCCACGAACCGCTCCGTCGCCAGGTGCGCCGAGGCGAGGATCCCGCCCGCCGCACCCAGCGCCAGCAGCGGCGACAGGTACGCGTCGTCGCCGGCCAGCACCTCGAACCCGGCCGGCAGGTCCCCGAGCAGCGCCACCGCGTCCTGGTCGATGCCGCCGCCCGCGTACTTCATCCCGGCGACCCCGGACAGGGAACCGAGGGCCCGCAGCGCGACCGCGTCCAACGGCTGCCCGGTGCGGTACGGGATGTGATAGACGATCAGCGGTACGGGGCTCACCTCCGTCAGGCGCGCGAAGTGCGCCAGCACCCCCGGAGCCGAAGGCCGTACGAACGCGGGCACGGTCACCAGCGCCGCCCGTACCTGCGGCCACCGCGCCAGCCGGGCCAGGGAGGCCTCGGCGGCCCGGGTGCCGCTCGCCCCGGCGCCCACGGTCAGCAGCGCACCCCGCTCCCGGCAGACCTCCGCGCACACGCCGGTGACGAGGTCGCGCTCCGCCTCGTCGAGGCAGGCCGCCTCCGCGGTGGTGCCGAGGGCGACGATCCCGGTGGCGCCCGCGTCGAGCACCTCGTGGGCGAGCGCCTCCAGGGCCCCGGCGGCCACGTCCCCGGCGGGGGTGAAGGGGGTGACGAGCGGTACGTGGATCCCGTCGAGCGAAAGGTCTCCCGCGCTGTGCCGTGCGATGTCCTGAGCCGTGTCCTGAACTGTCTCCTGAGCCGTGTCCTGCGCCATGGGGTGTGCCGTGTCCTGTGCCATGCCGAAGAGCCTCGCCTCCCCGGAGCGTCAAATCCAGTTCGTGTTTCTTACCGGAACCGTAAGCTGGGCCGATGCTCGATGTACGACGCCTGCGCCTGCTGCGCGAACTCGCCCGCCGCGGCACCATCGCCGCCGTGGCCGAGGCCCTCGCGTTCAGCCCTTCGGCGGTCTCCCAGCAGCTCAGCGTGCTGGAACGGGAGGCCGGCCTGCCCCTGCTGGAGCGCACCGGACGCCGGGTACGGCTCACCCCGGCCGGGGAGAACCTGGTCCGGCACGCCGAGGCCGTCCTCGAACGGCTGGAGCAGGCCGAAGCCGACCTCGCCGAGGCGCGCGGCGGCCTGGCCGGAGCCCTGCGGATCGGCGCCTTCCCCACGGCCACCCGGGCCATCGTCCCGGCCGCGCTGGCCGCCCTCGCCCGGCGCCACCCCGCCCTGGAGCCGATGGTCTCCGAGACCGACCCGGCGGCGGTGGCGCACGCCCTGCGGGCCGGCGACCTGGACGTGGCCCTGGTCCACGAGTACGACTTCGTCCCCGCCCCGCAGGAGCCGGGGCTGGCCACCGAGCCGCTCTTCGTCGAGGCGATGTTCCTGGCCGCGCCCGCGGGCGAGACACCCGAGCCGTCCGAGGGGCCCGACCCGGGCGCGGTCCTGCGCGCGCACGCGCGGGCGCCCTGGATCACCGCCACGCCCGGCACCCTCTGCCACGCCATGACCGTACGGGCCTGCGAGGCCGCCGGTTTCACGCCGCGGGTCCGCCACCAGGTCGACGAGTTCGCCACCGTGCTCGCGCTGGTGGCGGCCGGCCAGGGGGTGGCCCTCGTACCGCAGCTCGGGGTCACCGGCCCCGCGGATCCGGCCGTGCGCCTCACCCGGCTGCCCGTGCGCCGCCGTACCGGCCTCGCCTTTCGCAGCGGGGCCGGCGCCCATCCCGCCGTGGCCGCCTTCGGCGCGGCGCTCCGGGCCGCCGTACCGCCGGATCTGGTCGGGTCGCGCGCCGAAACGTGACACAACTCCCGTACCGCGTGCCGTCCGTGTACGTTCGTTGATCCAGACCGATTCGATCAGAGCGGGGTAAGACGTGACGCATCGCGTACGAGGGGTCATCGCCCGGAGCAAGGGCGCACCGGTGGAGACGACGACGGTCCTCGTGCCCGACCCGGGACCCGGCGAGGCGCTCGTCAAGGTCCAGGCCTGCGGGGTCTGCCACACCGACCTGCACTACCGCGAGGGCGGGATCAACGACGAGTTCCCCTTCCTGCTGGGCCACGAGGCCGCCGGGATCGTCGAATCCGTCGGCCCGGACGTCACCTCCGTGGCCCCCGGCGACTTCGTCGTCCTCAACTGGCGCGCGGTGTGCGGCGCCTGTCGCGCCTGCAAGCGCGGGCGGCCCTGGTACTGCTTCGCCACGCACAACGCCACGCAGCGCATGACCCTGGAGGACGGCACCCCGCTCTCCCCGGCCCTCGGGATCGGCGCCTTCGCCGAGAAGACCCTGGTGGCGGCCGGTCAGTGCACCAAGGTGGACCCGGCCGCGGCCCCGGCCGCCGCCGGACTGCTCGGCTGCGGGGTGATGGCCGGCCTCGGCGCCGCCCTCAACACCGGCAACGTCGGCCGGGGCGACTCCGTCGCCGTCATCGGCTGCGGGGGAGTGGGCAACGCGGCGGTGGCCGGAGCCCGACTGGCGGGCGCCTCGAAGATCATCGCGGTGGACCTGGACGACCGGAAGCTGGAGTGGGCGCGCGGCCTGGGCGCCACCCACACCGTCAACGGCCGCACGGAGGACGTGGTCAAGGCCGTCCAGGGCCTGACCGAAGGCAACGGCGCGGACGTGGTCATCGACGCGGTGGGCCGCCCCGAGACCTACCGGCAGGCCTTCTACGCCCGCGACCTCGCCGGGACGGTGGTCCTGGTGGGCGTGCCGACGCCGGAGATGAAGCTCGAACTCCCGCTCCTCGACGTCTTCGGCCGCGGCGGCGCCCTCAAGTCGTCCTGGTACGGGGACTGTCTGCCGGAGCGCGACTTCCCGCTGCTCATCGACCTCTACCTGCAGGGCCGGCTCGACCTGGACGCCTTCGTCTCCGAGACCATCCCCCTCGACGGGGTCGAGGACGCCTTCGCCCGGATGGAACGCGGCGAGGTGCTCCGCTCGGTCGTCGAGTTCTGACACCGAGCCCGCCGGCCGGGCCGGAGGCCACCGGCCCGAAGGCCGCACCGGGCCGAAGGCCCCACGGGGCCCGGCCCGGCCGGCAGCGCACCCCATAGACTCGGCCGACCGCCACCACCGCGCCCCGCCGCCACCCGGCCGGGGCGCGCCCTTCCGCACCTCGTACCCCAGGGGGCCGCCCGTGACCATCGCCCACAGCTACCGCCAGCCCGGCACGGTCCTCACCGACCACCGGTTCACCGTCCCCCTGGACCACGCACGCCCGGACGGGGAGCGGATCGAGCTGTACGCCCGTGAGGTGGTCGCCACCGGCAAGGATCCCGAGACGCTGCCGTGGCTGCTGTACCTGGAGGGCGGTCCGGGCTTCGGCGCCCGCCGCTTCGTCGGCCGGCAGGCCTGGCTGGCGCGGGCCCTCACCGAGTACCGGGTGCTCCTGCTCGACCAGCGCGGAACCGGCCGCTCCACCCCGCTGAACCGGCAGACCCTGCCCCTGCGCGGAACCCCCGCCCAGCAGGCGGAGTTCCTCGCCCACTTCCGCTCCGACTCCATCGTGCGCGACGCCGAGGCCATCCGCCCCGGCCTGACCGGCGGAGCGCCCTGGACCGTGCTCGGCCAGAGCTTCGGCGGCTTCTGCGCGACCCACTACCTCTCCACCGCGCCCGAGGGGCTCAGCGCCGCCCTGATCACCGGCGGCCTGCCCTCCCTCACGGCCACCGCCGACGAGGTGTACGAGGCGGCCTTCCCCCGCATGGAGCGCAAGAACCTGGCCCACTACGCCCGATACCCGATGGACGCCGAGCGCGCCCGCCGGATCGCGGCCCACCTCGCGGACCAGCCGGCCGAACTCCCCGGCGGCCACCGCCTCACCGTCGAGGCCTTCCAGTCCCTCGGCATCCTCCTCGGCGGCGGCGACGGCAGCCACCAGCTCCACTACCTGCTGGAGGACGCCTTCGTGCCGACCCCGGCCGGCCCGGCCCTCTCCGACGCCTTCCTGGAGGGCGCCCGCGCCCTGCTCTCCTTCGCCGGTCACCCCCTCTACGCGCTGGTCCACGAGGCGATCTACGCCCAGGACCCGGCCACGCCCACCGCCTGGGCCGCGGAACGGGTCCGTGCGGGACACCCCCGGTTCGACGCGGCGAAGGCCCTCGCGGGCGACGAGCCCCTGCTCTTCACCGGCGAGACCATCCACCCCTGGCACTTCACCACCGACCCGTCCCTCGTCCCGCTCCGCGAGACCGCCGAACTGCTGGCCGCCCGTACCGGCTGGCAGCCCCTCTACGACCCGGCGCGCCTGGCGGCCAACGAGGTGCCGGTGGCGGCCGCCGTCTACCACGACGACATGTACGTGGACACCGCCGGCTCCCTGGCCACGGCCCGCACCGTACGCGGCCTGCGCACCTGGGTGACGGACGAGTACGAGCACGACGGCGTCCGCGCCAGCGGCACCCGAGTCCTGGACCGACTCCTCTCCCTCGTACGCGACGAGGCCTAGGAGACGGGCGTGGCGGCGCCGCCCCGGTCATCCGGCGGCGCCGTCACCCGCCCGGTGGGGGCCGGGTCTCTTAGGGTGTGATCATGACCGAACAACCTGATCAGCAGACCGCCTTGCAACCCATGCCCACCGACTGGCAGCGCGCTCTCGCCGTGGTGGCCCATCCCGACGACCTGGAGTACGGGTGCGCGGCTGCCGTCGCGGACTGGACGGACGGGGGGCGGGAGGTCGTCTACCTCCTCGCCACGCGCGGCGAGGCGGGCATCGACAGCATCGCGCCCGCCGACTGCGCTCCCTTGCGAGAGGCGGAACAGCGGGCCAGTGCCGCGGTCGTCGGCGTGTCCGAGGTGGAGTTCCTGGACTACCGCGACGGCGTCGTCGAGTACGGACTCGATCTGCGCCGGGACATCGCCGCGGCCATTCGGCGACACCGGCCCGAGCTGATCGTCACCCTCAACCACCGTGACACGTGGGGCGGCGCGCAGGGCGGCGGTTTCTGGAACACCCCCGACCACAAGGCCGTCGGACGGGCCGTCCTGGACGCGGCCGGGGACGCCGGGAACCGCTGGATCTTCCCCGAGCTCATCGAGCAGGGCCTGGAGCCGTGGAACGGCGTGCGCTGGGTCGCGGTGGCCGGATCCACCACCCCGACGCACGCGGCCGACGCCGGTCCCGGGCTGGAGCGATCGGTGAAGTCCCTGCTGGAACACAAGGCGTACATCGAGGTGCTCACCGACCAGGACCCGGAGGAGTACGTCCGCACCTTCCTCACCGGGAACGCCCAGCAGGCGGCGGCCCGCTTCGGCGGCCGTCCGGCCGTGCCCTTCGAGGTCTTCCCCCGTTGACCCTCCACCCCTAGTCTGACGGCTCGTCAGTTCGTCGGTTTCAGCCATCGGGCCGGGGGTGCGGGACACGGTGATCGACACCATCTCCACGGAGATCGCGGAGGGTGAGGAGCGGATCCGGCTGGAGGTCGCGGACGGCCTCGCGGTCCTCACACTGTGCCGCCCGGACAAGCTCAACGGCTGGAGCTGGGAGTCCACCCGCCAGCTCGGGCTGCTCGCGGACCGGATCCGCTTCGACGCGTCCGTCCGGGCGGTGCTGCTGCGGGCCGAGGGCCGGGCCTTCTGCGCGGGCATCGACGTGACCGCCCCCGGCGGTGGCATCACGGGCGGATCCGCCGCCGAGCGCACCCGGAACTACTACGAGGGCATCCGCTGGGTGCACGAGCGCTTCGCGGTCCTCGCCCGGCTGCCGCAGCCGGTGGTGGCGGCCGTCCAGGGCTACTGCCTCGGCTTCGGCTTCGAACTGGCCCTGATGGCCGACATCCGGGTGGCGGCCGAGGACGCCGTCTTCGCCCTGCCCGAAGCCGGGTTGGGCGTGGCGGTGGACGCCGGCGGCGACCTCCGCATCGCCCGCGAGGCGGGCGCGGGCTGGGCCAAGTACCTGGCCCTGACCGGCCGTCGGATCGACGCGGCGACGGCGCGGTGCCTGAACCTGGTCCAACTGCTCGTCCCCGGCGAGGAACTGGAGCCGGCCTCACGCGCCCTGGCCGCGGAGATCGCCGCGAACGCGCCCCTCGCCGTCCAGGGCATCAAGCGCGCGGTCGACGCGTACGCCGACGCCGCCCTTCCCGCGGCCCTCGACCGGGTGGCGATGACCGCGGCCCTCACCCTCACCTCGGACGACTGCCGCGAGGGCTACGGGGCCAAGGCGGCCCGCCGCCCCCCGCGCTTCAGCGGAGGCTGAGCACCGGCCGGGTCGAGAAATCCCCGTACATGCCCTCGCCCTCCGGCCCGTACACGAACTCGGCCGTGTACGGGTTGCGGTTGGCGGTGGCCAGCGGCAGCCAGGCGAGCAGGTCGCCGTACCCACCGCAGACGGCCTCGCCGCCGTCGCCGCCGTGCACCGCGGTCGGGTCCCCGCTCAGCTCCGTGCCGTAGCTGTCGTAGGCGATGTGCAGCCCGAAGGCGTTCGGTTCGTGCCGCACACCGCCGCTGCCCCCGTACGAGGGCTCGCCCAGGGGGCACTCGTTCCCCCACCGGAACAGCGTGCCCGCCCCGGCCCCGCACGCGTGTTCCCACTCGTCGGCGCCGGGCATCCGCAGCCCGCGCGCCGCGAGGGCGTCCGGCATGCCGGACGGGTGGTCGCTCAGGGCCTCGTCCTCCACGGCCATGAGCACGGCGGCCAGCGTCGCGGTGCGCGGCGGGCTGAGCACGTCGGCGAGATAGGACTTCAGGTCGGGGTGGCCGTACCCGTACCCCTCGTCCACGCTCTCCGCGTAGTCGGCGTTCTGCGCGGGCGTCGCCGTGAAGGCGTCCGCGTCGAACCCCAGCCGCACCGTCCCGCCGGGTATGAGGGCGAACTCCCGTCCCTCGCGCTCGACGCGGACGCGGTGCAGCGACCCGCCCGGGTGCCGGGCGGCGTCGAACAGCACCACCCGGCCGCCCACCTGCGCGGCCGCCTCGTGCGCGAGGCGTTCGGCGGCGGCCGCGTCGAGCGAGCGCCAGCGGTCAAGGGTCAGATCAGCGAGAGACATGATCCGATCCTCGCACCGGTCACTGACAACCGGCGTCGCTCAGGGGACGAACGGGCCGCGCCCCAGCTGCTCCCGCACCGGGACGACCGCCGGATTGACCACCGAGCGGCGCTGCCAGTTCGCGCCGTCGACCACCAGCGTGTGGCCGGTGACGAAGCGGGCGTAGGGCGAGGCCAGGAAGGTGGCGGCCCAGCCCAGTTCACGCGGGGCGCCGACCCGCAGCGCGGGCTGCCGGGCGTCCTTGGAGTGGGGCGCGGCCCGCTCCAGGCCGCCGCGGATGTCCTCGGTCATGTCGGCGTGCGGGAACAGCCCCGGCACCAGCCCGTTGACCTGGATGCCGTACGGGCCCCACTCGACGGCGAGCGTCTCCACCAGGTTCTTCACCCCGGCCTTGGCGGCGGCGCTGTGGGCGAAGCCGGGCCCGCCCGTCCAGGCGTACGAGGCGCCGACGTTCACGATCGAACCGGGGGTGCCCGCGGCGAGGTGGCGGCGGCCGAACTCGCGGGTCACGAACCAGGTCCCGGTCAGGGTGATGTCGACCACCGCCCGCCAGGCGTTCGGCGACAGGTCCTCCGCGGGGGAGGGGAAGTTCGCGGCGGCGTTGTTGACCAGGACGTCAGGCGGGCCGAGCGCCGCCTCGGCCGCGTCGAACACCTCCGCGATCCGCTCGGGATCCCTGATGTCGCAGACCGCGGCCGTCACCCGGCCCGCGCCGGGTACGGCCGCCAGCTCCTCCTGCGCCGCCTTCAGCTGCTCGGAGCGCCGGCCGGCGATCACCAGATCGGCTCCGAGCCGCGCGAACTCGGTGGCGATGGCCTTGCCGAGCCCGGTGCCGCCGCCGGTCACGAGGACCACCTGCCCCGCGTACGTACCGGGGGGCAGGGCGGCGGCGCCGAGCGGCGGGGGCGCGGGCAGGCCGCGCGGGATGTCGTCCGTCATGGGGCATCGATAGCGCGCGGGCGCCGAGATCACCATGCCCCGGACAGGATCAGCTCTTCGGCGCGTACGCCTGCTTGCTCGCGCAGGTCCAGATCACGGCGCTGCTCGCCCCGGTCTCCCGGTCGCTGACGGTGCCGCCGACGCGGTCGTCGTCGGTGGCGGCGAAGGCACGGGTGCGCGGAACGGCGCCCGGGGCGCCCGTCGGGAAGGGGAGCGCCAGCGGAGCACCCTTCCCGGGCCAGTAGACGGCCTGGAAGTAGCTGGGCCAGCTCTCCTCGAAGGTGGTGGCGGTGCCGACGGCCACGTTCGAGGTCGGGCTGCTGCCCGAGAGCTCCAGGTCGCGGTAGCCGTTCAGGCGGCCCGGGTCGGCGGGCAGGGCGTCGTACGGCTTCTTCCAGACGGCCGGGGTCAGCTTCGGGTCGTTGCGGTAGTAGTAGTCCTCCAGGCCGACGACGCGGCCGCGGTCGTCGATGTCCCTGCCGATCGTGGAGTACGAGTAGTGGTAGCCGTTCCACACCTGGAGGCTGTACGGCGGGTAGCCGCCGCCGGCCGGCCAGACGACAGGGAAGGTCTTGGTGACCATGATGTCGTTCTCGGCGTCGAAGTAGGAGCCGGTGGCCGTGCCGACGATGTCGCCCCGCTTGTTGATGCCGTTCAGCGAGGTGATCTTGGTACCGGGGATCTCGCCCGCGGGAACCGGCAGTTCGCGCACGACCTTGCCGTCCACCCACTCCTTGGCGACGCCGTTGTCCACGGCGACGACCCGGCCCGACTCGTTGACGTCGACGCCGACGTCCTGCCACTCGGGCAGGGCGGTGGTCAGGGCCTCGGAGGTGGCGGCGCCCGCCTGGTGGGTGAAGGCGATGCTCGCCCTGTCCGAGTCGCGGGTGGCCGTGCCCACCATCAGGCCCTTGGCGCTGACGGCCTTGACGCTGCCCCGGTCGAAGCCGGCGGGCAGCGGAACGGCGTGGACCGTGTGCTCGGCGCCGGTCCAGTACGCGGGCCGGCCGCCGCTGTCGCCGACCACGAGCCCGCCGGTGCCGAAGCCCGCCACGGCGCCCCCGCTCACCCCCGGCAGGGAGGGGAGCAGCTCGATGGCGGGGCTGCACGCGGCGGCGCCGGAGGCGGCGGAGGCCGGTCCGGCGGCGGTGATCAGCCCCGCGAGGACGGCGGCGGCCCCCGCCGCGGCCGTCACGTTTCTCATCCCGATTCTGTTCATGGCGCGAGTCCCCCCGATGGTGCGGTCATATGCCCTGCGGCATCTGCCTGTTGATCGATGTCGATCACTGTTGATCTACGGGACACATGCTGCACGACGAACAGGCCCCGTGCACACACCTTCGGAGGCGATGGGTTCACAGAAGGGCAAGCGACCGCTTAGTATGCGCGCGGAGCGTGATTCCTCGACGGCGGCTGGAGGCCCCGGATGCAGGCATGGCGAGTACATACCCCCGGTGAGCCCCGTGAGGCCATGCGCCTCGAAGAGGTTCCCGAGCCGGTACCCGGCGAGGGCGAGGTGAGGCTCAAAGTGCTCGCGGCGAACGTCAACTTCCCCGACGCGCTGCTCGTCCGCGGGCAGTACCAGATCCGGCCCCCGCTGCCCTTCACCCCCGGCGTCGAGATCTGCGGCGAGACGGAGGACGGCCGCCGCGTCATCGCCAACCCGAGCCTGCCGCACGGCGGTTTCGCCGAGTACGTCACCGCGCCCGCGCGCGCCCTGCTCCCGGCCCCGGACACCCTCGACGACGCCGAGGCGGCCGCCCTGCACATCGGCTACCAGACCGGCTGGTTCGGCCTGCACCGCCGCGCCCGCCTGCAGAGCGGCGAGACGCTCCTCGTGCACGCGGCCGCCGGCGGGGTCGGCAGCGCCGCCGTCCAGCTCGGCAAGGCCGCCGGCGCCACCGTCATCGGGGTGGTCGGAGGCAAGGCCAAGGCCCGCACCGCCGAGGAGCTCGGCTGCGACCTGGTGATCGACCGCACGGCGGAGGACCTCGTCGCCCGCGTCAAGGAGTTCACCGGCGGGCGCGGCGCCGACGTCGTCTACGACCCGGTCGGCGGCGACTCCTACACCGCCTCCGCCAAGTGCGTGGCCTTCGAGGGCCGCATCGTCGTCGTCGGCTTCGCCAGCGGCACCGTCCCGGCCCCCGCGCTCAACCACGCACTGGTGAAGAACTACGCCATCCTCGGCCTGCACTGGGGGCTCTACGCCACCAAGGAGCCCGCCGCCATCCTCGCCTGCCACACCGAGCTCACCCGCCTCGCCGCCGAGGGAGCCGTGAAACCGCTGGTCAGCGAACGGGTCCCGCTCGCCGCGGCCGCCGACGCCGTACAGCGCCTCGCCGACGGGACCACCACCGGCCGGCTGGTCGTCGTACCGGCCCAGGACGGAGGCCCGCGATGACCGCCGCGGCCACCACCGCCGAGGAGCTGCGCGCCCGGGTACGGGACCTGCTCGCCGCCCACCCGCCCGGGGACACCGCCCGCGCCGACTTCCTGCGCGCCCGCTTCGACGCCGGACTCGCCTGGGTCCACTACCCGGTGGGCCTCGGCGGCCTCGGCGCACCCCGCACCCTCCAGGCCGTCGTCGACGCCGAGCTGGAAGCCGCAGGCGCCCCCGACAACGACCCGCGCCGGATCGGCATCGGCCTCGGCATGGCCGCGCCCACCATCCTCGCGTACGGCACCGAGGAGCAGAAGAACCGCTTCCTGCGCCCCCTGTGGGTCGGCGCGGAGGTCTGGTGCCAGCTCTTCAGCGAGCCCGGCGCCGGATCCGACCTCGCCGCGCTCGGCACCCGCGCGGTCCGCGAGACGGGCTCCGGCGACTGGATCGTGGACGGCCAGAAGGTGTGGACCTCCAGCGCCCACACCGCCCGCTGGGCCATCCTGATCGCCCGCACCGACCCCGCACTCCCCAAGCACCAGGGCATCACCTACTTCCTCTGCGACATGCACGCCCCCGGCGTCGAGGTCCGGCCGCTGCGCCAGATCACCGGCGAGGCCGAGTTCAACGAGGTCTTCCTCACCGGCGTCCGCATCCCCGACAGCCACCGCCTGGGCGCGGTGGGCGAGGGCTGGGCCGTCGCCCGCACCACCCTGATGAACGAACGCGTCTCCATCGGCGGCATGCGCATCCCGCGCGAGGGCGGCATGATCGCGCCGGTCGCCGCCGCCTGGCGCGAGCGCCCCGCGCTGCGCACCCACGCCCTCCACCAGCGGCTGCTGGAACTGTGGGTCGAGGCAGAGGTCGCCCGCCTCACCGGGGAACGGCTGCGCCAGCAGCTCGCCGCCGGACAGCCCGGCCCCGAGGGATCGGGCATGAAGCTCACCTTCGCCCGGCTCAACCAGGAGATCAGCGGACTGGAGGTCGAACTCCTCGGCGAGGAGGGCCTCCTGTACGAGGACTGGACCATGCGCCGGCCCGAACTGGTCGACTTCACCGGCCGCGACGCCGGCTACCGCTACCTGCGCGCCAAGGGCAACAGCATCGAGGGCGGCACCAGCGAAATCCTCCTCAACATCGTCGCCGAACGCGTCCTCGGCCTGCCCCCCGAGCCGCGCGACGACAAGGACATCGCGTGGAAGGACCTCTCCCGATGACAACGCAGCGAACGCAGCCGACGCCGACCACGCAGCCGACACCCGCCGCGCCGACCGACCTGCTCTACTCCGAGACCGAGGAGGAGCTCCGCTCCGCCGTACGGGCCCTCCTCGCCGACCGCTGCGACGCGAAGAGCGTCCTCGCCCGGGCCGAGACAGGCCGGCCGCACGACCCGGCACTGTGGAACACGCTCGCCGTCGGGATCGGCGCCGCCGGGCTCCTCGTACCCGAGAAGCTCGGGGGACAGGGCGCCGGCCACCGCGAGGCGGCCGTGGTGCTCGAGGAGCTGGGCCGGGCCGTGGCGCCCGTCCCGTACCTGACGAGCGCCGTGCTCGCCACGGAGATCCTGCTCGGCTGCGACACCCCGGAGGCCGCCCCGCTGCTGCGGGAGCTGGCCTCCGGACACACGGTGTGCGTACCGGCCGTGCCGCTGACCCTCGCTCCCGGGGCGCCCCTCCCGCCCGCGATCCGGGACTCCGGCGGCGGGACGCTGAGCGGCACCGTCACCGCCGTCGCGGACGCGGTGGCCGCCGACGTCCTGCTGGTACTCGCCGAGACCGGGCTGTACGCCGTCCCGGCCGCCTCCGCCGAGCTGACCGCGCAGGTCCCGCTGGACCTGACCCGCCCGCTCGCCACCGTCACCCTGCGATCGGCCGCCGGCACCCGCCTCGCCGACCCCGCCACAGCCCGGGCGGCCGTGGCCGGAGCGCTGCTCTCGGGGGCCGGACTGCTCGCCTCCGAGCAGCTCGGGCTGGCCGAGTGGTGCCTGACGGAGACCGTCGGGCACGTCCGCACCCGCCACCAGTTCAACCGGCCCGTCGGATCCTTCCAGGCCCTCAAGCACCGCCTCGCCCGGCTCTGGCTCGACGTGGCCTCCGCGCGCGCGGCGGCCAGGGCCGCGGCCGACGCCCTCGCCACCGAGGCCCCCGACGCGCCGCTCACCGTCGCCGTCGCCCAGGCCTACTGCTCGGGCGTGGCCGTCCGCGCCGCCGAGGAGTGCGTACAGCTCCACGGCGGCATCGGCATGACCTGGGAGCACCCGGCCCACCTCTACCTCAAGCGGGCCAAGGCCGACTCCCTGGCCCTCGGCACGGCGGGCCACCACCGAGGCCTGGTCGCGGACTTCGCCGAACTCCCCGCTCCCTAGGAGGTCCTTCCGGCAGGGGATCAGGGAGCGGCATCACCCCGCCCGTGGAGCGCGAGCACCTGGGCGCGGACATGCCGGTTCCGGGCCACGCCGAACAGCCGGGCCCGGGCCGTGCCCCGGCCGGCGTCTCCCCGGCCGCGTGTCGTAGCGGCCTCACCCCCTACAGCGTTCGCGGTCCCGAGCGATGGACGCATGCCGGAGTGAAAGGTTCCCTGTTGGGGTCTTTGTCGTTTTCGGACAGTCCGACGGGAATTCAGGTCATCGTCTCCGAAGGGCCTCCGTGACCGGGGCGGCGCTGCGCAGGCTGGAGCGTATCCACGCCCCGGCCGGGGCGGGGACACCGGGACACTCAGGGGGAAAGCGATGCGGGTACGGGTACGTGCGGGGATGCGCGGATCGGCGGCGGTGGCGGCGGCCGCGGTGCTGGCCTTCGTGACGGCGGGACCGGCGGCGAGCGCCGAGCCGTGGCGGCCGAGGCCGGGGACCCTCTACATCTCCGACATCCGCCTCGGGGACGGCGTCGGGTGGTCGGCCCCGCCGGTCCAGCAGGGCTGGGGGGCCTCGTACGACTGCCTGGAGGACTGGTCGTGGCAGCGGCCCGAGGTGAACGTCTGGCACCGCGAGTTCACCACCGCCGAGACCGCCACCGCCGAGCAGAAGGTGGTGGTCTTCGCGACCGAGGCCGAGGCCGTCGCGTTCGCGGACGCGGCCCGGCAGAACTACGCCGACTGCCCCCGCCGCCGCAACGAGCGGCCCGACCTGAAGGCGACGGGCTACGACCACGGTGTGGTGAACGTGGAGGAGGGCGCCACCCTCCAGGGCATGTCCACCTTCGACACCGACGCCCAGGAGCGCCCGGACTTCAACTACCTGTGGGGCGTGAGCCGCGACGGGGACACCGTCACCCTGGTCCGGTGGTCGAGCTACTGGGGAGCCCCGCCCGTGGCCGCATGGAAGAACGTCCTGCGCACCGCGGTGAACAAACTGTACTGACTCCGGCGCCGTACGGGACGTGACGGCCGGCCCGCCGGGGTGCCACCACGGCGGGCCGTGCGTCGTACCTTCGGCCGATACGGGTCCCGTGGGCCCCGGCCGGACGGCCGATGCGGTGGCGGCGCCGGGTGCGGCACCCTCGACGGGTTGCCCGCGCAGAACCCGTTCACCCGCCCGCCCCGTGAAGGAGGCCGCCATGCTGCACGCCCTCTACCTCCTCGGCATAGCCGCCTTCGCCGCCTCCGGCGTGCTCGCCGCGCACCGCGCCCGCATGGACCCCTTCGGCGGGCTGGTCCTCGCCTTCGCGGCCGCCATCTCCGGCGGCACCCTGCGCGACCTCATCCTCGACCGGCACCCGCTCTACTGGACGCACGACTGGGTGCTGCTCGTCCTCATCGCCTCCGTGGCCGTCCTGACCATGATCTACCTGCGCCGCCGGGAACTCCCGCACCGCGCCCTCATGGTCGTCGACGCCGTCGGGCTCGCCGTCGTCACCGTCATCGGCGCCCGCGCCGCCATCGACGCCCAGGTCACGCCCGTCGCCGTGCTCATCCTCGCCGTCCTCACCGGAGTCACCGGCGAGGTCATCCGCGACGTGCTCTGCGGGGAGTTCCCGCCCCTGCTGCTGCGCGAGGAGGTGTACGCGACCGCCGCGCTCGCCGGCGCCGCCGCCTACCTCGGCCTGCACTGGGCCGGGCTCCCGGACACGGCCAACGCGGCCGTCTCCGCAGGCCTCGTGTTCATCCTGCGCATGGCCGCGGTCTTCCGCGACCTCCACCTGCCCCGCCTGCAGCGCGTCCCCGGCTGATCCCTACGCTCGCCGCATGACGAAGACCATCACCGTGCTCGACGCGGCCGGACTCCGCGCCCACCGCGACGAACTCGCCGCGCTCCTCCTCGCGGTGGTCGAGGGCGGCTCCTCCCTCGGCTTCCTCGCCGGCCTCGACCACGAGGGCGCCGCCGCCTGGTGGGACTCCCTGCTGCCCGCCGTCGAGGACGGATCCCTCGCGCTGTGGGTCTCCCGCACCGGCGAGGACGGCCGCATCGACGGCACCGTGAGCTGGTACCGGGAGTCCAAGCCCAACGGCCGCCACCGCGCCGAGCTGCGCAAGCTCATGGTCCACCCGGCCGCCCGCGGCCGGGGAACCGCCCGCGCGCTGCTGGCCGAGGCCGAGAGCGCCGCCGCCCGCGCCGGGGTGGTGCTGCTGTTCCTGGACACCGAGACCGGCAGCGGCGCCGAGCGCGTCTACCGCTCCGCGGGCTGGACGGAGGTCGGCACCATCCCCGACTACGCCACCGATCCGGCCGGCCGTCTCCACCCCACCACCCTCTACTACAAGCGGCCCCGTAACGCTCACGGGTGACCTCGCCCGCCCCGCGGCGTTAGACCCGTAGCCGCCGGCCACCGAGCGAGGGAGACCGTATGTCCGCTGCATCCGACGCCGCACCACCGACCCGCCGCGCGGTCCTGCGTACGGCTTTCACCGCGGCCGTGCTCGCCGGTACGGCCGCGGCCCTGGCGCCCGTGCTGCGCGCCCGGCGCCCCCGGCAGACCCTGACCCCGGCGCCGCTCGCGGAGGAGGAGACGTACCGCGGCCGGCACATCGCCGTCGACGTCGCCGGGGTCCGCATCGACGGCCGCCCCCTGCACGTCATGCGCCGGGCCGACGGCAGCTACCTCAGCGGGATCAACCACTTCCAGTCCTATGAGACGCCGATGGAACTGGCCCGGGCCGCCGTCGACGAACTCGGCACGGCGCAGCTGGCGTTCGCGGCCGCCCCGCACCACGGCTGACACACCCACGGGAACGGGAGGAGCCCCGCGTTGCACACCCGGCAGAACCAGAAGAACCTGACCAGTGCCCAGAAGAAGCGGTTCACGACGGCGGTGCTGGAGCTGAAACGCAACGGCACCTACGACACGTTCGTGCGCACCCACGACAAGTACTTCGTGCCCGACCGCGACCGCAAGCTGCGCGTCGGGCACATGTCGCCCTCCTTCTTCCCCTGGCACCGGCTCTACCTGCTGGAGTTCGAGCGGAAGCTGCAGGAGATCGACGCGGGCGTGTCCATCCCGTACTGGGACTGGACCACCGACACCAGCCCGGTCTCCTCCCTCTGGGCCGACGACTTCCTCGGCGGCACCGGCCGGGCGAGCGACCGCAAGGTGATGACCGGGCCGTTCGCCTACGACAAGGGCAACTGGACCGTGACCGTGGGCATCACGGAGTCCGCCTTCCTCACCCGCAACCTCGGCCGGCCGCAAAACCCGATCACGCTGCCCACCGCGGCCGAACTGCAGTGGGCGATCGACGACCCGGTCTACGACAGCGCGCCGTGGGACTCCACCGCCGGCGCGGGCGGCTTCCGCAACAAGCTGGAGGGCTGGGCCGCCCCCAAGAGCGAGCGCTGGCGCAACCACAACAAGGTCCACCAGTGGATCGGCGGCCACATGACGGGCGGCACGGCCCCCAACGACCCGGCCTTCTGGCTGCACCACGCCTTCGTGGACCTGATCTGGGACCGCTGGCAGCAGAAGCACCCCGCCGCCGGCTACCTCCCCGCGACCCCCCTCGCCCGCGGCGACCTCCAGCAGGGCCGCGTGATCTCCCTCGACGAGCCGATGCCCCCGTGGAACATCCCCCCACGCGAAATCCTCGGCCACCAGACCCTTTACCGCTACGAGTGATACGCCGGGGGGACGGCCTGCGAGGATGCCTTCGGTACCCATCCCGTGGCGATCCTGCCACGAGTGGAACACCGTGAAGGAGTCCCGATCATGACGGTTCGCCCCTACGACGCCGTGCTCTGCGACATCGACGGCGTGCTGAGGCACTGGCCCGCTCCCGGCCCCGCCGACCTCGACCATGTCCACGGACTTCCCGCGGGCACGATCGCGGCGGCCGCCTTCGCGCCGCCCCGCCTGCACCCCGCGATCACGGGGGAGGTCACCGATGAGGAATGGCGTGCCGCGGTGGCCGCGGACCTCGCCGACGCATGTGGATCGACGGACCGCGCCCGCAGCATCGTCGCGGCCTGGTCCGCACTCGTGCCGCGCGTCGACCAAGAGGTCGTCTCCCTGCTCACCAGGGTCCGCGAAGTCGTGGCCGTGGCCCTGGTTTCCAACGCGACCACGCGGTTGGAGTCGGACCTTGTCCGACAAGGCCTTCACGACCTCGCCGACGTCGTGGTGAACACCTCCCGCATCGGTGTCGCGAAGCCGGATCCGCGGGTCTACCGCATAGCCGCCGAACGGGTCGGAGCCCCGGCCCACCGCTGCCTGTTCATCGACGACACCTCCGAGAACGTCGTCGCGGCCCGCGAGGTGGGGATGGCTGCCGTCCACTACCGCCGGATCGAAGACCTCGAGGACGCACTGTCCGCCCTCCTGCGCACATGAAAGGGCCCCCGCCGGTGTGGCGGGGGCCCTTCGGTCGATCAGACGATCAGTGGCCGTAGCCCTCGCCCTCGGTGTGGTGGTCGCCGCCGTGGCCCGACGCGTTGACGCAGGTGTTGCCGAACGCGGGGTTCAGCAGACCGATCACGTTCACCGTGTTGCCGCAGACGTTGACCGGGACGTGCACCGGAACCTGGAGCAGGTTGCCCGACAGGACACCGGGGGAGCCGACCGCCGCACCGTGCGCTCCGGCATCGGCGACGGCCAGACCGGCACCGGCGACCACGGCGCTACCGGTGACAGCGGTGATGGCGAATGCCTTCGCGATACGCGACATCAAGATCTCCTCGTGAGATGTGGGGCGCCGCAGAATCTGCGGCATTTGACATGGCATACAACGCAGGGGCGGCCAAGGGGTCACGGCCGCTGGGCCTACCCGGTGACGGGAAAACGCACCGAGGCGAAGTACGGCCGCACCTGGCTGACGTCGCCGGGCCGCAGTACCCCGACCACCCGGCCCGCGCAGCCCGGTTCCCGGTAGAGGGTCGCCGTGCCCCGGGTCCCGTTCGTGACCGCCCGGGCGCCGCCGCCCTCCGCCTCGACGCAGCCCTTCGGCGCGGTCAGCCCGTGGACCTGGTCGTCCTGGCCGACGTACTGGAACTCCGGCCCGGCCGCGGCCACGGCCGGGCCGCCGAGGAGCGAGGCGCCCGCGAGCAGCAGGACGGGCACCGTGGTGTGGTGGATACGCAGGAATCGCATGCCCGTCCAACCTGGGCGGGCCCGGGCACGGTCACGCCTTGTCACCCGTTGGACGGCTGTGCGACCGTGCGCCCAGCACCAGGGTTCAGGAGGACGGGATGAGCGCAGTGGGCGACGCCGGAGCCGCAGTCGGCGGCCGGCCGCGGGTCAGGACCGCGGCCGGCGTGGTCGAGGGCCGGACCGGGGCCGACGGGACCGCCGTCTTCCGGGGCATCCCGTACGCCGCTCCGCCCGTCGGCGCCCTGCGCTTCGCGGCGCCCCGGCCCGCTGCCGCCTGGGACGGCGTGCGCGATGCCACCGCCTTCGGCCCCACCGCGCCCAAGGTGCCCTATCCGGACACGTTCGCGGCCCTGCTGCCCGACCCCGAGATCCCCGGGGACGACTGCCTGAGCGTGAACGTGTGGACCCCCGATCCGGCACCCGGGGCCCGGCTGCCCGTCATGGTGTGGATCCACGGCGGGGCGCACACCCGCGGCTCCTCGGCCGTCCCCGTGTACGACGGCTCGGCCTTCGCCCGCGACGGGGTCGTGCTCGTCTCCTGCAACTTCCGCCTCGGCGTCCTCGGCTACGGCCTCTTCCCCGACGCCCCCGCCAACCGCGGCCTGCTCGACCAGATCGCCGCCCTGGAATGGGTCCGTGACAACATCGAGGCCTTCGGCGGGGACCCCGCCCGCGTCACCGTCTTCGGCGAATCCGCCGGAGCCATCAGCATCGGCGCCCTCCTGGCCGCCCCGCGCGCCACCGGGCTCTTCGCCCGGGCCGTCCTGCAGAGCGGAGCCCCCGAGGTCCTGCCGCGCGACAAGGTGCGCACCATGGTCCGGCGGATGGCCTCACTGCTCAAGGTGGGCGCCACCGCCGAGGCCTTCACGGCCACCGCCCTGCCCACCCTGCTCGCCGCCCAGGCGGCCGTGCTGCGCCGCTCCGGCCCGCTCCTCGGCGGCCCCGCCTTCGGCCTGGTCGCCGATCCCGGCACCGTCCCCGGCGACCCCCTCGACGCCCTGACCGGCTCCGCCGTCTCCGGCGACGTGCCCCTGCTCCTCGGATGGACCAGCGACGAGTACCGGCTTTGGCTCGCCCCCACCGGCGGGATGCGACTGCTGGACCGGCTGGGCCCGCTCGCCGTGGCGCTGGCCCGGGCCCGCGCCGGCAAGGAGCGGGCCGACGTACGGGCGCTGCGCGCAGCCCTGCCCGGGGCGGGCCCGGCCGAGCTCGCCGGCCAGCTGATCACCGACCGGCTGCTGCGCGACCCGCTGCGCAGGCTCGCCGGGGCGCGGCGGGCGGCCCCGAGCTACCTGTACGAGTTCGGCTGGCCCTCCGGCGTCCCGGGGCTCGGTGCCTGCCACGCCCTGGAGATCGGCTTCGTGTTCGACACGCTCTCGGCGCCGGAGGCCTCCTGGCTGGCCGGGCCGGACGCCCCGCAGGCGCTGGCCGACGAGATGCACGCGGCCTGGGTGCGGTTCGCGGTGACGGGCGACCCGGGCTGGGCGGCCTGGGACGGCAACGGCCCGCCGAAGGTGTTCGGCGGGCCGGAACTCGATCGTGCGGGGGCGCCGGTGGTTACTCG
The DNA here is from genome assembly GCF_040651555.1 of Streptomyces sp. NPDC048424. Classification (NCBI taxonomy): domain Bacteria; kingdom Bacillati; phylum Actinomycetota; class Actinomycetes; order Kitasatosporales; family Streptomycetaceae; genus Streptomyces; species Streptomyces sp. NPDC048424. The sequence goes on along the minus strand of NZ_JBEZKE010000030.1, from coordinate 15,450 downwards.
ACGGGCCCTTCCATGACCTTGCTGATGAACTGGACCGGTCCCTCACCCATGTTGGGGACGTAGGTCTTGGCGTTGTGCTGGCCGCCCTTGATGACCCTCAACTCGGTGTGTATGGGCCCCTTGTTGCCGTAGGTGGCGATGAACTTCTGCACGTCCGGCAGGGTCTTCTTGTTGTTCTCGCTGTCGCCGACCTGGAAGGCCAGGTACACGTCCGGACCCTTGCTGTCGATGAGCTGCTTCGCCAGCACCTCCGGGTTGTTCTCGGCCTTCTCCTTTTCGTGGCCCTTCCACAGGGAGGAGTCCGGGACGACGTCCGGGCCGGAGGCGATCACGGCCTTGAACTTGTCCGGGTGCTTCAGCACGGCCTTCAGGCCCGCGAACCCGCCGGTGGACGAGCCCATGAAGGCCCAGCCGTCACGGGACTTGACGGTGCGGAAGTTCGCCTTCATCAGGTCCGGGACGTCCTCGGTCAGCCAGGTGCCCATCTTGGGCTGGCCGGGTATGTCGGAGCCGTCCCAGTAGATGCCCTTGTCGTCCGGCGCCGGGTTGAGGACCGGCATGGCCAGGATGAAGGGCTTGCTCTTCCCCTCGGCGTACCACTTGCTGATGCTGGTCTGCAGACCGAGGTCGGTGCCCATCCAGTAGTTGCTGGGGTAACCGGCGCCGCCCGGGAGGGCGATCATGACCGGGAAGCCGCTCTTGGCGAACTTCGGGTCGTTGTACTCCTTGGGCGCCCAGACCCAGACCTTGCCCTTGAAGCCGGACTTCTTGCCGTCCAGCGTGGTGACGGCCACGTGGGTGCCGTCGGGCAGGGTCATCGAGTTCTTGAAGTCGGCGGCCGGACCCGTCGGCATCAGCATCTTGGAGTTCGCGGCCTGCTGCGGTGCGTCGTTCTTCTTGCCGCCGCCGCCTGCGGACGGCTGCCCGAAGGACACGGCGGACCCCTTGTCGGTGAAGGGGGGTATCTCGTAGTGGTTCATCACGAGCGCGGCTATGCCCGCGAGCGCGAGGACGGTGGCCCCCGCGATCACCCAGCGCCGGCCCCGGGACTTGCGGCGCGGGGGCTCGGGCGGTTCCTGGTAGCCCTGGTGGTCCTGTGGCTCGTACTCGTACTGCGGCTGCTGCCCGTACGGAGGCTGCGGCCGGCCGGGGGGCTGCTGCTGGCCGCCCCCGGCCCCGTACGGCTGCTGTCCGTACGGCTGGCCGTACTGGTCGCCGTAGGGCGGCTGCGGGCTCTGCCCTTGCGGCCGGTACGGCTGGTACTGCTGCCCGTCGGGTGCGTACGACATGTGCGGTGGCTCTCCGGCTGGTGCTGCCCCAGAGGGGCGGGGTGGTCTGGAAGCTGGATCCTTCCGTTCGAAGGATGAACGAAAGCATGTCAGGGTTCCGCATTTTGACTTCTCTTGGGGTGCCCTGGGGGAGGTCATTGCCTGCCGCCGGAACGGCACATGGAGTTCCCCCACCCGACGCCGTACGTCCCTGGCTCATGCAGGGGCCGCTGGGTATGGTGCCCCCGCCCAGCCCCCGGACCCCCACCCCGCCCGGAGCCGCTTCATGACCTTCCAGCGCCGGATGCTGCTGTTCGCGACCGCGGTGCTCCTGCTCGCCGCCGTGGGCGTGGTCGCCGTCCTGCGGGCGTCGTCCCGGGCCGAGGAGAAGGACCACGCCCGGGCGGGCGGCCCGGGGATCTCGGCGGGCGCGGTCTCACTGGCCCCGGACGAGGGCGGCCGGCGGATCGTGTTCCGGAACATGGCCTGGGGCCCGCACCGCGACGAGCTCGCCACCGTCCCGGCCGGCGCGCCCGAGGGTGCCCGCACCGCGTCCGGGGTGAGCTGCCTGCGCTTCCACGCGGCCGGCGGCACCGGGATCTGCCTCCGGGCGGACCGGAGCGGGGTCCAGGACGGCTACCGGGCCGTGGTCCTCGACGCCCGCCTGCAGGAGGTGTCGGCGCATCCGCTGAACGGTGTCCCCACCCGCGCCCGGGTCTCACCCGGCGGGCACCTCGCCGCCTGGACCGTCTTCGTCGGCGGGGACTCGTACGCGGGTACGAATTTCTCGACGCGGACCTCGGTGCTCGACCTGCGCACGGGCAGGCTCGACGCCTCGCTGGAGGACTTCACGATCCTCAAGGACGGCAAGCCGTACCGCAGCGCCGACGTGAATTTCTGGGGTGTCACCTTCGCCGCCGACGAGCGGACGTTCTACGCGACGCTGGCGACCGGCGGCCGGACCCACCTGGTCCGCGGGGACGTGGGCGCGCGCACGGTGACCACCCTGCGCGAGAACGTCGAGTGCCCGTCGCTGTCACCCGACGGGACCCGGGTGGTGTTCAAGAAGCGGGTGCCCGGCCTGCCGGCCGAGGCGCCGTGGCGGCTGTACGCGCTGGACCTGGCCTCCGGCGCGGAAACCCCGCTCGGTGAGGAGCGCAGCGTGGACGACCAGGTGGTGTGGACCGACGACCGGACCGTCGTCTACGCCCTGCCGGGGGACTTCGGCGCCGATCTGTACTCGGTACCGGCCGACGGGAGCGGAGCCCCGGCCAGGCTCATGGACTCGGCCCTCGCCCCGGCCTTCCTCGGATGAGGAGGCCGCGGCGAGGCCCCGGGAACGGCCGCCCCCACGACCGGCCGGTGGCAGGCCGGGGCCGGGGCAGGACCGTTTTTCCGTTTGTCTGTTCCGGTGTCCGTTCCGATGTCCGTTCCGGCTAGGCCGGGATCAGCGTCTTGCGGCGACGCTTGCGCTGCGCGCCGGCCGACAGCCTCAGCTCGATGATCGACCGCACGGCCGGCCACTCCTCGTCGAGGATCGAGTAGAAGGCAGTACTGCGGACGGCGCCGTCCAGTCCCCGCGAATGGGCCCGTCGGACCCCCTCGCAGGTGAAGCCGAGACGTTCCATCGCGGCTCTCGACCGGCCGTTGCGCGCATCGGCGCGCAGCGAGATGCGCCTCACACCCCAGGTCTCGAAGGCATGGCGGAGCATGAGCAGCTTCGCCTCGGTGTTGATGCCGGTTCCCTGGGCGGCGGGGGACAGCCAGGTATTGCCGATCTCGGCGGCATCGGGGATCGCCGTCGCCGGATCGCCGAACGGGACGCCCGGCACGGCGGGCCACACCAGTGGCCCCTGCCAGTAGTCGAGTTCCAGGAACCGGGTCGAACCGACGACACGCCCGTCAGTGGCTCTGACGATGGCGAAGGGGAGCGATCGACCCGCCGCCTGATCGGCGAGGGCACGGTCGATGTACTCGTGGGACGCCTGCACCCCATGGGGTACGGGGGTGAAGGCGTAAGTCGTACGATCCTCGGCCCCGGCCACGGCCAGAGCCTCGGTGTGGTGGGGGGCGAGGGGCTCGAGCCGCACGGTGCGGCCCGCGAGGTGTACGGGTACGGGCACGGAGCCTTCGGTCCTTCTGGGCGGTGGGGTGGTTGCACAGTCTGCGTCCATGACGTCGCCCCCCGTGCAAAACACGAGTGAAAGGCAACCGGCTGTCAGGTGAACGCGAGTGGCTCAATGTAGCCCCTTAATGTCCTCTCATGAACCCCCAATTTGGCAATGGTGTGACGCTGACTTTCGAGGACTTGGGTCCCCGCGACGGAGCGGCCGTAATCCTGATCCACGGACATCCCTTCAACCGCACGATGTGGGCCCCCCAGACGGCCGCGCTCACGGCCGCCGGATACCGTGTCATCGCCCCTGACCTGCGGGGATACGGGGAAAGCCCGGTCGTGCGGGGCAAGGCCCTGCTCGCCGATCTCGCCGATGATCTCGCCTCCCTCCTCGCCCGCCTGGGCATCGAACAGGTGGTCGTCGGTGGTGTGTCCATGGGCGGTCAGATCGCGATGGAGCTCCGACTGCGCCACCCGGGTCTGGTACGGGCCCTCGTGCTCTCCGACACCTCGCCCGTACCGGAGACGGACGAGGGCGCGAAGCTGCGCCGCGAGACGGCCGAACGGCTGATCGCCGAGGGCATGCGGCCGTACGCCGAGGAGGTCATGGACAAGATGCTGGCGCCCTACAACGTGACCGGCATGCCCGAGGCCGCCGCACGGGTGAGCGCCATGATGTGCGCGACCGACCCACAGGGCGCGGCCGCCGCCCTGCGCGGCCGGGCCGAGCGCCCCGACTACCGGCCCGTCCTCGCCGAGACCGCGGAGCCCTGCCTGGTGCTGGTCGGGGCGGACGACGTCTACACCCCGGTCGCCGAAGCCCAGGCCCTGCACGCGCTGCTGCCGAACGCGGTGCTCACCGTCATCGAGGGAGCCGGTCATCTGCCCGGCGTGGAGCAGCCGGAGGCCTTCAACCGGGCGCTGCTGGAGTTCCTCGCCGGGCTCTGAGCCGACCGCCCCGGGTCGCCCCGGCCGGGCCTGAGATCATGGCGGTCATGGACGACGTACTGCGGCGACTGGCCGCCGTGGGGCCCTTCTTCACCGTCCCGTACGGGACGCAGCCGCCCGGGCCCGGCTTCCGGCCGCTGACGGCGCTGTACGGGGAGCGGCTGGGGCCGTACGTGGCCGAGGTGGGCCGGCGGATCGGCAGCGGCCCCGGTCGGGTCGCCGCCTCGACGGCCCAGCTCGGGATCGCCTCCCGGCTGTGGTCGCTCGGGCTCGGGTGCGCGGCACTGGCCGGGCGGGTGCCCGACCTGGCCGCCGACCGGGTGTGGTGGCGGCTGCCGGACGCGGGCTCGCTCGAGCTGTGGCTGCCCGAGCCCGCGGACCGGCCGGCCGACACGCTCGGAGAGACGGTCCTCGGGAACCTGGCCGTGCTCGACGCGGGCCTTCGGGAGCGGTTCGGGGTCTCGCAGAAGGTCCTGCGGGGGAACGCGGCGTCCGGGCTGGTCGGCGCGCTGCGGGTGCTGCTCGACCGGGTGCCGGGCGGCGCGGCCGTGACGCTGGCGGGCGCCCTGCTCGCCGAGGGCGGAGCCCTGGCGGGGACCGGCACCTTCATCCACGAGGAGGGCCTCGGGGTGGCCTTCGTACGGCGCAGCTGCTGCCTGTACTACCAGGTGCCCGGCGGCGGCCTCTGCGGGGACTGCGTGCTGCGGACGCGCTAGGCCCTGTCCGGGGGCCGTTCGGATGAGTGCAGGGTGTGGCTGGCTGCGGTGGCACCCGGGCTCCTCCTACGGTCCGGTGCATGACCGCTCCTGCACCGCACCAGCCGTCCGAGCTGTCCCGCCGCGCCGCGCTCACCGGACTCGCCGTCGGTGCGGGCTCCCTCGCCCTGGGCGGCGGCGCCCCGGCGGCGGCCGCCGAACCCCCGCCGTCCGCCTCGGCCGAACCGTCCGCCGCGGCCCCCGACCCCACGCCGGGGGCGATGAAGCTCTTCGCCGATCCGGGCTTCAACTTCGCCGGCCTGTTGGCCCTCGGCGCGGCCGGAATGCGGGCCTCCGAGGTCGGTGAGGTGCTGACCGCCGTCAACGCGATCAACGCCGCCGGGCTGTCGGAGCAGAGCTTCAGCGACACCTTCCGTTCCTGGGGCGACAAGCTCGCCGCACCGCCGGCGGCCGGCCGGAGCGGCCACGAGGCCCCCTCGCAGACCCGGCGCTTCCGCTCCCTGCGGGCCGCCCAGTACTACGCGCAGGCACTGTTCTACGTCCTCGGCACCGACCACCCCGGGGACGAGGAGGCGGTCTACCGGGCCGGACGCACCGCATGGGACACCTTCGCCGGGCTCTGCAGCCCGCCCGCCGTCCGCGCGAAGGTCCCGTACGGCCGCACGCACCTGCCGGTCTGGTTCTTCCGCCCGGACGGCCCCGAGACCGCCCGCCCGACCGTCATCCTCACCAACGGCAGCGACGGGCAGAACCTCGACATGTGGACCTACGGGGTGTCCGCGGCCCTCGACCGCGGCTGGAACGCCCTCGTCTACGACGGCCCCGGGCAGGGGCAGCTGCTCTTCGTCGAGGAGATGCCCTTCACCACCAAGTGGGAGGAGGTCGTCGGCCCGATCGTCGACTGGCTGGACCGGCGCAAGGACGTGGACAGCGCCCGGATCGCGCTCACCGGCCTCAGCATGGGCGGCAACCTCGTGGCCCGCGCCGCCGCCTTCGAGCACCGGCTCGCGGCGGTCGTCTGCCAGCCGGGCTGCGTCAGCCCGTGGCTCGGCTTCGACAAGGAGCTGCGCGACATCGTCACGGCCGACAAGGAGGAGACCAACCGGGTCTGGAACGAGGACGTGGTCCCGGAACTGACCCCGCAGCTGGCCTTCACGGTCAAGAAGCGCTTCGAGATCTTCGACCGCCAGGCCCTGCTCCAGGCCCGCGCCGGGAAGGTCCTCACCGACGTCTGGACGCCGGCCCAGGTGGCCATCGGCCTCGACGTCACCAAGGTCGTGCCGCGGATCAAGGCACCGGTGCTCGTCCTGGACTACGACTTCGAGACCTTCTACCCGGGCCAGCCGCGGCAGATGTACGACCTGCTCCGCTCGCGCAAGGACTACGTGAAGATGACGGAGGCCACCGGGGCGCAGTTGCACTGCTCCCCGATGGCCCCCCAGCAGCACTGCGAGGTCGTGTTCGACTGGCTCGCGGATGTGCTCAGGTCCTAGGACCGCCTTCTCAGAAGGTCAGGTTCCAGGAGTCGATCTTGCCGGTGTCGCCGCCGGCGTTGTCGTTGACCCGCAGCTTCCAGGTGCCGTTCGCGACCTCGGAGGAGGCGTTGACGGTGAAGACCTGGTTGATGTTGTCGGTGCTGCCGCCGGCCCGGTTGTGGACCGTGTAGACGGTGCCGTCGGGGGCGATCAGGTCGACCTTCAGGTCACCGATGTAGGTGTGCACGATGTTCACGCCCACCTTGAGGGTGGCCGGGGCGTTGCCGGTCACCCCGCTGACGGTGATCGGGCTCTCCACGGTGGTGTTGTCACCGATGGCGAAGTCGCCGGTGTTCTCGAAGTACTTGCCGGGCGGCGGGGTGGAGCCGACCGCCTTGAGGGCGTCGACCTGGCCCTCGCCGAAGAAGCCGTTCTTCGCCGTGGTGCCCTTGCAGCGGCTGTCCGACGGGCAGGCGACGTCGTTGGCCTGGGTGGCCAGCTTGTCGCGCAGCTGCGCCGGGGTGATGCCGGGGTTGGTGCTGGCGAGCAGGGCCGCCACACCGGCGACGTGCGGGGACGCCATCGACGTACCGCTCATGGTGCCGTACTTGCCGCCCGGCTGGGTGCTGTAGATGCCGGTGGTGTCGCCGCCGGGGGCCGTGATGTCGACGACGTTCAGACCGTAGTTGGAGTACGAGGCCTTCGCGGTGGTGCCCATCGCCGAGACCGTGACCACGCCCGGGAGTTCGGTCGGGATGTCCAGGCAGGCGTTGGTGATGGTGCGGGTGACCGGGGTGGAGTCGTTCGGGGACTCGGTGTCGGTCGTCTTGTTGGCCAGGTCGATGTTGGAGTTGCCGGCCGCCGCGACCTGCAGCGAGCCCTTGCCCTCGGCGTACTCCTGGGCGCGCTTGACGCCCTCGATGATGGCGGCCTGGTCGGCGTTGTCCGGGCAGTTGAACTGCCACGGGTCCGTGTAGTAGCTGTTGTTGGTGACCTTGAAGCCGTGGTCACCGGCCCACATGAAGCCACAGACGGTGTTCTCGGCGAAGAAGAGCGAGGAGGTCGGCTCGGCGATGCGCACCGAGGAGATCTTCACGCCCGGCGCGACGCCGATGACGCCCTTGCCGTTCTTGGCGGCGGCGACCGTACCGGCCACGTGCGTGCCGTGGGTGCCGACGTCCCGCCAGGCGCCCGTACGGGTGTCCGGCTTGCCGTAGGCGCAGGACGCGGAGTCCGCCGCGTTGAAGTTCGGGGCCAGGTCCTGGTGCTGGTCGTCCACACCGGTGTCCAGGATGCCGACCTTGACGGAGGCGGAACCGGTGGTGACGGCCCAGGCCTGGTCGGCCTTGATCTGGGTCATGTCCGCGCGGACCGGCTCGCCCGAAGGCGTCGTGGACTGCGCCGGGTTGGCGGGCAGCGCCGGGTTGTAGGCGTCCGCGGGGACGTCCGAGGTGCGGGTGGCGCCGACCTGCTGGACGCCGCTCACACCGCGCATGGTGGTGGCGAAGGTGCCGGACGCGGAGTGGGCGATGATCACGCCGATCGCGTCGTAGTTGTTGAACACCGTGCCGCCGTTGGCGGTGATGGCGCCCCGCACCGCCGTGGTGTCACCGGGGGCGGTGATCACGAGGTAGGCGCGGGTACCGGCAACCCAGGTCGCACTCTGGGAAGTCGGGGCCGCGGCCCGGGGTGCCGCCGCCGCGGGGGCGGAGGCGGGGGAGCCGGAGGGAGAGACGGGGGCGGTGCCGGCGAGCGCGGCGGGTGCCCCGAAGGCGAGTGCCGCGCCGAGCGTGGCGGCCAGCACGAGGGTACGTCGAGGTCGGCTGGATATGTGGGGTATCAATGCGTCCTCCGAAGACCCGGTGGTCATGCCGGGTCGTACGAAACAAGTGGTGGACGCAAGATGTCATGCACGCGGCCGGTTACGGAAGTACCTTTTGCAGCACCGGGGTTCGTTTATCGGTGGCCGAATACCGACTATGGGTGCAAGTGCGGAGAATGTGGCGGGCCGGCCGGGCTGGGCACCGTGGGGGCGAGCCCTGCCCGGCCGGCCCGTGTGGGCGGACCGGCTACACCGGTACGCCGTCCTTGGGGCCGTGCGACGGGGCGGGCATGGCGGTCGGAGCGGTGTCGGGCCCGGCCGGTTCCGTCCCGACAGGCTCCGCCGCGGACGGTTGCGTCCTGACGGGCTCCGCACCGGCCGGTTCCGCCCCGTGCCCGTCGTCGACCAGCGTGGTCTCGTCGAACGGCAACCGGCCCCCGAGGACTTCGGCGGCCCGCGCGTGGTCGAACTCCTTCGTCCACGTCCCGATGAGCACCGTCGCGACCGCGTTGCCCGCGAAGTTGGTCAGGGCCCGGGCCTCGCTCATGAACCGGTCGATGCCCACGATCAGGCCGACCCCGTCGACCAGTTCCGGCCGGTGCGACTGGAGTCCGCCGGCGAGGGTGGCCAGGCCCGCGCCGGTCACCCCGGCCGCACCCTTCGAGGCGATGATCATGAACAGCAGCAGCGAGATCTGCTCGCCCAGGGCGAGCGGCTTGCCCATCGCCTCGGCGACGAACAGCGAGGACATCGTCAGATAGATCGCGGTCCCGTCCAGGTTGAAGGAGTACCCGGTCGGCACGGTGATCCCGGTGACCGGCCGCGACACACCCAAGTGCTCCATCTTCGCGATCAGCCGCGGCAGCGCCGACTCCGAGGAGGAGGTCGAGAGGATCAGCAGGAACTCCCGGCCCAGATAGCGCAGCAGCGCGAAGACGCTGACCCCCGTGCACACCCGCAGCAGGGTGCCCAGGACCACGAACACGAAGAGCAGACAGGTGGTGTAGAAGCCGATCATGATGACGGCGAGGGACTTCAGCGCGTCGATGCCGGTGGCCCCGACCACCGCCGCGATCGCCCCGAAGGCGCCCACCGGAGCCGCCCACATGATCATCGCGAGGACCCGGAACACCAGCTTCTGGATGTGTCCGATGCCCCGCAGCACCGGCTCTCCCGCCGCGCCCATGGCCTGCAACGCGAACCCGCACAGCAGCGCCACCAGCAGCGTCTGGAGCACCTCGCCCCCGGTGAAGGCGGACACCAGCGTGGTCGGGATGATCCCGAGCAGGAACTCCGGCGTGCTCTCCGCCCCGCCCGCCTTGGCCTGCGCCTCGCCGGCGCTGCGCGCCGCCTCGGTCAGGTGCAGCCCGCTGCCCGGCTCCAGCAGGTTGCCCACCAGCAGGCCGATGGCCAGCGCCACCGTGGACATGACCATGAAGTAGCCGAGGGCGAGACCGCCCACGGCGCCCACCTTGGCGGCCTTGCGGACGGACCCGATGCCCAGCACGATCGTGCAGAAGATCACGGGCGAGATCATCATCTTGATGAGGTTGACGAAGCCGGTGCCCAGCGGCTTGAGCTCCACGGCCACGCCGGGTGCGGCGAAGCCGACGGCGATGCCGAGCAGCACCGCGCCGATCACCGCGATGTAGAGATAGTGCGTTCTGTCGCGTCTGGCGGCCACGATGCCTCCCGGTGGTGAATACGTTCGGGGAGACCATCGCCCAGGGCTGTGACCCCGGTCACCCTTGCGTTCATTGAGTTCACGACCCGGTGCACACTGAGCGCCATGTTCCGCTTTCCCCGCCCCCCGCGCAGCCTCGCCGGCCAGCTCTTCGCCATGCAGGTCCTGCTGGTCGCGCTGGTCGTCGCGGGCTGCGCCGTCTACGCGTACGCCACCGCCCGGGGCCAGGCCGAGGAGGCCGCCAGGCGGCAGGCCGGCGCCGTGGCCCACGCGGTCGCCGACTCACCCTCCGTACGCGAGGCCGTACGGGGAGCGGCCCGCGGGAGCGATCCGTCGGTCGAGCTTCAGCCCTACGCCCAGAAGGTCCGCGCGGACTCCGGGGTGGACTTCGTGACGATCATGGCCCCCGACGGGCGGCGCTGGACCCACCCCGACCCGCGCCGGATCGGCGAGCCCTTCATGGGCAACACCGCCCCCGCGCTGCGCGGCGAGACCTTCAGCGAGACCTATACGGGCACCCTCGGCCCCTCCATCCGCGTCGTCACCCCGCTGGAGGACGACGGCCGGATCGTCGGCCTGGTGAGCGCCGGGATCACGGTCCGCGCGATCAGCGACCGGCTCGGCGCGCAGCTCTCCGCCCTCGCCTGGGTCGCGGCCGCCGCACTCGCCCTCGGCGGGGTCGGCACGTACGTCGTCAACGCCCGGCTGCGCCGCCACACTCATGGCATGAACGCGGCCGAGCTCAGCCGGATGTACGACTACCACCAGGCGGCCCTGCACGGGGTCCGCGAGGGGCTGCTCATGCTCGACGGGCAGCGCAGGATCACCCTGATCAACGACGCCGGGCGGGAACTCCTGGGCCTGCCCGGCGGCGAGATCACCGGCACCGGGGTCGCCGACCTCGGTCTGCCGGCCCCCCTCACCGGAGCCCTGCTCGCCGACCGGCCCCGGGTGGACGAGGTGCACCTGACCGCGGACCGGGTGCTGGTCGTCAACAGCTCGCCGGTGGCGGGCGGCGGCCGCCGGGGCACCGTGGTCACCCTGCGGGACCACACGGAACTGCAGGTGCTGACCGGCGAGCTGGACCACGAGCGGGGTTTCACGCAGGCCCTGCGCTCCCAGGCCCACGAGGCGGCCAACCGGCTGCACACCGTGGTCTCGCTCATCGAACTCGGCCGTGCGGACGAGGCGGTGGACTTCGCCACCGCCGAACTGGAACTGGCCCAGGCCCTCACCGACGAGGTGGTCACCGCGGTCGGGGAGCCGGTGCTGGTGGCGCTCCTGCTGGGCAAGGCCGCGCAGGCGCACGAGCGGGGCGTGGAGCTGGTCGTCACCGCGGACAGCCGCAGCCTGGCCGACGGGGGCGGGCTGCCGCCGGCCCGTGACCTGGTCACGGTGCTGGGCAACCTCATCGACAACGCGGTCGACGCCGTGACCGCCGTACCGGGCGCGCGGATCGCGGTGACGCTGCGGCCGGAGCGGGACGAGCTGCTGCTGCGGGTCGCGGACAACGGACCGGGACTGCCCGAGGGGGTGGACGTGTTCCGCCGGGGCTGGTCCGGCAAGGGCGAGGGGCGCGGCCTGGGTCTCGCCCTGGTCCAGCAGGTGGCCCAGCGCTACGGCGGCACGGTGACCGCCGCGCAGGGCCCGGGCGGCGGCGCGGAGTTCACGGTCCGCTTGCCGGCCCCGCAGGGGGCGGAGCCGGATCGGGCCGTGCCCCCGCGGGGCGCCGCGGCGGATCCGGCAGCAGGGGGTACGCGGTGAGCGCGGGCGACGTACGCGTCCTGGTGGTCGAGGACGACCCGGTCGCCGCGGACGCGCACGCGCTCTACGTGGGCCGGGTGCCCGGCTTCAGCGCCGTGGGAGCCGTCCACTCCCTCGCCGAGGCCACCCGGGTCCTGGAGCGGACCCGCGTCGACCTGCTGCTGCTCGACCTCGGTCTGCCCGACGGGCACGGCCTGCGCTACGCACGCGGGCTGCGCGCCGCCGGACATCCCGTCGACGTGATCGTGGTGACCTCCGCACGCGACCTGGCCGTGGTGCGCGAGAGCGTCTCCCTCGGCGTGGTCCAGTACGTGCTGAAGCCCTTCGCCTTCCCCACCCTGCGCGAACGGCTCCTGCGCTACGCCGAGTTCCGCGCGACCGCGGGCGAGGCCGCCGGCCAGGACGACGTGGACCGGGCGATGGCCGCCCTGCGAGCACCCCGTCCGGCCGAGCTGCCCAAGGGGCTGAGCGCGCCGACCCTGGACCGGGTCGCCGCGCTGCTGCGGGCGGCGCCCGAGGGGCTGACCTCGGCGGGGGCGGCCGAGGCGGCCGGGATCTCCCGGATCACCGCACGCCGCTACCTGGAGCACCTGGTGGACACCGGCCGGGCGGACCGCACCCCCCGGTACGGCCAGGTCGGTCGCCCCGAACTGCACTACCGCTGGCTGGCGGCGGCCGGTTCGGTGTCGAAGGTGTAGAACTTGCGGTGGTCCAGCATGTCGGCAGGGGTCACGTCGTTCCACGGCCGCATCGTGTCGTTGAGGTCCACGACGTTCGCGGTGCCCGCCGCCGGCAGGTAGGTGGACTGCGGATGGCGTGCCTGCCAGTCGGCCCACAGCTTGTCGATGAAGGCGTGGTGCATCCAGAACACCGGGTCGTTCGGGGAGACCCCGGTGGACATCTGGCCGCCGACCCACACGTGCACCCGGTTGTGCAGGTTGGCGCCGCGCCAGCCCTCCAGGTTGTTGCGGAAGCCGCTGGAGGAGCTGTTCCAGGGGGCCGCGTCGTACACCGGCATGGCGAGCACGGTGTCCACCTCGGCCTTGGTCGGCAGCTGGGCGACGCCCTCGCCGAGCGTGCGGCGCAGGTAGGCGCGACCGTCCACCCGTACGTTCACGTTCCACTTGCCCGTGGAGTAGGCGAAGGGGCCGTCGAGCACCTGTCCGTCGCGGGCCCGTCCGGTGCCGCCGAGGAAGTCGGGGGCCCAGAGAGAGGAGCGGGAGGTGCGGTCCACGGTCCAGTCCCAGTAGGGGAGCGAGACGTTCGCGTCCACTTTCTGCAGCGCCGCCTCGAATTCCAGCAGGAACCGGCGGTGCCAGGGCAGGAACGAGGGGGAGCGGTGGCCGACCCGGTCGCCCGAGTCGGTGTCGCTCATGATGAAGCCGTTGTGGGTGGTGACGAAGCGGTCGTAGCTGCCGGTGCGCTTGAGCTCCAGCAGGGCCGAGGTGAAGGCGCGCTTCTCGTCGGCGGTCAGCGCGGCCTGGTTCTTGCGGACGGTCATGCCGCACCTCCGAAGGGGGCGAGGGCAGCGCCCTGGAGGTCGCGCACGGCGGCGCGGGCGAGCAGGGTCGGGTCGGAGAACGTCTCGTAGTGGTTGATCACGCTGATCCAGGTTCCGTCGGCGTTGCGCATCACGTGCAGTTCGCGGCCGTCTATTCGTACGGTGGGCTGGCCGGGGGAGTGGTGGCCGCCGTGGTGGCCCCCCTCGCCCGGGGTGATCTGGATGCGGCGGCCCTTGTAGACCTCGTCGACCGTGCCCGGGGGTGTGGACGCGGTGGGGGTCGCGGCGGCGCTTGTGGCGACGCTCGCGGCGGCAGCGGTCAGGCCAAGGACGGTGAGTGCACCGGCGGTTGTACCCAAGGCCTGACGGCGGGTGATCTTGTTCATGGTCAGAGAGGTATCAGGACCGCGGGAACGTCGGGCTGCTATCCGGACATCGGCGGATATGTTGCGCATAGAACAAGTTGGATGATCTTCCCGTTCGGACCGGCTCCTGGGGTTCGAACGGGAAGATCTGCGGGGCTGAGTCTACTGGACAGTAATTTTTTCGGACTACCAGGGTCGGTATGTGGAGGGTCACACCGCAGAGTCGGCCGGAAGCAGAGCGTCATCCATCCCTCGCGTCGCTTTGATCTCATCCCGAATTGAGGGCCTTTGTCGCCTATAGTCCCGATATGGCTCTTCATGAGACGAAGGACGCGCGCTCCCGTGACGCCGACACGGACGTGTTCGCGTCCGCACTGAGCGGCGAGGTCCTCCCCAAGTACCGGATGCCCGAGGAACACTCGCCCACCGAGGTCGTCTACGAACTGCTCCGCAACGAACTCCTCCTGGACGGCAACGCCGCCCAGAACCTGGCCACCTTCTGCACCACCTGGTCGGACGAGGGCGTCCACCGCCTGATGAACGACTGCCTCGACAAGAACATGATCGACAAGGACGAGTACCCGCAGACCGCCGAGATCGAGTCCCGCTGCGTCAACATCCTGGCCGACCTGTGGAACGCCCCCGCCGGCGTCACCGCGACCGGCTGCTCCACCACCGGGTCCAGCGAGGCAGCCATGCTCGGCGGCCTCGCCCTCAAATGGCGCTGGCGCGAACGCCGCCGCGCCGCCGGCCTCCCCACGGACCGCCCCAACCTGGTGTGCGGCCCGGTCCAGGTCTGCTGGGAGAAGTTCGCCCGCTACTTCGACGTCGAGCTGCGCCAGGTCCCGATGGAGCCCGGCGCCAACGGCCTGCTGCCCCATCAGCTCGCCGCGTACGTCGACGAGAACACCATCGGCGTCGTCGCCATCCTGGGCGTCACCTACACCTGCGTCTACGAGCCCGTCGCCGAGATCGCCGCGGAACTCGACCGGATCCAGGCCGAGAGCGGCTGGGACGTCCCCATCCACGTGGACGGCGCCAGCGGCGGCTTCGTCGCGCCCTTCCTCCACCCCGACGTGGTGTGGGACTTCCGGCTGCCGCGCGTCGCCTCCGTGAACACCTCCGGCCACAAGTACGGGCTCACGCCCCTCGGCGTCGGCTGGATCGTCTGGCGCACCGCCGACCTGCTGCCCGCGGACCTCGTCTTCGACGTGGACTACCTGGGCGGCGACATGCCGACCTTCGCCCTGAACTTCTCCCGCCCCGGCGGCGAGATCATCGCCCAGTACTACCTCTTCCTGCGCCTCGGCCGGGGCGGCTACCGGCGCGTCCAGGAGGCCTGCGCCCAGACCGCCCAGTACCTGGCCGGCGAGATCGCCGGGATGGGCCCCTTCACCCTCCTCTACGACGGCGAGGGCGGCCTGCCGGCCGTCTCCTACAAGCTCACCGACCCGCAAGCGGCCGGCTTCACCCTCTACGACCTCTCCGAACGACTGCGCATGAGGGGCTGGCAGGTGCCCTCGTACCCGCTGCCCGCCGACCGACAGGACACGGTCATCCAGCGCGTCCTCGTCCGGCACGGCGTGACCCGGGACCAGATCGCCCTGCTCGTCGCCGACCTGCGCCGGTCCGTGGAGCACCTCACGGCCTCACCCCCGCCCGTACCGACCACGGCGCCCCGTTCGGGGTTCCACCACTAGGCCGTTTCTTACGGATCATCTGATCGTTGGTTGATGTGTGTCGTTGACTGACGCCCAATGGGCACGGATCGAGCCGTTGCTGCCCGACCGC
>NZ_JBEZKE010000029.1:720-97276 GCF_040651555.1 Streptomyces sp. NPDC048424 | reverse complement strand
CGGGGGGGGGGGGGGGGGGGGGGGGGGGGGGGGGGGGGGGGGGGGGGCGGGGGGGGGGGGGGGGGGGGGGGGGGGGGGGGGGGGGGGGGGGGGGGGGGGGGGGGGGGGGGGGGGGGGGGGGGGGGCCCGAGGCCACTACGGCCCACAGGATCCAGACGAGGGCCACCAGGGCGCGGGCCCAGGCGGGGCTGAGGGGGGTCCAGGGGATCATCAGGACGGCCTTGTCGAAGGCGTCCAGCAGGGTGAGCGCGGCCAGCAACAGGGTCAGGCGGGCCAGCCAGGGGCGGTTGGGGCGCAGGGCCAGGCCGACGCCCGTCCACCACAGGCCGAGCAGGAGGAGGGCGAGGGCGGGGACGAAGGTGGCGGTCATCGGCATGGTGGAGCCGGCGACGTCCAGGGCGAGGCCGGCCAGGCCGAGGAGGGTGGCCGCCGTGCCCAGCCGGGAGCCGCGCAGGCGGCGCCACCACAGGACCCCGCCGACCAGCAGCAGCACCGCGGCCACGGCGAGCGCGAGCTGGGTCTCCACCCGCTCCAGGCCGCGCGCGCCGTACCAGTCGCAGCCGGCCGGGAGTTTGCGCGCCTGGACGTTGTAGTCGGCGCAGACGAGGAGTTGGACCAGCTTGACCGGCTCCCCGACCAGCCGGGCCGAAGCCCCGGAGACGGCGCCCCGGCGGTCACCGCACTGGGGGACCGTGCCGGGGGTGGAGCCGTCGGGGCCGTCCTGCCAGCAGTTGCCGCGGCCCTGCCCGTCCCACCACACGTCCATGCCGTTGGGGCGGGCGGCGCCGGACTTGTCCTTGCCCATGACGTTCCCGGCGTACCGGTTGTGGTGGGAGGTGTCCGTCTGCTTCGACCACTTCTCCTCGCCCCGGATGAAGGCGGGGACCGCGCTGAGGAAGAAGCCCGCGCGCCGGTGCCCGTACACCCAGTTGTCCTCGTACAGGTTCCAGTTGCCGCCCGCGGTGATGATGCCGGTGCCGGGAGGCATGGAGATCTGCGGGCAGACGACGCCGCGTTCGTAGCCGCGCTCGATCGGTGGTTTGGCGCAGGTGCCGTCGGCGACGTGGTGGTAGTAGTCCTGGTTGTTGTCGTGGATCAGGTTCCGCTCGAACTTGGCGTGGTTCTGCGGGAGTCCGGGGTGGCCGGGGAAGGCGCTGTCCATCGAGGCGCCGCCCATGTTCTGGTCGAACTCGTTGTCGTGCACCCAGACCGAGTCCCCCGCGGTGCCGGAGTAGCCGACCATGTTGTGGTGGCTGCGGCAGCCGGTGATCTCGATGGAGTAGCGGGGGACGTCGTAGCCGCGGCCGTCGTTGATGTTGGAGGCGCTGCCGGGGTAGATGCCGGAGTCGCCGTTGCCGTACGACTCGCAGTTCTTGTAGAGCCCGTGGTCGCTGGCGAAGGTCAGGAAGCCGTACTCGTCGTTCCAGCGGGTCAGCACGTCGTCGATGACGAAGCCGTCGCCCGCGAGCACGTACAGCGAGTTGAAGGTGGTGCGCTGGGCGGTGAAGTTGCGGAAGTAGATGCCGTTGGACTTGTCGGCGCGGATGGCGTTCAGCTTCTGGTACTTCGCGTCGACGACCACGTCCAGCCGTGACGCACCGGTGCCCTCGATCTGCAGGTTCGTCTTGCCGAGGATGGCGACGAGGTTCTGGTTGTGCCGGCACTGCGCCTGCTGCTCGTACGACAGGATCTGGTAGCCGAGCGAGGACTCGGGAGCCTTCAGTGCGGCGCACTCCCCCGTCGGCTTCGGCAGCGAGGGCTCCTCCTCGTACAGGCCGGGGAGGATCGCGATGTTCATCCCGGGCCGGTCCACGGCGTCCACGGCCTCCTGGAGGTGGCGGTAGCCGCTCTGTTCGCACCGCTCGTACAGGGCGAGGTTGCGCCGGCGGAGCTCTTCCGGGAAGGCGGATATCCGGCGCTCGAAGGCGGGCCGGTCGGTCTTGCAGACGACCAGGTCGGGCTCCGCGTCGCGGTACTCCGGTACGGATCCGGAGCCGTCGGGGAGGGTGACCGGGCGTTCCTCGTGCGCGCGGGCGTCGGGCGCGGCGGCGAAGAGGGTCAGGAGGGCAAGGAGGGCGGCGAGGAGCGCCGCCGGCACGGCAGGGAACCTGCGGGTCCACGACATGCGCGTGAGAGTAGAGCAATGTTCATCTTTTGGGATCCCCCTCTGCGCGAATCCGTCCCGGGACCCCGTTGACGCACGGGTCGCGGAATCCTACTGTCGACCATAGGATTCCTTCGACGGAGCGGGAGCAGCACATGAGCGAGCAGGCCGGCAGCGAGCAGGCCAGGAAGACGGCAGAGGCACTGGAGTACCTCACCGGCTTCGGCAACGAGCACAGCTCGGAGGCCGTCCCCGGTGCCCTGCCGCTCGGCCGGAACTCGCCCCAGCGCGCCCCCCTCGGCCTCTACGCCGAGCAGCTCAGCGGCAGCGCCTTCACCGAGCCCCGCACCCACAACCGCCGCTCGTGGCTCTACCGGATCCGCCCCTCGGCCGCTCACCCGCCCTTCACCCGGATCGAGAACGGGGCCCTGCGCACCGCCCCCTTCACCGAGGCCCCGGCGGACCCGAACCGGCTGCGCTGGAACCCGCTGCCCGACCCGGCTCCCGGCACCGACTTCCTGTCGGGCCTGTGGACCCTCGGCGGCAACGGCGACGCGGCCCAGCGCGCCGGCATGGCCATCCACCTCTACGCCGCCAACGCCGACATGACCGACCGGGTGTTCAGCGACTCCGACGGCGAGCTGCTGATCGTCCCCGAGCGCGGCGGCCTGCTCCTGCGCACCGAACTCGGCCTGCTCGCCGCCCGCCCCGGCGACATGGCCCTCATCCCGCGCGGGGTCCGCTTCCGCGTCGAGCTGCTGGACGCCGATGCCCGCGGCTACGTCTGCGAGAACTACGGCCAGCCCTTCGAGCTGCCGAACCTGGGCCCGATCGGGGCCAACGGCCTCGCCGCCGCACGCGACTTCCAGGCCCCGGTGGCCGCGTACGAGGACGTGGAGCGCCCGACCGAGGTGATCAACAAGTTCTGCGGCAACCTCTGGTCGGCCACCTACGACCACTCCCCGCTCGACGTGGTCGCCTGGCACGGCAGCCACGTCCCGTACGTCTACGACCTGCACCGCTTCAACGTCCTGGGCTCGATCAGCTACGACCACCCCGACCCGTCGATCTTCACGGTCCTGACCTCGCCCTCCGACACCCCGGGGCTGGCGGGCGTGGACTTCGTGGTCTTCGCCCCGCGCTGGCTGGTCGGCGAGGACACCTTCCGCCCGCCCTACTTCCACCGCAACGTGATGAGCGAGTACATGGGCCTCATCGAGGGCGCCTACGACGCCAAGGCCGAGGGCTTCGTCCCCGGCGGCGGCTCGCTCCACAACATGATGTCCGCGCACGGCCCGGACCGGGAGACCTTCGACCGGGCGAGCGCCGCCGAGCTGAAGCCGCAGAAGATCGACGACGGCCTGGCCTTCATGTTCGAGACCCGCTGGCCGATCACCGCCACCGCCCAGGCGGCCGGCGCCGATCACCTCCAGCGCGGCTACGACGACGTGTGGCAGGGTCTGCAGCGCCACTTCCGCGCCTGACCTGCACTGCATACCCTGCATGCGCTGCACGTCACCCCTGTCCAGCCCCGTTCGGAGATCCACCCGTGACCCCCGTGACCGCCTTCGCCCCCGACTCGCTGGTACTGAACCGGAAGCTGCCGCTCTGGTATCAGGTGTCGCAGTCCCTGCGCGCCTCGATACTCGGGCGCACTCCGGACGCCTCGCTGCGCCTGCCCACCGAGGAGCAGCTCGCCGAGCACTACGGGGTGAGCGTGCTGACCATGCGGCAGGCGCTCAAGGAGCTGGAGGGCGAGGGGCTGATCAGCAGGCACCGGCGGCGCGGCACCTTCATCGAGCCGGGCGCGCTGCGCAGCACCCCGGTCCGGCTGCTGGGCTCGGTCGACGCGATCGTGGCCCAGCAGTCGGGTGATCGCACGACGGTCCTCGGCCACGGGCGCACGCCCGTGGCCGGGGAGCTGCTGGAGCACTTCCCGGCCACGCCGGAGGTGGTCACGTACCGCCGGCTGCGCCACGACCGCGAGAGCGGCGAGCCGACCAACTGGGCGGAGAACGCGGTCCTGCCGGAGTTCGCCGAGGCCGTGGACCTCGCCGATCTGGAGCGCTGGCCGATGACCAAGGTGCTGCGGGACGTGGTGGGCGTCCGCATCAGCCGCATCACGGACACCGTGGAGGCCCGGCTCGCGGACCCGGAGACGGCCGAGCTGCTCCAGGTCCCGCTGCTCAGCCCGATCCTGCACTACACGGGCGTGACGTACGACGAGGACGGCCGGGTGGTGGACGTGGCGCGGATCCGCTACCGCGGTGACCGCTTCTCCTTCACCGTGACGGTGGACGCGCACTGACGGCCGCGCGCCGGCGCCGCGCCCGTACGGCGCCCGGCGCCCGACGGCCCGGAGCCCGGCGCCCGACGGCCGACGGCCGACGGCCGACGGCCCGCAGAACGTCCGCGCGGCTACTTCTCGTCGTCCTCCCTGGTGCGCTCGCCCTCCGCCTGCGACGGCGTGGTCCGCATCGTGTGGGGGTGCTGCAGCTGCTTGCGGTGGGCCTCGTCCATGTCCTCGTCGAGGCGCTCGCCCTCGGCCTGCGACGGGGTGGTGTATTCGTCGTACTGGCTCATGACCGTCTCCTCAGCCTGCTCGGTCGATACCCGTACGTATGCGTACATAAGGAGCGTAGCGCTTCGGCCTGGACGCAGCCCGGCCATCGGATCCCGTCGCTACCATCGGCGGCGTGAGCGAAGACGTACCACTGCTGGACGATCTGATGCCCTGGGCCGTGGGCGGCCTGCGCCTGGGACGGGACTGGGTGGCCGCACCCGATCCGGCGGCCCTGCGCGCCCGCTGGGCCCTCCTGACCGGCTCCGAAGGGACCGAGCGGGAGCGGCTGTTCCGCCCGAGCCGGGTCCGTACGCCCGCCGCCGGGGCGGCCGCGCTGCCGGGCCAGCGCTCGGCGGCCACGGCCCGTTTCACCGACGCGCCCGGCCCCTGCCCCGACCCCGTACGGGTGCTCCGCGAGCCCTTCGACGAGCAGTGGCTCCTGCCCGACCAGCGGCTGATCGACACGGCCCGTCCGGAGCTCTGGCGGGTCCGGGACGAGCACCAGGTGTTCCTCGTCGAGGCCCCGGGCCCACTCCCGCTGGTCACCGCGCACCTCCCGGCCGGCCGGCTCGGCCGGATCCGCCCGCTGCACCGGCGCCCCGGCGGCGCCGAGCCCAACCTCGCCCCCGGCCTGCCGGCCCTGCTGGGCGAGCGCTACGGCGGCTGGGCCACCCCCGAGGACTTCCTGTGCTGGGTCCTCGCCGCCGGCAGGCCGGGGCCGCGCGGCTACGAGGTCCCGCTCGCCGCCGATCCCGCGCGCTGGCGGGCCGGGCTGGAACTGGGGCACCGGCTGCTCACCGTCCAGTTGCGCGGGGCGCGCGGAGGTGAGCCGCCGCGGCTGCCGGGCGGCCGGCGCCCGTACGTCCGCTCGGCGGTCGGGGCGTGGCCGCACGGGCTCGCGTACGACGCCGGGAGCGAGACGCTGAGCCTCGGGAGCGGGACGGTCTCCCCCGTGCCGGCCGGGGCCTGGGAGTACGAGGTGCAGGGCGTGCGGGTGCTGGAGGCCTGGTTCGCCGCGCGCACCGCGCACCGCGGCCCGGATGCCGAGGGGCTGGAGGCGCTGGGGCCCGCCGAGTGGCCGCAGAGCTGGACCTCGGAGCTGCTCGCCCTGGTGACGACCCTGGCGCTGCTGGCCGACCTGGCGCCGGAGCGGGCCGCGTTCGAGCCGGGGCCGGGCCTGTCGGCCGAGGGGCTGCGCGCGGCGGGGGTGCTGCCGCCGCCGGGCTGGGCCCGGCGGCCGGCCTCGGTGCTGGACCACCACGAGGAGGGCCCGGGCGGGCAGTTCGCGCTGCTCTGAAGCTTCGCGCGGGGGCGCGCGGCAGCACGGGGGCGCGGCAGCACGGGGGCGCGGCGGCGGGCCCGCCCGCGGAACCGAGGGACCCGCACCCCCGCGCCCCTACGTACCCCAGGCCCCCAGCAGCCGCGACACCGAGCGGTCGAACACCGCGTCCATGTCCAGACCCGCGCCCGGGACCGGGCCGCCGCCCGTGAGGGCCGCCGCAAGCCGCGGGTACTCCCCCGTGGCCAGCCGCGAGCCGAGCCACGCCGTCCGTACGCCCTGCTCCTCCGCCTCGGTCCACGGCAGGGTCCGGGCCCGCTCGGCCATCGCCAGCTCGCCCGCCACGTACGTCGCGACGGTGCCGTTGATCGCGGCGACGAGCTCCAGCTTCTCGGCGTCCGGCACGTCCAGCGGCGCCAGGCAGTCCAGGCTGTGCTCCAGGTAGCTCAGGGCGTTCGGGCCGAAGCCGTACACGGGGCTCAGCAGGCGGGGCAGCCAGGGGTGGCGGTGCATCAGCGCGCGCGTCTGCCGGGCCAGCGCCAGCTGGTCGGCCCGCCAGTCGCCGGTCGGCGGGGTGAACTCGTACTCCCCGCTGACCGCGTCGACCATCAGCTCGTACAGGTCCTCCTTGCGCGGCACGTAGTTGTAGAGGGACATCGTCCCCGCACCGATCCCGGCGGCCACGCGCCGCATCGAGACGGCCTCGATCCCCTCCGCGTCGGCGACGCGCACCGCCTCGGCCGCGATGGACTCGCGGCTGTGCGCGGGCCTCGGGCCGCGGCCGGCCCGCTGGGGCCGGGACCAGATCACTTCGGGTTCAGCGGGTCGCCCGCCGGCTGTCATCGCTCAGATCACCTCGTCGTCTCGCCCCCATCTTAGTTACGTACGCCGTACGTAGTGCGGTACGGTGTCGCACATGACTACTACGTACGCTGTACTTAGTGAGGGTCTGGAGAAGAGCTACGGGGAGGTCCACGCCCTGCGCGGCCTCGACCTCTCCGTTCCCGAGGGCACGGTCTGCGGTCTCCTCGGCCCCAACGGCGCGGGCAAGACCACCGCCGTCCGGATCCTCACCACCCTCACGGCGCCCAGCGCCGGCCGCGCCCTCGTCGCCGGCCACGACGTCACCCGCGAGGCCGCGGCCGTCCGCCGCGCGATCGGCGTCACCGGCCAGTACGCCTCCGTCGACGGGGACCTGACGGGCCGCGAGAACCTCCGGCTCTTCGCCCGGCTCGCCGGACTGCGCGGCTCCGCGGGCCGGGCCCGCGCCGACGAACTGCTGGAGCGGTTCGGGCTCACCGAGGCCGCCGACCGGGTGTCCGGCACCTGGTCCGGCGGCATGAAGCGGCGCCTGGACCTGGCCGCCGGGCTGGTCACCCGCCCCCGGGTGCTGTTCCTCGACGAGCCCACCACCGGCCTGGACCCGGCGGCCCGCGAGCAGATCTGGAGCGCGGTGCGCGACCTCGCGCGGGAGGGCACCACCGTGCTGCTCACCACCCAGTACCTGGAGGAGGCCGACCGGCTCGCCGACGACATCGTGGTCGTCGACCGCGGCCGGGTGGCCGCCACCGGCACCCCCGCCCGACTCAAGGCCCGCATCGGCGCCTACGCGGAGGTCACGGTCACCGACCGCGCGGCGCTGCCCGGCGCCGCGTGCGTCCTCGACCAGCTCACCGGGGGCCGGCCCGTGCTCGACGAGGAGCGGCTGACCGTCGGCGCGACCGTCCTCGACAGCGGGCTCACCCTGCCCCGGATCATCCGGGAACTCGACACCGCCGGCGTCCCGGTCACCGATGCCGGCCTGCGCCCGCCCACCCTCGACGAGGTGTTCCTGCGCCTCACCCAGGCCCGTCCCGCCGACCAGGAGTACGCCGCATGAGCACCCTGCTGTCCGACGGCGGAGCCGTCTTCACCCGCCAGCTCCAGAAGGCCCGGCACGCCCCCGCGCTGCTGGTCCTCACCCAGACGATGCCGATCACCATGCTGTTGTTCTTCGGCTACGTCTTCGGCAGCGCCCTCGCCATGCCGGGCGCCGAGTACCGGGAGTTCCTGGTGCCCGGGCTGCTCGCCGCCACCGCCGCGAACGGCCTGATGACCGGCATGTTCACGGCGGCGCAGGACGCCCACCGCGGCGTGATGGACCGCTTCCGCACCCTGCCGATGAGCCGCACCGCCGTCCCGCTCGGACAGACGGCCGCCGATCTGCTCACCACGGGCGTGTCGATGGTGCCGCTGATGCTGGTGGGGCTGGCCATGGGCTGGCGCATCGAGAACGGCCTGCCCGGCGCGCTGGGCGCCCTGGGCGTGCTGCTCCTGTTCCGCTTCGCCACCGCGTGGGTGGGCACGTACCTCGGCCTGCTGAGCAGGAGCGAGGAGGCGGCGGGCCAGC
Organism: Streptomyces sp. NPDC048424; assembly: GCF_040651555.1. NCBI lineage: Bacteria > Bacillati > Actinomycetota > Actinomycetes > Kitasatosporales > Streptomycetaceae > Streptomyces > Streptomyces sp. NPDC048424. The sequence goes on along the minus strand of NZ_JBEZKE010000029.1, from coordinate 88,941 downwards.
TCGGCAGCGCCACCTTCATCCTGCCGATGCTGTCCAGCGCGTACCTGCCGACCGCCGGGCTGCCCGGGTGGCTGCGCGCGGTCGCCGAGTGGAACCCGATCAGCGCCGTCGCCACCGCCGTGCGCGAGCTGTGCGGGAACGCCGGGGCCGATACGGGAGCGGGCGCGGCCTGGCCGGCGGCGCATCCCGTGGGCGGGGCCCTGCTGTGGTCGGTGCTGCTCCTCGCGCTGTTCGTGCCGCTGGCCACGCGCAGGTTCGCCCGCGGGGAGGCGGCGCGCGGATGACGCATGTCACCGCCCCGCCTGGTGACAGTGGCCGTCGGGACCGGGTAGGCAGGGCCCATGGCTACCGAAACGGCTCCCGAACGGGCCCCTGAACCGCTCCCGCTGGACGGCATCACCGTCGTCGCCGTCGAACAGGCCGTCTCGGCCCCCTTCGCCACCCGCCAGCTCGCCGATCTGGGCGCCCGGGTGATCAAGGTCGAGCGTCCCGACGGCGGCGACTTCGCCCGTGCGTACGACACCGCCGCGCACGGTCTCGCCTCGCACTTCGTCTGGGCCAACCGGGGCAAGGAGTCGATCGCGCTCGACCTGAAGGACCCGCGCGGCCGGGACGTCCTGCACGGCCTGCTGGCCGGTGCCGACGTGTTCGTGCAGAACCTCGCGCAGGGCGCCGCCGCCCGGCTCGGCCTCGACTCGGCCGCGCTGTGCGCGCGTTACCCGCGGCTGGTCGCCGTGGACGTCTCCGGCTACGGCCCCGAGGGCCCGTACGCCCACAAGCGCGCCTACGACATGCTCGTGCAGTGCGAGGCGGGACTGGTCTCGGTGACCGGAACCCCGGAGCAGCCCGTCAAGGCGGGGATCCCGGCGGCGGACATCGCGGCGGCCATGTACGCCTTCTCGGGGGTCCTCGCCGCCCTGCTGCGGCGCGGGGTCACCGGGCGCGGCGGCAGGGTGGAGGTGTCCATGCTGGACGCGCTGGCCGAGTGGATGGGGCATCCGCTGCACCACACGATGCACGGCGGGGAGCAGCCCGTGCGCACCGGGCTCGCGCACGCGGTGATCGCACCCTACGACGCCTACCCGACGGCCGACGGGGACCGGGTGCTGCTGTCGGTACAGAACGACCGCGAGTGGCGCCGGCTCGCCCAACACGTTTTGGAGCGGCCCGAGTTGGCGCAGGATCCGGCGTACGCGACCAACACGGCACGCACCTCGAACCGGGAGAAGACCGACGCGGTCGTGGCGGAGGCACTGGGCCTACTGGGCGCGGACGAGGCGATCGGCCGGCTGGAAGCGGCGGGGATCGCCTGCGCGCGACTGAACTCGGTGGCACAACTGGCCGGGCATCCGCAGCTGGCGGCCCGGGACCGCTGGCGGGAGGTGGGGTCACCGGCCGGTCCGCTGCGGGCCCTGCTGCCGCCGATCGGGCTGCCGGGCGGCGCGGCACCGCACATGGGTGCGGTGCCCGCGCTGGGCGAACACACCGAAGCCCTGCTGCGCGCCCTGGGGATGGCGGACGCGCAGATCTCGGAACTGCGCCGGGACGGTGTGATCGGGTAGGGCCGGGAGGCCGCAGGCCCGAGGGCGAGCGGCCGCGGTGCGGGGACGGTTACGAACGGCGGCTGCCGAAGAGCGTGCGACGCAGACGGCGCAGCGGCGCGAAGAGCGAGACGCGCGCGCTCCGGCTCCGCAGACGGTGCGTGTGGTCGCGGGAGGTGAGCTCGCGCATCAGCAGCGTCGCCTCCGCTGTCTCCCGGTGCGGGACGGCGGGTCCGCCCAGCACGGCGAGATGGCGGTCGAGGCGCGAACTGCTCGCGCCGCTGCCGCAGGTGATGGCAGGCACGCGAGGCGGCCTGCTGCGCATAGCTATCTGTTCCATGTTCTCTCCCCACCCGTACGAGGGCACCCGGCCCGGGCAGGTTAACCCTATCGCCCCCGCGTCGCCCCCGGGTATCCCGGTGGTGTGAATTACCCCTATGGGGACGGGTAGTTGACGATTACTCAGCGGAGTCGACCGTTACTCTCCGCACAGAGGTGACGCTGCGGAAGGTCGCGCCGCCAGTCCCGTCACGACCGGGGCCACTTGGCCCGCACTGCGCTAACTTGGAGTGATCGCCCGATGACGCGCGGGCGCACGGTGACGCACTCGGGGGGCCCGTGTGAGTGAGGAAACGAACTCCGATCGCCTCGTGTCGGGGCGCTACCGGCTGCTGGAACCGATCGGCCGCGGCGGGATGGGCATCGTGTGGCGGGCCCGGGACGAGGTGCTGGCCCGCGACGTGGCCGTCAAGGAGGTGCGGGCGCCCGCCGGACTGGACCCCGCCGAACTGCAGCGCATGTACCGGCGGCTGGAGCGGGAGGCCTGGGCCGCGGCCCGGGTCTCGCACCGCGGGGTCGTCACCGTCTACGACGTGGCGTCCGAGGACGGGCGGCCCTGGATCGTGATGGAGCTCGTGCGCGGGCTGTCGCTGGCCGACGCACTGGAGGCCGAGGGGCCGATGAGCCCGCAGCGCGCCGCGCACATCGGGGAACAGGTGCTGGCCGCGCTGCGCTCCGCGCACGACGCGGGGGTGCTGCACCGGGACGTGAAACCGGGCAACGTGCTGATCGCCAATGACGGCCGGGTGGTCCTCAGCGACTTCGGGATCGCGAGCCTGGAGGGCTCCTCCGCGATCACCATGACGGGCGAGGTCGTCGGTTCCCCCGAATTCCTCGCGCCCGAGCGGGCGTTGGGACGCGAACCCGGACCCGGGTCGGACCTGTGGTCGCTCGGGGTCATGCTCTACGCGGCCGTCGAGGGGGTCACGCCGTTCCGGCAGGCCACCCCGCTGGACACGCTGCGGGCCGTGGTGGACGCGGAGTTGCCGCCGCCGCGCCGGGCCGGGCCGCTGGAGCCCGTGCTGGAGGGGCTGCTGCGCAAGGACCCGGCCGAGCGGCTGCCCGCGGCGGAGGCGGCCCGGATGCTGCGGGTGGTGGGCGCGGGCGGTGCCGTACGGGCCTCCGGCGGGCCGGTGTCGGGCCCGGACTCGCCGACGGCCGTCGCGCACCCCGGGCACGAGCCGCGGGGCGGCGGGGTACGGGCGGGCCAGGGGGCGTACGGCATGCACGGCGCGCCGGCGGGACCGTACGGGCAGCCCGCGCCGCCGATGCCCGGACCGGGACCGGGGCCCGGGCCGGAGGAGCGCGAGGGCCGGGCCGGGCTGGTGCTGGCCGCCGGGATCGCGGTCCTGGCGCTCGCCCTGGTCGCACTGGGGTGGTTGCTGCTGAGAGACCGCGGGGACTCGGACGGCCGCGGCGGCGGGGGCGCTCCGACGGGCGCGGCGACCACCGCCCAGAGCGTCACCACGAGCCCCTCGGCCGCTCCGTCCGCCTCGCCGCCGGCCTCGGCCTCGGCTTCCGCCTCGGCCACCGCGGGACAGCACCTCTCGGTGTACGTCGTCGCGGTGCGCTCCACCTACACGGGCAGCTGTCCGCCGCCCGAGGACCACGCGCCCGCCTTCACCGCCACCGTCGAGGTGGAGCGGATCCCGGTGGCGCTGGAGTACCGCTGGGCCACGCGCAGCGGGCGGACCTCCGGCCCCGGCTGGCAGTCCGTCACGTACGAGGCGGGCGGGCCGCGGAGCCGGCAGCTGGAGCACTTCGAACTCACGCACGTCCCGGACGCGACCTTCGAGGACGCGGTCCGGCTGGAGGTGCGGGGGCCGGCGGAGGTGACCACCTCGTGGGTGGCCACCTCCGTGACGTGCAGGAAGGCGAGCCCTACGGCCGGGCCCTCCTCCCCCGCGACGAGCGCGTCACCGCCCTCGCCGACGGCGAGCGCGGCGGCGAGCCCCGCGGCCGGCCGGGCGGATCAGGCCGCGTTGGTGAAGACGGGCAGGTAGCCGCCGGACTGTCCGGCGGCGGTCGGGTGGTACGACTCGCCGATGTTCAGCCAGTTGACGCTGTGCAGCCACGCGTTGCCGGAGCAGATCTCGTGGCCTGCGAAGGCTCCGGCGACCGAGGCGAAGGTGAAGCCGTGGTCGGCGGCGCGTTTGGCGATGGCGGCGTTGAGGTGGTCGGCGGCGCCGTTGATGGCGGCGCGTTCCCCCTCGGTCAGGCCGGTGGTGCAGGTGCCGTTCAGCTTGTAGAAGCGGGGATAGCCGAGGACGACGACACGGGCGGCGGGCGAGCGGCTGTCGATGGCGTTGTAGACCTGGTCGAGCTGGCCGGGGAGGGTGGAGTCCACGTAGGCCTTGGCCTGGTTCACGCGGCTCACGCAGGTGGATTCGGACTGGAGCACACAGGTCGTCATGACGTCGGAGAATCCGGCGTCGTTGCCGCCGATGGTGATGCTGACCAGGTCGGTGCCGGAGTTGAGCGGGGCGAGCTGGTTGGCGAGGACGTCGCCCGTACGAGCGCCCGAGCAGGCGGTGAAGGAGAAGGTCTGGGGGGAATGGGCGGCGGCCCAGAGGGCCGGGTAGGCGCGGGGGGTGCGCTTGCAGTTGCCGCTCGCGCTGTCGTAGCTTCCGGCGCCGACGCCGGAGGAGTACGAGTCGCCCAGGGCGACGTAACCGAAGTCGGCGGCGGCGGTGGCTTGGGAGGCGCCGAAGAGGGCGGCGCCCGCGGCGAGTAACACGGAGGAGGTGAGGGCGGCGAAGCGCGACAGTCTCATGCTCATGTGTGCGGCTCCTTGTGGGGGTTACTCCTGAGTCCGTGGTACAAGCAGCCGAGGCTGGCTGGAAGTGTCCATGCCAAGAATGTTCGGGGCAGATCGCGGCCCGAATCTTCACTCCGAATGCGTTTGAAGAGGGAACTTGGGCACCCGATCCGGCGAAACACGGGTGCACGAGGGCACGGTGTGCCGGATCATGGGCGCCATGCCAGCCAACCCGCATGACGCGCTGCCGATCCGGCTCAACGTCGACGACAGCGACTCGCCGTCGGACGTCGTCGATGCGCTGTTCCTCGGCCGGTTCGCCTCCGGTGAGCAGCCGTACTCGCACAGCGTGTCGATCGAGCGGGTCAAGGCGGAGGCGACCCTCCTGCCGCCGGAGGCCACGGTGTTGCGCTCGGCGCGCGACAGCGACCGCAGCGCCATCCTCGCCGAGGGCGAGGGCTGGACCGTGCTCGTCTCCCGCTGGAGCCGCGGCGCGGACGTGACCGTGACGGCGGTCAGCGACGAACTCGCGGAAAAGGTGCTCGGCGAGGCCACTGAAGGCGTGCAGGACGAACCCGAACCGCAGCCGGAGAACGTCACGATGGGCTTCTGGTACGTCTCCCCGCGCCGCGGACCGTACCGGACGACCCGCCAGATCGCGGCCGGGACCTGGGCGGAGGTGCGGCCGAACTACACCGCGCCGGTGGCCGGGGCGATGGACCGGCTGATGAAGGTGACCCCGGACGACATCGCGGGCCGACTGCTCCTGCTGCACGGCCCGCCGGGCACGGGCAAGACCTCCGCCCTGCGCACGCTGGCCCGGTCCTGGCGGGACTGGTGCCAGGTGGACTGCGTACTGGACCCTGAGCGGCTGTTCAACGACGTGGGCTACCTGATGGACATCGCGATCGGCGAGGACGAGGGCACGTCGAAGGGCCGCTGGCGGCTGCTTCTGCTGGAGGACTGCGACGAGCTGATCCGCGGCGAGGCGCGGCACACCGCGGGGCAGGCGCTGTCACGGCTGCTGAACCTGACGGACGGGCTGCTGGGGCAGGGCCGCAACGTACTGGTCGGCGTGACGACCAACGAGGACCTGGAACGGCTCCACCCGGCGGTGGTCCGCCCGGGGCGCTGCCTGGCCCGCATCGAGGTCGGCCGGCTGACCCACCGGGAGGCGGTGGACTGGCTGGGCACGGACGAGGGCGTCTCCCGCGAGGGCGCCAGCCTGGCGGAACTCTTCGCCCTGCGGCGCGGCTCGGGCCCGGCGGCGATCCTGCCGCCGCAGCCGCACAGCTCGGAGGCGGGGCTGTACCTGTAGCCGGTGTCCCAGCCCCGCCGGCGTTTGAGGCGCGGGCGCGGAGCGCCGTACGGGGTCCGGGGCGGAGCCCCGGCGGTCAGCGGGCGGCGGCGTACCGGGCCCGGAGGGCTTCGGTGGCGGCCGCGACCGCCTCGGCCTGGGTGAGGCCCAGCCGATGGGCACGCTCCGCATAGGCCTGCGCGGCGGACGCGGCCTCGCGGGAGGCCCCCTCGCCCGCCGCCGCGACGAAGGTCCCGTTCCGGCCGCGCGTCTCGATGACCCCGTCCGCCTCCAGCGCCCGGTACGCCTTCGCCACGGTGTTCGCGGCCAGCCCGAGCTCCTCCGCCAGCCCGCGTACCGTCGGCAGTTTGAAGCCCGCCGGCAGCTTCCCGGACCGGGCCCGGTCCGCGATCTGCGCGCGCAGCTGTTCGTACGGGGCGGCCGACCCGGCCGAGCCGTCGAGGGTGATCTTCAGGTTTGTCGAGGTCACGCGGGTGATTGTCCCCCATCGCCGGTTAATTGGGAGGCGCCCGGCGCGAAAGCGCCCGTAGCGTCTGCCGCACGAGCGCCGCGTCGATCCGCGACGAAGGAACCGACGAAGGAACTGGAGACAGCGTGACCGAGCAGCTGACCGTCGTCCTGACCAAGGCTGGACGGACCAAGATCCGCTATCCGGCGGCGCGGGTCGCCGACGACGGCGACCGGATCTCCGTACGCGCCCCCTGGGCGGCCGAGGGCGTACGGGACTTCGGCTTCGTCCGCTTCGAGCCGGGCGACGTGTTCGTCGAGCACTTCTGGCGCACGCGCTGGTACGCGGTCAAGGAGGTGTGGACCGGCGACGGCGTCCTCAAGGGCTGGTACTGCGACGTGACCCGCCCGGCCCTGGTGCGGGCCGGGGAGATCCTCGTGGAGGACCTGGACCTCGACCTGTGGGTCTCGGCGGACGGGACGTCCGTCCTGCGGCTGGACGAGGACGAGTTCGCCGAGAGCGGGCTCGCCACGAGCGACCCGGAGGCGGCCGCCCAGGCCGTCCGGGCCCTCGACGCCCTGGACGACCAGGCCCGCTCGACGGCCGGCCTGCGCGCCCTCCTCCCGTAGGGCGGCCGGGCGCGGCAGGGGCGTGCCGCCGGGCCGGCTAGGCGTCCTCGTCGAAGAACCCGGCCTCCACCTCGAGGGCGAGCCTCTGCAGGACCTCGATCGCGGAAACGTCCGTCTGACCGCTGTCGTGCTCGATGGCGAGGCTCGTGAAGGCCAGGCTGAACCCGGCGACCATGGTCTGCAGGGCGGGTCCGAGCGCCTGCGCGACCAGGCGGGCCACCTGCTCGGGGGACGCGTCGGCCGGCACGCTGATCGAGGGCAGCATCTCGTTCAGCAGGTTGGTGACCACGCGGGTATCCGTTTCCGGGCCGTCGTCGTCCTCGCCTGCTTCCGCCGCCCGGCGGATCTCCTGGGCCTCCGTGAGGATGCCGATGACTCGTTTGAGAACCTCTGCTCGCCTCATCCCCGGAGCGTAGCCCCCGCACCCGGGCGCCAACCCACCCCGAGGTCAGGACTCTGCGGCAGGGCATTGGCGCCGAGCCCGCCGGTCGACGCCGGTGCCTGGACGTCGTGGACACATCTGGGCGCGAGCCGGCTTGCATCCGGACGGTGCGCTCGGGGTGCTGGACCGGCGCGGGGGCGGCAGGCTGGGGGCATGTCGGATCAGACGGAGATCATCGTGCATCCGGTGTCACCGCAGGGGGGCCGGAAGGTCACGGTGCACGCGCTCGGCGTGGACGCGGACCTCGGGCGCGCGCACACCCCCCGAGATGTTGCCGAGTTCCTGCGCCGGGCCGGCCTGGAGGACGTGGACCTGAGCGAGGACGGGCCGGTCACGTGGGAGGGCGGCGGCCCCGAGGTGTGGAAGCGCCCCGACGCCTGACCGTCAGCGGTGGCACGCGGGGAGCCGGAATCCCCGGGTGCGGGGTTCCGCAGCGCCGGTTCCTGAGGCCGCTCTTGTCCCTGCCTTAAGAGGACCCTAAGGATCCGCTCCTGGGGGGCGGAGCAGGCGAAAGGCGTGGTGCGGGGGGCTAGCTTGGCCGGGCCAGGACAGGAAGGGCCCGCACGTGGCGCCGCCGGGGGGCGGCGCCGCCGGGCCCGATTCCGATTCCGCTGGCGCGCCCCTGCCTTGTGCCCGAAGGAGATCCACCCATGCCCGCACGCCGCCGTACCGTGACGCTGACCCGTATCGCCTCCGCAGGTTTCGCCCCGCTGGCGCTGGCCGCCTACGCCGCCGCTCCCGCGGTCGCGCACGGCTCGATGACGGACCCGGTCAGCCGGGTGGCGGCGTGCTACGCGGAGGGCCCGGAGTCGCCGAAGTCCGCGGCCTGCAAGGCGGCCGTGGCGTCCAGCGGGGCGCAGGCGTTCTACGACTGGAACGCCGTGAACATCGCCAACGCGGCCGGGAACCACCGGGCGTTGATCCCGAACGGCCAGCTGTGCTCCGCCGGCAACGACAAGTACCAGGGGCTGGACCTGGCCCGGGCCGACTGGCCGGCCAGCCCTATGACCGCCGGTGCGCACACCTTCCGCTACAAGGGCACGGCCCCGCACAAGGGTTCCTTCGAGCTGTACGTGACGAAGGACGGGTACGACCCGACAAAGCCGCTGAAGTGGTCCGACCTGGAGCCCGCGCCGTTCGCGAAGGCCACGGACCCCGGCATGCAGAACGGCGACTACGTCTTCTCGGGGACCGTCCCGAACAAGTCCGGCCGCCACCTGATCTACAGCATCTGGCAGCGCTCGGACAGCCCGGAGGCCTTCTACACCTGCTCGGACGTGGTCTTCGGCAAGGACAACGGCGGCGGGGGCGGCGGCAATGGCGGCAACGGCACCACGCCGAGCACCAAGCCCAGCACGGCGGCGTCGCCGAGTGCCAAGCCCGGCACCGGCACCGGGTCCAAGCCGTCCGACCAGCCGTCCGACCAGCCCTCGGCCCCGACGGACCAGCAGATCGCCGAGGGCGCGGACAAGTCCACGGTGGAGCACAACGGCCACGGCGACAACGACCCGAAGACGAACGGCAGCACCGCCGCCGCCCTCCCGGCCCCCTCGCAGTCCACGGCGGGCCGCAACCTCGCGGAGACGGGCGGCAACGGCGCCACCCCGGCGATCGCGATCGCCGGGGCCGGCGCCCTCGCCGCCGGCGCGGCCGTGCTGTTCGGACTGGCCCGCCGCCGCGCGACGACCGCCGGCCGCCACGGCCGCTAGGTCACCGGTTCGGACCGCCTGCGCCGCCGGCCGTCAGTCGAAGACGGAGGCGCAGGTGGTCCGTTCGGCGTGCGCCGGGTCCAGGGCGTTGAGCGCCTCGTGCCAGGCGATCCGGTCGGTGAGTCCGATGGTGACGTGCTCCGAGAGGTCCAGCACGCACAGGTCCTGGAGCACGACGTTCCGTACGTTCGGCCCGTCCAGGAACGCGCTCCGGTACGGCGTGACCACCTCGTCGTACTTGGTGGCGATCACCGTGTACTTCACCCCCGGCACGGTGTCCCCGCCGGCGTTCAGCTTCTGCTGGAAGGGGGATCCGGCGATCTGGTCGGCGAGGCCCGGGGTCGCGGTGCTGATCAGGTCCTCGGCCCCGGGGAAGTACGGGAGGAGCTTGGTGAATCCGAGCAGGGTGGTGCCGTGGTTGTCGGGGGCGAGTCCGACCAGGGCGTTGACCTTCTCGGCGCCGCCGAGGAACTTCAGGTAGTAGCGCGGCATCATGCCGCCCTGCGAGTGCCCGATGATGTCGGTCTTGGCGGATCCGGTGGAGGCGAGCACCTTGTCGACGAAGACGTCGAGCTGGCCGGCGGACTTGTCGATGGGGCCGAGCCCGTTGAAGAAGGGCACGCCGGGCAGCTGCCCGTAGTCGAGGGAGTAGACGCAGTACCCGCGGTGCACGAGGTACGGCGCGAGTCCGAGCCAGTTGTCGACGGAGTTGCCGAAGGTGCCGTGCACGAGGACGACGGGGCGCGGGTGCGCGGCGGACGGCTTGCACGACCAGTTGTTCCAGCCGCTGCTGGGGGCGGACGCGGCCTGCGCCGCGCCGGTGGGGGCGACGAGTGCGGCGGCGGTGAGGGCGAGGACGGCCAGCGGGCGGAGCAGGCGTCTCCAGGGCAGCATCGTGTGATCTCCTTGCGTTCGACTCAAGGGGATGGGGCGTGGGGGTTCGTCCCGTGATCCGGATCACAAGGGGGCGCTGCTGCCGCTAAATTACGGGTGAGTAGCAACACAGGGAAGTTACGCGTCGGTAAAAACTCGCGTGTCGTCCGATCGTCCGTCAGGCGGCCAGTGAGCCACGGGCGATGGCCTGCGGACCGAAGCGCGCGCGGACCCGGTCCGTGACGGCTTCCAGCCGGCGGGCCTTCTCGTCCTCGGGGTCGAAACTGAGCTGCCGCACGGCCCGTTCGGCCGGGGTCAGGCCCTCGGCCCGCAGCGACAGCGCGCGGACCCGGGCCCGTTGCAGACCGAGGCCCTCGTAGAGGGCGTAGGCCGCGGTGGTCAGGACGGCCGAATGCGCGGTGGGTTCGGCCAGGGTGCGCGTGCGGGTGAGCGTGGTGCGGTCGGCGCAGCGGACGGTGAGCGAGAGGGCCCGGCAGACCTGCCCCCGGTCCGGTCCTTGTGTACGAAGCCGCGCGCCGAGCTCCTCCGTCAGCGAGAGCAGGGCCCGCCGGTGCCGTACGGGGTCCAGCTCGTCCCGGTCGAAGAGCCGCTCGGCGGCGAGGGTGCGGGCGGCCGCGCCCGGCCGGACGGGGGTCCGGTCGACGCCGAGGGCGCGTTCGTGCACCTCGCGGCCGAGCCGGGCGCCGAGGATCCGCCGCAGGGCGGCGGGCGGTGCCTCGGCGACCCGGCCGACGGAGTCGAGGCCGTAGGAGCACAGGGTGCGGGCGACCCTCGGGCCGACCCCGTCGAGGACGGTGACGGGCTTGCCCGCCAGGAACTCCCGTACGGCGGCGGGCTCGTCGGGGATCACCAGGGTGTCCCCGGGCCGGGCCTCGCGGGCCGCCGCCCGGGCCAGCATGGGGTTGCCGGCCACGCCTACGGCAGCGTCCACGCCGTACAGGGCGAGGGATCTGACCCGGACCACGGCGGCCAGCCGGCGGGCGTCGCAGCCGAAGTAGCGCAGCGCGCCCCGGACATCGGCGAGGGCGGTGTCGGGCGCCAGGGCCTGCACGGCCGGGGTGATCCCGCCGAGCAGCGCGAGCACCCCGGCGTACGCCTCCGCCCCGAGCGCTCCCCCGCCGGCGGGGCGCAGCCGCAGGCACATCACGGTGCTCATCCCGCGCTCCCCGGGCTGGAGTGCCACAGCTTGCGGCCGGTCGCGGGGCCGGTGCCCGGGGGCTGGAGGTCGGCCCACGGGTTCATCTCGTACCCCGTGGACATGCGGATCCGGCGCTCGGGGACCTGCTCCTGTTCCTGCCCCCGCTCCTGTTCCTCCGCCGCACCGTCGCCGCCACGACCGTCGCCGCCACGACCGTCGCCGCCACCACGACCGTCACCGCCGTCACCGCCGTCACTGCCGGAGGCAACCGCCAGCCGGGCCGCCACCGCGTCCAGGCCGCCCGCCGCCCGCAGTTCCACCAGCTCCGCCAGGTTCCACGCCGCCGCCCCGACCACGCTCAGGCTCTGCGGGCCCCGCCGCTGCACGACACCCCGTACCAGCAGCAGGAAGGAGTGGAAGACGGTGTGCGCGCACCGCTCGTGGCTGTCGTCGAAGAAGGCCAGGTCGACCAGGCCCGTCCCGTCGTCCAGGGTGGTGAAGATGACCCGCCTCCCGGACCGGATCGGCGGGGTCTGGGTGGCCGCCTTGGCCCCCGCGACCAGCACGGTCTGCCCGTGCGCGGTGTCCCGCAGCCGGTTCGCCGGGACCACTCCCAGCTCGGCCAGGAAGGCGTGGTGGTCCCCCATCAGGTGCCGCGAGGCATCCATGCCGAGGACACCCAGCTCGGCGCTGAGCCGTTCCGCCTCGGTGAGGTCGGGCAGTCCGACGGAGGCCGTGGACCGGCCGCCTTCCAGCGGGAGTTGGGGGCCGCGGACCCCGGCCGCCCGCTGGGCGCCGTGCAGTTCGGTCAAGTGCAGCAACAGGTCACGCCGGTTGGCGCCGAAGGCGTCCAACGCCCCGACCTGTGCCAGCCGTTCGGCGACCGGGCGGCCCGGGTGCGCCCGGTCCCAGAAGTCGCGCAGGGAGGCGTACGGCTGTCCGTCCTCGATCCGGCCGGCCTCGGCCCCGCTGATGCCGTGGACGTCGGACAGACCCAGGCGCAACCCCCACACCGCCCGGACGGCGACATCGGACACCAGTTCGATACGAGGGGCGGCCGCCGACCGGTTCACGTCCAGCGGCAGCACCGGCACGCCCCGCCGCCGCGCGTCCGCCAGCAGCAGCCGCTTCGGGTACATCCCCGGATCGTGGGTCAGCAGCCCGGCGTAGAAGGCCGCCGGGTGGTGCGCCTTCAGCCACGCCGACTGGTACGTGGGCACGGCGAAGGCCACCGCGTGCGCCTTGCAGAAGCCGTAACTGCCGAAGGCCTCCACGATCTCCCAGGTCCGCGCGATCACCTCCACCGGATAGCCGCGCCCGCCCGCCTCCGCCGCGAACCAGACCTTGATCCGCGCCTGCGACTGCGGGTCGGACAGGCCGCGCCGCACCCGGTCCGCCTCGTCCCGCCCGCAGCCGGTCATGACGTGCACGATCTCGATGATCTGCTCGTGGAAGACCACCACCCCGTACGTCTCGCGCAGCGCGTCCGCCAGGTCCGGGTGCGGGAAGCGGACCGGTGCCCGCCCGTGCCGGGCCTCGATGAAGGGCCGCACCATGTCGGCGGCCACCGGCCCCGGCCGGAAGAGGGAGATGTCGACGACCAGGTCGTGGAAGGTCGACGGCTGCAGCCGTCCCACCAGGTCGCGCTGGCCCGGCGATTCGATCTGGAAGCAGCCCAGCGTCTCGGCCGAGCGGATCAGCTCGTACGTGGCCCGGTCCCCCGGCGGCACCTGCGCCGGGTCGTCCAGGTCGAGCTCCTCCCCCGTGCCGCGCCGGACCTCCGCGACGGCGTACGCCATCGCGGACTGCATCCGTACGCCCAGCACGTCCAGCTTGAGCAGCCCGAGCTCCTCCACGTCGTCCTTGTCGAACTGGGACATGGGGAAGCCCTCGCCGCTGGTGGGCACCACGGGCGTACGGGCGAGCAGGGAGGCGTCGGAGAGCAGCACCCCGCACGGGTGCATGGCGATCCCGCGCGGCAGCGCGTCCAGCGATTCGACGAGCTCCCACAGCCGCCCGTACGACTCCCCCCGTACGTCACGCAGTTCGGGGAGTTCCGCCAGCGCGGCGCGAGCGTCGCGGGCCCGGATGTGCGGGAAGGACTTGGCGAGCCGGTCGATGACGGCCGGGTCCATGGACAGGGCGGCGCCGACGTCGCGGACGGCGTGCCGGACCCGGTAGGTCTCGGGCATGGAGACGGTGGCGACGCGCTCGGCGCCGAACCGGTCGATGATGCGGCGGTAGACCTCCAGCCTGCGGGCGGACTCCACGTCGATGTCGATGTCGGGCAGGACGCGCCGGCGCTTGGACAGGAAGCGTTCCATCAGCAGGCCGTGCGCGACGGGGTCGGCGTGCGCGATGCCGAGCAGGTGGTTGACGAGGGAGCCGGCGCCGGAGCCGCGGGCGGCCACCCGGATTCCCATCTCCCTTACGTCGTCCACGACTTGGGCGACCGTCAGGAAGTACGAGGCGAAACCGTGGTAGGCGATGATGTCGAGCTCGTGGTGCATCCGCTCCCAGTACGCGCGGTCGTCCGCGTACCCGCGCAGCACCATGCCCGCCGAGGCCCGGGAGGTGAGGACGCGCTGGGCGCTGCGGCGGGCGGCGCCGACGAGCCGGGCCTCGGGGAAGTGCACGGAGCCCATGCCGAGGTCGTCCTCGGGGTCCACCGCGCAGGCCCCGGCGGTACGGGAGGTCTCCGCGAGCAGGCGCCTGGCGTCGGCGGGGCGCAGCCCGGCCGCCTGCGCGATGCGGTCGGCGGCCTCGGCCATGGCGGCGGGGGCCTTGAGCCAGCGTTCGCCGGTGTCGAGGGGCCCGCGGGGGTCGATGGGGACCAGGCGGCGGGCCGCGTCGAGGATGTCGGCGACCGGGCCCTGGCCGGGGTCGGCGTAGCGGACGGCGTTCGTGAGCACGGCCGGGACGCCCTGTTCGGCGGCGAAGCCGACGGTACGGGCGGCCAGCCGCAGCGAGCCGGGCCCGGTGCCGGTGCGGCCGTGGTGGACGGCCTCCAGGCGCAGGGAGTCGCCGTAGACCTCCCGCCAGGGCGCGAGCAGCCGGGCGGCCCGGTCGGGGCGACCCGCGGCGAGCGCCCGCCCCACGTCGGAGCCGGGGCCGAGGAGGACGAAGAGGCCCTCCCCGCGCAGGGCCGACCAGGGCAGTAGCGGCTGCCCGCCGGTACCGGTACCGGTGCCGCCGCCGGCGTGGGCGGCGGTGACCATCCGGCACAGCTCGGCCCATCCGGCGGCGCCGTCCCGGGCCAGGAAGACGGCCCGCGGGGCGGACTCGTCGACGAAGGCCCCGCCCTTGACGGGGGTGCGACGGCGGTACGAGGCCTCGGCGGAGCCCGCCCGGCCGCCGGAACCGGAACCGGGACCGGGACCGGATCCGCGGATGCCCGTACGCGCGCCGTCTCCGGCGGAGCCGGCCGAGCCCCCCGACCCGGCCGACCCCGCCGGAGACGACACGGCCAGGTCCACCCCGAACAACGGCCGGATGCCCGCCTTCACGCACGCCTTCGCGAACCGCACCGCGCCCGCGAGGGTGTCGCGGTCGGTCAGGGCGAGGGCGTCCATGCCCCGCTCGGCGGCACGTTCCGCCAGCCGTTCGGGGTGCGAGCCTCCGTAGCGCATGGAGAACCCCGAAACGGTGTGCAGATGCGTAAAACCAGGCACCCGCGGCCTCCTGCTTCGCTCGTTGAACACCTCCTCCCCCATCCCCACCATAGAGCAATTCGAATACCCGTGCGAAACACTTGTTCGATCATCTGAGGTCATCCATTCGGCCCTCCCCTGCTGCGCCCCGCCCCCGGTACGCCGAGCGTGTGGAACATGACCCAGCCCACCGAGAGCACCGACGCAGGCCCGTCCGCAGGCTTCCTCGCCGAGGTCAAGGACGCCGTGACCACCCGGGCAGCCCTGCTGGTCCTGGGGGTGCTGGTCCTCCAGCTCGCCTTCATCACCTCGTACATCGGGGCCTTCCACCATCCGAAGCCCAGCGAGATCCCGATCGCCGTGACCGCCCCCCTCGCGCCGGTGGCCGAACAGACGGCGGAGCAGCTCGGCGCCCTGCCCGGCGACCCGCTCGACCCCACCGTGGTCAAGAACGAGGCCGCGGCCCTCGACCAGGTCAGGCACCGGGACGTCGACGCCGCGCTGATCGTCGACCCGGGCGGCAAGACCGACCGGCTGCTGGTCGCCTCCGGCGCCGGTGCCTCGCTGTCCCAGGCGGTGGAAGAGGTCGTCGGCTTCGTCGAGAAGACCCAGGGCCGGACCCTGCGGGTCACCGACGTGGCCCCGGCCGGCAAGGGCGACAGCCGCGGCCTGAGCTCCTTCTACCTGGTCATCGGCTGGTGCGTGGGCGGCTACCTGTGCGCCGCGATCCTCGCGATCAGCGCCGGCGCCCGGCCCGCCAACGGACACCGGGCCGTCATCCGGCTCGGCGCGCTGCTCTTGTACGCGATCGCCGCCGGGCTGCTCGGCACGGTCATCGCGGGCCCGGTCCTGGGCGCGCTGCCCGGCAACATCATGGGCCTGTGGGGGCTGGGCACCCTGGTCGTCTTCGCGGTCGGCGCGATCACCCTCGCCTTCCAGGGGCTGGCGGGCGTGATCGGCATCGGCCTGGCGATCCTGCTGGTGGTGGTGCTCGGCAACCCGAGCGCCGGCGGGGCCTACCCGTATCCGCTGCTGCCGCCGTTCTGGAGCGCCATCGGCCCGGCCCTGCCGCCGGGCGCCGGCACGTACGCGGCGCGCTCCATCACGTACTTCCGGGGCAACGGCGCGGGCGGGCCGATGCTGGTGCTCGCCGCCTGGGCGGTGGCCGGCTCGGCGATCACCCTGGCCTGCGCGGTGCTCCGCAAGGCCCGCCCGGGGCCCGCGGTGGGCAGCGGGCTCGGGGACTGACCCCTGCCGGTGCCCTGCGGGCAGCTCGGCAGGACTTTCCGACGGGCCCGCCGATGGGGGTCGGTCCGCGGCACGGTTGCCCTGCGGGCAGCGGGGCCGGTTGTGCTGGGGCCGAGCGGGCGGGGGCCGGTTGTGACGGGGCCGGGCGCGCGCCGGGGTGTCTCCTCGGACGCCGAACGTGACGAGGGGTCGGAGAGCTCGGCGGCAGTGCGTTCGACGCCCTGCGGGGATCACCCCGACACACACCCGACCCCGCCCCAACCGGCCGGTTCGGCCGCGCCAAATCCAGCCTCGCCGGCGTTTGAGGAGCGGGGTCCGGGGCGGAGCCCCGATCTTTGAGCCGCACCGCCCAGCCTCGCCGCACCATATTCAGCCCCTCCGGCGTTTGAGGAGCGGGGTGCGGGGCGGAGCCCCGGTCTTTGAGCCGCACCGCCTCCGGCCCCGCCGCACCAAATCCAGCCTCGCCGGCGTTTGAGGCGCGGGGTGCGGGGCGGAGCACCGGGCACATACGGGTCAGGCCGTTCGGTGGGCCACCTCGCCCGCCACCACCACCGTTTCGGCCACCGTGCCCGGGATCTCGTCGGCCGGGACCGTGAGGATGTCCCGGGAGAGGACCACGAAGTCCGCGACCTTGCCCACCGTGAGCGAACCGCGCTCCCCGTCCAGGAAGTTGGCGTGGGCGGAGCCCATCGTGTAGCCGTGCACCGCCGTCGCCACGTCCACCGTCTCGGCCGGCTGCCAGGCCGGCCCGGCGCCGGACAGCGGGCGGCGCGTCACCGCCGTGTAGATGCCGACCATCGGGTCCATCTCCGCCACGTTCCAGTCGCTGGAGAACGCCAGCACCGCCCCGGCCTCGTGCAGGCTCCGCATCGGCCACGCCTTGTGCCAGCGGTCCTCGCCCACGTTCCCCGCCCAGTCCTGGCCGGGGCCCGCGATCTCCGGTGCGCAGTGCCTGGGCTGCATGCAGGCGACCACGCCCAGCTCCGCGAAGCGCGGGACGTCCGCCGGGTCCAGGCACTCCACGTGGACCACCTGGTGGCGGGCGTCGCGCGGGCCGTTGACCGAACGGGCGTGCTCCACCGCGTCCAGGACGGTCCGGATGCCCCGGTCACCGGTGGCGTGGACGAAGCACTGGAAGCCTCGCGCGTCCAGCCCCGCCAGCAGCTCCGCGAACTCCTCGGCCGGGTAGAAGGTCTCGCCCCGGTGGTGGCCGCAGCCCGCGTACGGCTCCAGCAGCGCGGCCGTGCGCGGCTCCACCACGTCGTCGATGTAGAGCTTGAGCGGGCCGACCCGCAGCCGCTCCCCCGCGTACGTGCGGGCGGCGGCCGCGAAGGCGTCGAGTTCCTCCTCGGTGGTGCCCCGCGGGTGGAACAGGGCGGCGACGATCCGCGAGCGCAGCCGGCCCTCCGCCCGGGCCCGCTCGTAGAGCGCGAGGTCGTCGAGGGAGTTCTGCGGTTCCACCACCGTGGTGATGCCGAAGCCGATCGCGTCGTCGAGGCTCTTGGCGAGCCGCCCGTACTGCCGGTCCGTCGAGGCCCACGGGACGCCCAGGTCGCGCAGCGCCCGGTGGCCGTCGCGCGAGAGTCCCTTGATGGCGAAGTCCTTGACGAATCCGGTGGGTTCGCCGGTCCGCGGGTCCACCGCCGCCGTGCCGAAGGGGAGGTCCGTGCGGTCCCGCGAGACGTCCAGCCGCCGCATGGCCGCCGTGTTCAGCCAGGCCGTGTGCACGTCGTACGAGAGCACGATCGCGGGGGTGTCCCCGGTGACGGGGTCCAGGTCGGCGGCGCACGGCATCCGGCCGTCCGGGATCGCGGAGTAGTCGAAGGCCTCGGCCTCGATCCACTGCGCGTCCGGGTTGGCCTCGCGCCAGGCCAGGATCCGTTCGTGGATGCCCTCCAGGGTCCGCACCCCGGCGAGCTGCACGCAGGCGTCGTCCGAGCCGAGCCGGACGTGGTTGTGCGCGTCGATGAAGCCGGGGAGCACCAGCTTGCCGCCCGCGTCGATCCGCTCGGTGTCCGGGCCGGCCCAGGCTGCGGCCTCGTGGTCCGGGCCGAGCCAGACGATCCGGCCGTCGTGCACGGCGAGGGCCTCGGCCTCGGGCAGGTCCGGGTCCACGGTGTGGATGCGGGCTCCGGTGAGCAGCAGGTCGGCGGGGAAGGGGTGGCGTGCCATGTGAGGGTGCTCCATTGCGTGTGACGTGTCGTACGGGCGGCCGGGCGGCCGTCGGCCGAGCGGCCGGGCGGGGGCCGCCGGTCAGGCGGCCGGGGCGTACGCCGGTATCCGGCGCCGGGTGAGGGCCCAGTAGGTGAGCCCGGAGACGACCGACCCGAGGAGGGTGAGGTCGGCGCCGCCGAGCGGGGCCACCAGCGGCCCGGTCCACAGTTCGGAGTCGCAGGTCAGGGCGGCGAAGGCCATGCCGGCGAGCAGGGCGGCCATGCCGGCCGGGTGGTAGCCGGACCGGTACCAGTAGGCGCCGGCGCCGCCCGCGTGCAGCGCGTCGGAGTCGTAGCGGCAGCGGCGCAGCAGCATGTCGGCGAGGAAGACCCCGCCCCAGGGGGCGAAGACGATGATCAGGAGGGAGAGGAAGGAGAGCAGGGAGGTGGTGAAGTCGGTGAGGAAGAGGGCGGCCAGCGAGCCGACGGCGGTGACGGCGGCGCTGATGACGATGGCCCGGGCGCGGCTCCACGGGATGCCGAGGACCTGGAGGTTCAGGCTGGAGGAGTAGAGCGTGATGATCGAGTTGGTGACGGAGCCGCCGAGTACGAGGGCCAGGAACAGCGGCTGGAACCAGCCGGGCAGCAGGCTCTCGGCCCCCGCGACCGCGTCGGTCATGTCGGTCTGGGTGGCGGCGGCGACGCCGGCGACGCCGAGGGCCACGGAGGAGACGAAGCCGCCGAGGGCGCCCATCCACGTGATGGACCGCAGCGAGGTGGTCCGGGGCAGGTAGCGGGTGTAGTCGGCGGGCATCGGCACGTACGAGAACGGTCCGGCGAACATGACCACGAAGGCGAGGCTCCAGCCGGACAGGCCGGGGGCGGTGGCCGCGGCGGCGGTGTCGGCGCCGGGCAGGACGAAGAGGAGCAGGACGCCGAAGCCGGCGGCGAGGACGTAGGCCATCCAGCGTTCGGCGAACTGCACGGTGGCGTGGCCCCACATGGCGACGGCGAAGGTCAGCGCGAGGGTGACGAGGAGTGCGACGGCGCGGCCGGCCGTGCCGCCCTGCCAGCCGATCTCGGCGAAGAAGACCTCCAGGGCGAGGGTGCCGACCACGGTGTTGACGATGGTGTAGCCGATGCTCACCACCCAGTTGAGGACGCCGGCGGGGAAGTTGCCGCGGATGCCGAAGGCGGCGCGGGAGATGACCAGGGTGGCGGTGCCGGTGCGGATGCCGCTGAGCCCGGCGGCGCTGATGGCGAAGAAGGACAGTCCGCCGATCACGACCACGGCGGTGGCCTGCCAGAAGGAGAGCCCGAAGGCGACGGCGAGGGCGCCGTTGATCACGTAGGTGAAGGTGAGGTTGGAGCCGAACCAGAGCCAGAAGAGGTCCTTGGCGCTGCCGTGGCGTTCGGCGTCGGGGATGGGATCGATGCCGTGCGTCTCGACCCGGAACACCTCATCGACGTCGACTGTCTCCTGCTGTGCCATGTACGCCCCTGATCTTGAACACCGTTCTAACTTCTTGAATGGCATTCAAGATGAGGGGTGGACCTCGACCCCGTCAAGAGCCTGTCCGGGATAAGGTCGGCCCAGGAAGATCCGGAGGGCGGGAGCGGTGGCGGGAGCAGCGCGGCGGCGCGACGGGCGGATCGCCCAGGAGCGGATGCTGGAAGAAGCCATGGCGGCGATCGCGGAGGACGGCCTCGCGGCGCTCACCATGTCGGCCCTGGCCGAGCGGCTCGGCACCAGCGGCGGCCACATCCTGTACTACTTCGGCAGCAAGGACCGGCTCCTGCTGGAGGCCCTGCGCTGGAGCGAGGAGCAGCTCACCGGCGCGCGCCGGGCCCTGCTGGGCCGCCGGGTGACGGCCGCGCGCAAGCTCGACCAGTACCTGGAGCTCTACCTCCCCGAGGGCCCGCGCGACCCGCGCTGGACGCTGTGGATCGAGCTGTGGGCCCGTACCGCCTCCAACGAGCCGCTGAAGGCGGCGCAGGAGGAGATCGACGAGAGCTGGCAGCAGGACCTGGAGGCGCTCCTCGCCAAGGGCGTGGAGCAGGGCCGCTTCGCACCCCTGGACGTGCCCGAACGGGCCTCGGAGCTGCTCGCCCTCCTGGACGGCCTGAGCACCCGGGTCGTGCTGGGGCAGCGGGGCGCGGACCGGGCCCGGGCCCTGCGACAGGCGCGCTCGGCGGCGGCCCTGCTGATCCCGGCGCCGTAGGGGTGTCGCATCCGTCTCTTTCATTTCGAACCGGACCGGACGCGACCGGCTTTTTTCCCGACGCCTCAGCCTGATGCCGCAATTCGACGCGTAAAAGCGGAAGCATCGGTGCCGAAAAAGCCCTTTCCTGTCGGACCGAAGGGCCGTTCACTCCCGTTCACGCCCGTTCACACCCCCGAGGCCCCCCTCTTGACCTGGGCATATACCAGAGGCTCAAAGGCCGCCGCGCACTTGTGAAGGCCTTCACAATAATTTCGCACGAAGTGCGCCCTACCGCGCTCCTCCCCCAGCGAGCACAATCTCGGTGACGACTCGCACCGATCGTGAAGGAGGGAGCGCGTGCGCAATCAAGTGCGCACAGCGGACGGACGCGCTCTGGCCGTGGAGCGCTGGGGCGATCCGGACGGCAAACCCGTCTTCCTGCTCCACGGAATGCCCGGCAGCCGTCTGGGCCCCGCTCCCCGGGGCATGGTCCTCTACCAACGCCGCATGCAGCTCATCGCCTACGACAGACCCGGCTACGGCGGCTCCGATCGCCATGTGGGCCGCACCGTCGCCGACGTGGCCCAGGAAGTGGCCGCCATCGCCGACGCCCTCGGCCTGGAGACGTTCGCGGTGGCCGGCCGCTCCGGCGGCGCCGCCGGAGCCCTCGCCTGCGCCGCCCTGCTCCCGGACCGGGTCACCCGGACCGCGGCGATGGTCGGCCTGGCGCCCCGGGACGCGGAGGACCTGGACTGGTTCGCCGGGATGGCCGCGTCGAACGTCAAGGAGTACACCACCGCCACCGCCGACCCCGAGGAGCTGGCGGCCCGGCTGATCCCCCGCGCCGACGGCATCCGCAAGGACCCCGGCCGGCTGCTGGACGAGTTGCGCCGGGAGCTGACCGCCAACGACCGCATGATCGTCGCGGATGCGGGCCTGCGGTCGATGCTGCTGCGGAACTACCGTGAGGGGCTGCGCCATTCGGCCTACGGCTGGATCGACGACGTCCTCGCCTTCAGCCGCCCCTGGGGCTTCGACCCGGCCGACATCCGCTGCCCGGTGCTGATCTGGCACGGGGAGCTCGACGTGTTCTCCCCCGTGGGCCATTCCCGCTGGCTGGCCCGCCGCATCCCGGGGGCCACGACCGCCATCGAGCCGGCCGCCGCGCACTTCGCGGCCTTCCGCGCGCTGCCCGACGCACTGAACTGGCTGCTGCGCGACCTGCCCATCCCGCCCCTCAGCGAACAACAGCCCGCCTAGACCCCGTCGGGGCCGTCGGGGCCGTCCTGGCCGTCGGGACCGGCCCAGCCGGCCAGTGTGCCGAGCACCTCGCCGATGCGCGCCCGGACCGCCGCGTCGGCGACCGTCCCGTCCCGGCCGGACATCCCCCCGGTCACCGGGATCCGTACGCAGGCCTCTTCCACCACCGCGGCGCCGGTGTAGCCGAGGACCGTGCGCAGCGTGGCCTCCGCGCCCAGTCCGCGGCCCGGGGCGGCCGCGTTCACCCAGGCCACGGGCTTGTCGCCGATCTCGGTTCCGCCGACCGTCCAGTCCAGGAGGTTCTTGAACGAGCCGGGCAGGGTGCCCGCGTACTCCGGGGTGCAGACCAGGATCGCGTCCGCCCCGGCGATCGCCGCGCGCAGCCCGGCCACCGGAGCGGGCAACGGGTCGGTGTCGTCATCCGGGTTGAAGTGCGGCAGCGTCGCCAGCCCGTCGTACAGGACGGTGCGCGGGCGCGCGGGGATCTCGGCGGCGACGGCCTGCGCGGTGCGCAGCACCGCCTCGTTGGAGGAACCGGCGCGCAGACTTCCGGACAGCAGCAGGATCAGGGGCGGGGTGGTCATGCGGCCAACCTACCGAGGTCGGTCCGCCCAGGTCGGCGCCGGGTTCCGGCGCTCGCGCTCCCCGGTCGGCCCCGGGTGCGGCCCGGGCCGGATGCCGGCTCGGATCCCGGCGCGGATCACGGCCCCGATCACGGCCCGGGATCCGGCCCGGGTCCGCCGGCGGAAGAAAAGGATCTTGCCGTCCGGCGAACGGCCGAATAAGGCGCGTCGAGAAATACGCCGGGCTCGCCATAGAACGGTTGACCAGGCGTCATGTCTCGGTTGCCAATGGGGTGTGGCCGAGTAAAGTCCACGCTTGACGGCAGCGCGTCGCTGTTGTCATTCACATGCCCATTCCACATGGCTTCCCCAAGGACGGTGTCGTGAACACTTCCGCAACCCCCGCGACCAGCACGGTCAAGGCCCGCCGGGTCCCGCTCGGCAAGATCGACGTCCACACCGCGTCCGCGGCGGCGACGCTCGGTCGCGTGCTGCCGGCTGAATCCGGTCGTCCGGTTCAGACTCCGATCTTCAACTCCGCGCTCTGACGGCGAAGTAAGCGCTCTAGACTGGTGGAATGACCGGCCTGATCGCATTTCGCGAGATCGTCCTGAAAGTTCACAGCAGATGCGATCTTGCTTGTGATCATTGCTATGTCTACGAACACGCAGATCAGAGCTGGCGAGCCCGGCCGAAAGTGATCTCCCCCGAGGTAATTTCGCATACCGCGTCGCGGCTCGCCGAACATGCCCGTGACCATGCACTCCCCTCCGTCACGGTGATTCTCCATGGAGGGGAACCCCTGTTGGCGGGAACGGCCCGGATCCGCCTCGTGTGCGAGGAGTTCACCCGGGCGCTCGCCGGAACCGCCGATCTCGACCTGCGGATCCACACCAACGGACTGCAGCTCAGCACCCGTTACCTCGACCTCTTCGACGAGTTCGGCGTCCGGGTGGGCATCTCCCTCGACGGGGACCGCGCCGCCAACGACCGTCACCGCCGCTTCGCGGACGGCCGTACGAGCCACCCGCTGGTCCTCGCGGCCGTCGCACTGCTCCGCTCGGAGCCCTACCGCCACCTCTACCAGGGTCTGCTCTGCACCGTGGACGTGGCCAACGACCCCGTGGCCGTCCTGGACGCCCTCGTCGAACTCGACCCGCCGCGCGTGGACTTCCTCCTTCCGCACGCCACCTGGGAGACCCCTCCGGTCCGCCCCGACGACGCCCCCGACGCGTACGCGCGCTGGCTCCTGCGGATCTTCGACCACTGGGAGCGCCTCGGCCGCCCGGTGCCCGTACGGCTCTTCGAGTCCCTGCTCTCCACCCTGCGCGGCGGCCCCAGCCTGACCGAGTCGCTCGGCCTCGCGCCCACGGACCTCGTCGTCGTCGAGACCGACGGGACCCTGGAGCAGGTGGACTCCCTCAAGAGCGCCTTCGAAGGGGCCGCGGCCACCGGGTTCAACGTCTTCGATCATGCGTTTGACCAGGTCGCGGCCCATCCCGGGGTGCGTGCCCGGCAGCTGGGCCTCGCGGGTGTCAGCGACTCGTGCCGCCGGTGCCCCGTCGTACGTTCGTGCGGCGGCGGGCTGTACACCCACCGCTACCGCGACCGCAACGGCTTCGACAACCCCTCCGTCTACTGCACCGACCTGCGCGAGCTCGTGGACGGGGTCGAGGGCCGCACGGCCCTGCGCGAGAGCGCACCGCAGCTCTCCGATCCGGCCGAACTCGCCCGTTCCCAGGAAGAGCTGACCCGGATCCTGCTGGCCCGGCTCCACGCGGACCTCGGCTCCGAGCCCGACTGGGCGCGCGCCTGGGAGCTGCTGGCCGCCGTGGAGCAGGCCGGGGAGGCGGGCGCGGACGCGCTGGACGCCGTACTGGACCACCCCTTCACCCGGACCTGGGTGCTGGCGGCCCTGGACGCCGCCCGGGAGGGCCGGCAGGACGGGCCGGAGGCGGCGCGCAGGCTGACCGCGCTGGCCGTCGCGGCCGTCCTGCGCGGCGGGCTGGACCTGCCGGCCGAGGTGGCCTACCGGGACGGGGAGGTGTACCTGCCGACGCTGGGGCTGCTGCGGCTCGGGGAGCCCGGCACGGAGGGCCGGGCCGCGCTGCACGTCACCGACGAGGGGTACGCCGTGCGGGACGGGCGCACCGAGCACCGCTTCGGCCCCGCCGCGGGGGACGCGCGCTGGCAGCCGGTGCGCACCTGGTCGCCCGGGCCGGACGCGGCTCCGGTGGCGCTGGAGGACCTCGACCCGTACCGCAACTGCTTCCCCCGCCCGCCCCGGCTCCGGCTCGGCACCGGCGAGGCCGAGGAGTGGCGGGGCAGGCTGGACCGGGCGTGGGCGCTGCTGCACAAGGCGGTGCCCGGGTTCGCCCGGGCGGCGGCGGACGGGCTGACCACCCTGACGCCGCTGGCGGGCGGCCCGCGGGCCGGCGGCTGGGGCGAGGCGGGCCGGCACGGTCCGGGGGCGCTCGGGGTGCCGTACGCGGCGGGGGTGCGGGAGACCGCGCTCGCGCTGCTGACCGGGCGGCGGCGGACCCGGCTGCGGGCCCTGACCGAGGTGGCCGACCTGTACGCGCTGGACGGGGAGTGGCAGCACCCCTCGCCGTGGCGGGAGCGGCCGGTCCCGGTGTCGCGGCTGCTGGCCGACGTGCACGAGCGGGTGGCGGTGGAGGCGTACCGGCGGGCCACCGCGGCCGCCGAGCCGGGCGGCGCGGACCGCATCCACCGGGCCCTGGACCGCCTCTCGGAGGCGGCCGAACTGACCGTCACCGGCAAGCGCCTCGTCGCGGAGCTGCGCTACGAACTGAAGGCGGTCGACGCGTGAGCGCGCCGCCCCGCTCCCCGGCCCCCGGCGGCCCGGGCCGGGCCGTCGGCGCGCTCCAGCTGGCCGTGCAGCTGCGGCTGCTCGGGGTCCGCCCCGGGATGCGGCTCCTGGTCCACGCCGGCCTCGGCGGGACCGGGCTGCGCGCCGAGCAGCTGCGCGACGCCCTGACGGGGGTCCTCGGCCCGCGCGGCACCCTGGTGGTCCCCGCGTTCACCCCGGAGAACTCCAAGACCTCCAGTGCCCATCTGGAGCGGATCGCCGGTCTGGACGAGTCCGGCGTGCGGGCCTTCCGGGAGCGGATGCCCCCCTTCGATCCGTCGAGCAGCCCGAGCCAGGGCATGGGCTCCCTCGCCGAGGCCGTCCGCACCGCGCCCGGCGCCGCGCGCAGCGCCCACCCGCAGACCTCCTTCGCCGCCCTCGGCGCGGACGCGGAGCGGCTCTGTTCCGGACACCGCATCGAAAGCCACCTGGGTGAGGAGTCACCGCTGGGAAAGTTGTGCTGGGAGGGCGGTCAGGTACTCATGATCAATGTGGGGTTTTCGGTCTGCACGGCTTTCCATCTCGCGGAGTATCGAATTCCGAAGCCCCCCTTGCGCATGTACGAGTGTGTGGTGAAGGTGAACCTTCCGGAGCGGCGTGGGAGTCTGCGGGAGGGGGCGTGGACCGCCTACGAGGACGTCGCGCTCGACGACGGGGATTTCGCGGAGATCGGCAGGACGTTCCCGGATTCCCGGGTGCGCAGGGGGCGGGTGGGAGGGGCGGCGACCATGCTCTTCTCCCTCCCGGATGCCGTTGATCACGCCCTCGAGTGGATGACCGAAAACAGACGCTGATTGACTGAACGATGAGGGGATGTGGCGAAGCAGCTCCGGAATGATGTTTCTTCGCTCGCAGCTTCGGGACGGGGGGCGTGTTGCCCGCATCAGTGCACCCATATTTTTTTCTCAGTTATGCGCACACACCGAGATTCGGGGCCGGGGGGCCCGACCCCGACATGTGGGTGGAGCGCCTCTTCCGCGATCTCTGCGGCCACGTCATGGCGCTGACGGACCTGCCCGCCGGCGCCGAGGCCGGCTTCATGGACCGGGAGATACGCAGCGGCGAGGGCTGGTCGGAACGGCTCGGGGCGGCGCTCGCCACCTGCCGGGTCTTCGTCCCCCTGTTCTCGCCGCGGTACTTCGCCAGTGAGATGTGCGGGAAGGAGTGGTTCGCCTTCGCGCACCGCGCGATCCAGCACGGCGCGGCGAGCAACGAGCGCGCCGAGGCCATCGTGCCCGCGTTGTGGGTGCCGGTCCCGCCCTCCCAACTGCCCGGTCCCGCCGAACGGTTGCAGTTCAACCACAACACCTTCGGCGAGCGCTACGTCACCGACGGGCTGTACGGGCTGATCAAACTGCGCGGATACGCCGAGCAGTACGAGCGGGCCGTCTACGAACTGGCCCGGCGCATCGTCCGGGTCGCCGAGACCGTCCGGCTCGATCCCGTCCGCCCGATGGACTACCGGGGGGTGCCCAGCGCCTTCGGCCCCTCCGGCAGCTCCGGCGGCTCCGCCGGCGGCCCCACCCGCACCCTCCACGTGACCGTGGCGGCCGGCTCCCGGCACGATCTGCCGGACGGCCGGAGCCCGGAGTACTACGGGGAGAGCGCCCTGGACTGGAACCCGTACCACCCGGTGTCCCAGCGGCCGATCGCGTACGTCGCCGAGGACGTGATCAAGAACCTCAACTACCAGACCACCATGTCCTCCTTCGACGACGAGGCCGGTCACTTCGACAGCAAGCAGCCGCCGACCCGGCCGGAGATCCTGATCGTCGACCGCTGGGTGGTGGAGGACGAGCACCGCCGCCGGCGCCTGGCCGCCTTCGACCAGGAGTCCCGCCCGTGGATCAACGTGGTCGTGCCGTGGAACCGCTACGACCACCAGAGCCGGGCCAAGGAGGCCGAGCTGGCCCGGCGGCTGGAGGAGACCCTGCCCGTGAAGATGAGCCAGGGCCGGGCCGCCTGCCGGGCCGCCGCCAACGGCGTGGCCAACATGGAGACCCTCGGACAGATCCTGCCCCAGGTGGTCGAGGCCGCCGCCCAGCAGTTCCTCAGACACGCCCAGGTCTACCTGCCGGCCGGTAACACCCACACCGAACGCCCGCGACTGATCGGGCCGATGGGGATGAGCGAGCCGCCCGCTCCGCCGCCGGTCCCCTTCCCGCCCGACGCCTACGACGCGTACGAAGCCCACATCGACGGCAACGACAGCAACGACACCGACCGGGGGGACGCGGATGACAGCGAGTCGTGACAGCAGGGACACCCGTGACGGACGCATCGTCACCTTCTACTCGTACAAGGGCGGCACGGGCCGCACCATGGCGCTCGCCAACACCGCCTGGATCCTCGCGGCCAACGGCAAGCGGGTACTCGCCGTGGACTGGGACCTGGAGGCCCCGGGCCTGCACCGCTTCTTCCACCCCTTCCTGGACCCCTCCACGCTCGGGGCCACCACCGGGGTCATCGACCTGATCAGCGAATACGCCTGGGCCGCGACCAGTCCGGTGCAGCGCGCCGACGACTGGCACAAGGACTACGCGCGGATACAGCCGCACGCCGTCTCGCTCACCCCCGAGACCCTCGGCTGGGAGTTCCCGGACGGCGGCACCCTGGACTTCGTCTCCGCGGGCCGGCAGAACCGCGAGTACTCCGCGACCGTCTCCACCTTCGACTGGGACAACTTCTACGACCGCCTCGGCGGCGGCCTCTTCTTCGACGCGTTACGCGCCGACATGAAGAAGAACTACGACTACGTCCTGATCGACAGCCGCACCGGGCTGTCCGACATCGCGGACATCTGCACCGTGCACCTCCCGGACGTCCTCGTCGACTGCTTCACCCTCTCCGACCAGTCCATCGACGGCGCCGCGTCCGTGGCCCGCCAGATCGACGAGCGGTTCAACGACCGCGGCATCAAGATCTACCCCGTCCCGATGCGCATCGACGAGGGCGAGAAGGAGAAGGCCGACGCGGGCCGGGCGCTGGCCCGGATCAAGTTCGACCGCTTCCCCAACGGCCTCGTCGGGGACGAGCTCACCTCCTACTGGGGCGCGGTGGAGATCCCGTACCGGCCCTACTACGCCTACGAGGAGACCCTGGCCACCTTCGGCGACGAGGCCGGGCTCACCAACTCCCTCCTCTCCGCCTTCGAGCGGCTCACCACCGTGGTCACCGAGGGCGAGATCACCTCCATGCCGGCCATCGGCGAGGAGGTCCGGCTGCGGATCAGGGACGCCTTCACCCGGCGCCGGCCGGCCCTGCCCGCCGACCTGTTCCTCTCCTACGTCGCCGAGAACCGGATGTGGGCCGACTGGATCGAGTCGGTGCTCACCCGGGCCGGCTTCCGGGTCGTGCCCAAGGACGTCTCCGCGGAGCGCGCCCCGGTGACCGCCGGCTCCGGGGACACCCTCGGCGGCGGAACGGGCATCAGCATCGACACCGCCGCCCGGACCGTGGTGCTGCTCTCCACCGCGTACCTGAAGTCCGCCCGGGCCGTGGACGTGTGGGAGCGGGCGGCCGCCGAGGACCCGACCGGGGGCCGGCGCCAGCTGGTCCCGCTGAGGGTGGGCGACGTACGGCTCTCCACGCCCTACATCGACCGCAACCCGGTGGACCTCTTCCGGCTCGACGAGGTGCACGCCACCACCGCCCTGCTGCGCGCGGTGGAGCGGCCCATGGCGCTGCCCGACAGCGTCAACAGCGCCTCCCAGCCCGGCCCCCGCTTCCCGGGGACCGTCCCGAAGATCTGGAACGCGCCGCCGCGCAACCCCGGGTTCACCGGGCGCAGCATCGTGCTGGAGCGGATGCGCGACCAGCTCGGCGGCGGCATGGCCGTGGTGCTGCCGCAGCCGCAGACCCTGTTCGGGCTCGGCGGCGTCGGCAAGACCCAGGTGGCGCTGGAGTACGTGCACCGGTTCATGGCCGACTACGACCTGGTGTGGTGGATCTCCTCGGAGCAGACCGACGACGTGGTCGCGGCCCTCGCCGAGCTGGCCGTACGCCTCGGTGCGCAGACCGGCGAGGACATGGCGGCCGCCTCCCAGGAGGCGATCGACCTGCTGCGACGGGGGGTGCCCTCCTCGCGCTGGCTGCTCGTCTTCGACAACGCGGACGATCCGGAGACGCTCAAGCGGTTCTTCCCGCCGGGCGGGCCGGGCCACGTGCTGGTGACCTCCCGCAACCAGTCCTGGTCTCAGTACGGCGACGCGCTGCCGGTGGACGTCTTCCTGCGCGAGGAGTCCATCGAGCACCTCCAGCGCCGGGCCCCGGGGCTCAGCAAGGACGACGCCGAGCAGGTCGCGGTGGCGGTCGGCGACCTGCCGCTGGCGGTCGAGCAGGCGGGGGCCTGGATCGCGGAGACCGCGACCCCGGTGGCCGCGTACATCGAGCAGCTGGCCCAGCAGGCCGCGAGCGTGCTGGCCCTGAACCAGCCGCCCGGCTATCCCGAGCCCGTCGCCGCCACCTGGAACATCTCCATAGAACGGCTGCAGTCCCGCTCCCCGGCCGCGGTCCGGCTGCTCCAGCTGTGCGCCTTCCTCGCGCCCGAGCCGATCTCCGCGAACCTGCTCTACAGCAAGGAGATGATCGACGCCCTCAAGCCCTACGACTCCTCGCTCCAGGAGAAGCTGGTGCTCGGCCGGGTGATCCGGGAGATCGGCCGGTTCGCGCTGGCCAAGGTCGACCAGGTCAGCAACAGCATCCAGGTGCACCGGCTGGTGCAGGCGGTGATCCGGGCCCAGCTGACCGAGGAGGAGCAGCGGGAGGCCCGGCACGCCGTCCACCGGATCCTGGCCGGCGCCCGGCCGGACGACGACGAGCCGATCGACAACCCGGAGACCTGGCCGCGGTTCAACACCATCTGGTCGCACCTGACCCCGTCCGAGGCCCGGTACTGCAAGGAGCCGGAGACCCGCCGGCTGCTGATCGACCGCGTCCGCTACCTGTGGAAGCGCGGCGATTTCAAGGCCGCGTACCAGCTCGGCGAGGAACTGCGCGAAGCCTGGAAGGAGATGCTGGGCAACGACGACCTGCAGTACCTGTACCTGCGCTTCCACCTGTCGAACATCCTGCGGTCGCAGGGGCGGTTCGTGGAGGCGAAGGAGCTGGACGAGGTCACCCTGGAGCGCCAGCGGGCGGTGCTGGGTCCCTCGCACCCGCACACGTACATGACCATGAGCGGTCTCGCCAACACCCTGGGCGCGCTCGGCCAGTACGCGGAGGCGATGGAGCTGGCGACCGACGCCCACGAGGGCTTCAGCCAGATCTTCCACGAGGCGCACCCGCGCACGCTGGCCGCCGCGAACAACCTGGCGCTGAACCTGCGGCTGGTCGGCCAGTACACCAGAGCCCGCGAGATCGACCAGGAGGTGCACGACCTGCGCACGGAGGTGCTCGGACCGGAGCACCCGTACACCCTGTCCTCCGCGCAGAACCTGGCCCGCGACCTGCGCGAGGTGGGCCGGTACGAGGACTCGGTGCAGCTGCTCAGCCGGACCTACGAGACCTACAAGCGGACGCTGGGGCGGGCCTTCCCCGGCACCCTGTCGGCGGCGAAGAACCTGGCGGTGTCGCTGCGCCGGGCGGGCCAGCTGGAGGACGCGCTCCGGCTGACCACGGCCACCCGGGCCCGCTACCGGGCCAAGTACACCGCGGTCAACCCGGACCTGCTGTCCTGCGAGCTGAACCTGGCCTCGGACCTGTTCGCGACCGGGGACCCGGGCGGGGCGCGGGACCTGGCGCAGGAGGTGGTGGACGAGTACATGAAGGTGCCGGGCGAGCGGCACCCGTACACCCTGGCGGCCGTCAACAACCTGGCGGTCTTCCACTGGGGCACGGGCGCGGCGGAGACGGCGGAGACGATGCTGCGCCAGACGATACGGGGCATGCGGGACGTCCTCGGCGACAACCACCCGCACACGGTCTTCGCCCACCTCAACCTGGCCAACACCCGGGCCGACCTGGGCGATCCGGAGGGCGCCCTGGAGCTGGAGCGGCTCGCGGTGATGCGGCTGCGCGAGGCGCTCGGCGGGCACCATCCCGAGACCCTGGCGGCCGGCTCCAACATGGCGGTCAGCCTGGACTCGCTGGGCCGCAAGGAGGAGGCGGCCCGGCTGCGGGCGGAGGCGGTGGCCGAGCTGACCCGGCTCCTCGGCGAGGACCACAGCCTGACCCGGTACGCCCGTGACGAGCGGCGGATCCACCGCGATCTGGAGCCTCTCGCCGTGTGATTCCACGGAGGGCGGCGGGGGTCCCGCGACCGCGGGCCTCCCGCCGCCCGCCACCCGACAGCAGGGGGGCGCTGTGACCGACAGCATGACTTTCCGAAACGAGGACCTGCCGGCCCTCTTCCACCACACCGACCAGGCGGCGATCTCCCGGCAGCGGGAGTCCACCCAGGCCACGCGCGCCCAGCTGGTGCTGCTCGTGGCCGCCGCGGGGGCCGCGGCCCTGCCGTCGGGCCCGAAGCTGGGCTCGCTGTACCTCTTCGGGCTGCTGAGCGTGCTCGCGTGCGCGGGGGTGCTCGGCGTGGGCATGCGGGCGACCCGGCGCCGGGCCCGCCCGCAGTGGCAGCTCAACCGCAGCGCGGCGGAGTTCATCAAGTCCCTGGCCTGGCGTTACGCCGTGCACGGGGCGCCGTTCGGCAGCGAGGTCGCCGCTCCCGAGGCGACGTACCGGACCCGGCTGGAGGCGGGTCTGGCCGAGCTGCGGAAGATGGGCTGGGACGATCCGCGGACCGCCGGGACGGTACCGGAGGGCGGGGAGATCACCGGCGCGATGCAGCGGCTGCGCGGCATGGACTACCAGGTGCGGCGGGAGACGTACGTCCGGGACCGGCTGATCGAGCAGCGCAACTGGTACCGGCGGCGGACGGAGGTGTCCCGGCGGGCGACGAACCTGTGGTCGTGGACGATCGTGCTGCTGACCTGCCTGGCCCTGCTGTTCGCGCTGCTGGGGTCGTTCGGGTCGGGGCCGGGGCCGAAGCTGACCGCCCTGCTGAGCGCGGCGGCGGCGGCCGGCATCGCCTGGAACGAGGTGCGCCGCCATCATCCGCTGATCGAGGCGCACACCCTGATCGAGCAGGACCTGGCGGCGATGATGGTCGTGATGCAGACGACCATCACCGAGTCGCAGTGGCCTTCGTCGGTGTACGAGACCGAGCGGTACGTCTCCCCGCAGCACACCGACTGGCTCGCCCGACACAGCAGTTGAGACCCGGCGGGGGCGTGGCTCAGTCCCTGGACACGCCCTCGCGCCAGATGACGGTGACCGGCTTGCCGAGCGCCCGCGCGTAGGCGACGATCTCGCCGGTGCCGCCGTGCCCGCGGGCGGGCTGCCCGTCCCAGACGGCGACGAGGCGGTCGCATGAGTCGGCGATGTAGGTGCCGGCGGCGTAGTAGGCCTCGTCCGTGGAACGGGCGAAGTCCATCCGGACCTCCTGCGTGGCACGGCGCTTGAGCCACCGGTAGCGGGCCAGGGCCTCGGCGCCCTCGAAGCCGTCCTCGTAGTCCCCGCTGGGGATCACCACGGTCAGTCCCGCGCCGCATTCGAGCGCGATGGCGGCGAACATCTGGTCCGCCCCCTCGGCGAGACTGGAGAACGCCTCCAACGGCCCGTCGTGGCCGCCCAGTACGGCACGCAGGCCGTTCTCCACATGGCCGAGCAGCGCATCCGGAATGGACCGGTGCCCGGTCACGCCGATACGTTTCATGCAGAAACCTGCCTCCCCCGCGGACACGCACGCCTGGACATCCTCCCAGAAGGCGGGAGGACGTCCAGGGGTGCGACGGGGGCGCGTGAGGCACCGTCAGTAGACGCTGACTCCATAGGCGTTGAGGGCCTCGACCACGGGCTGGAAGAAGGTCGTACCGCCCGAGGAGCAGTTGCCGCTGCCTCCGGAGGTGAGGCCGACGGCGCGGGTGCCCGAGTAGAGCGGGCCGCCGCTGTCACCGGGTTCGGCGCAGACGTTGGTGCGGATCATGCCGTAGACGACGTCACCGCCGCCGTAGTTCACGGTGGCGTTGAGGCCGGTGACCCGGCCGCTGTGGATGCCGGTGGTGGAGCCGCGCCGGGTCACGGACATGTTGACCGTGGCGTTCACGGCGCTGGTGATGTCCTGGCTGCCGACGGTCCCCGGGGGCACCGGCGTATTGCTCGCGTACTTGATGAGGCCGTAGTCGTTGGTGGGGAAGCTGGAGCCGGTGGTGGTGCCGAGCACGGTGGTGCGGGCGGAGTTGGTCCACCACGTGCCCGCGCCGTCGGTGCAGTGCCCGGCGGTCAGGGCGTAGTAGTTGCTGCCGCTGCGCACGTTGAAGCCGAGGGAGCAGCGCCAGCTGTTGGCGTAGATCGCGTCGCCGCCGGAGACCAGCTTGGTGAGCTTGCCGGGGGTGCGCTCGATGCGCAGCGCCCCCGCGTCCGCTCCGGCCTCGCGCTTGATTCTGTCGATGGCGGCGGCCGAGACGGTGGAGTCGGCGGTGACCACGAGGGTTCCGGTGGCGGGGTCGGTGTGCCAGGCGGTGCCTCCGACGTTGGCGCGCAGCACGGATGCGCTGGCCGACGCGAGCCGGTCGGCGCTGAAGCCGCCGCCGTCCTGGGGGTCCGCGGTCGCCGCCGTGGGGACGGCGAACGCTGCGGCGGCGGCCAGGCCGGTGGCCGCCGCGAGCAGCCTGGTACGGGTCATGCGCTTGATCCTCACTTCTCGTCCTCCTGGAGAGGGTCGGGGGCCCGGCGGATGTGGGGGTGCCTGAGCCCGTGAGGCGCAGCCGGGGGCACGGCGGGCGCATGAACTTTGGCCGTGCCCCTGACAAGCGCTGTCGGGAGTGTCCTGTCGTCAGATACCGGTCGCAAGAGCGGCTTTCAGCCTCCGCTCGCCCGCCGCCACCTCGAAGGGCAGCGTGTTCCCGGGCGGCGGAAACGGACAGATGAAGTGGTCCGCGAAGGCGCAGGGGGGCAGCAGGGACCGGTTGAAATCCACGGTGATCGCCCCGCCCGCGTCCGGTATGCCGGGCCGGAGGAAGCGGAACCGGTAGCTGGAGTGCCCGCCGGTGGTGTCGCCG
Source organism: Streptomyces sp. NPDC048424 (assembly GCF_040651555.1). Classification (NCBI taxonomy): domain Bacteria; kingdom Bacillati; phylum Actinomycetota; class Actinomycetes; order Kitasatosporales; family Streptomycetaceae; genus Streptomyces; species Streptomyces sp. NPDC048424. Next base: position 54,722 of record NZ_JBEZKE010000029.1, on the reverse strand, counting down.
AAGACGGCCCAGAGGCTGCCGTCTTCGTCGACGGCGACCTGGAGGGTGTGCTCGACGCCCTGGAAGGGGAAGGTCAGTTCCCCGCCGAGGCCGAGTCCGCGGGCCCGCCCGTCGGCGTTCTCCACCTGGACGCTCCGGTCCTCGGTGTACGGCCGGAACCGCCCGCGCGGCGCGAAAGCGGGGTCGTACGGGGTGGTCACGACGCCGGCGAAGGCCCGGCGGGCCTCGGAGGCGGGGTCGAAGACGCGTACCGCCCACTCCCCTTCGCGGCGGATCACCACGATCCGCACCTCCCCGGCGGAGAGCCGGGATCCCGCGGGCGGGGCCTTGTCGGCGGCCAGTACGGCGTCACCCGTGAAGGGCTCGCCGTCGAGGCGGAGGCCGTCCTCGGCGGTGGCGGTGAGTGCCACACCGCCGTCGGTCGTGCGCCAGCGCCCCGGAACGGCCGGAATTCGACCTTCCGGGTAATCGGCGATCCAGTGCGTGGCCGTCAGCGCGAGGGGGCCGTAGGGGGCGGACACGGCCGCGGCCCTGCGCTCGTGCCATGTTCGCCAGGCGGCCTGCGGATCGTCTGCGTCGTCGCTCATCCCGCTCACCCCTTCCACGCGGGTCCGGACGGGAATCCCCTGGTACGCCGTCCGGACCTGTGAAACCTGAAAGAGCCTCAGCAGTCGCAGCCGCAGCAGTCACAGCTGCAGCAACCGTCGCCACCGCCACCGGAGCCGTTCGTACCGTTGCAGCAGTCGCAGCAGTCACAGGCGTCGCACCACGGGTCCCGCTTCTCCCGGGACCACGGGCCTTCGTGCTCGGTGCAGCACATCTGGCAGGTGCAGAACAGCCCGAGGGCGACCGCGCAGCCGGCGAGCAGTCCGCGGCGCGGCCGCTGCGGCGGCGGCGCACCGCCGAATCCGCCCGGGCCCGTGGGCGGCATCCCGGGGCCGCCCGCGCCACCGCCGTACGGAGCCCCGCCGTACGGAGACCCGCCGTACGGAGTCCCGCCGTACGGGTTCTGGCCGTGCGGGTTCCCGCCCTGGCCGCCGTACGGCCCGCCCGCGTACGGGTTGCCGCCCTGCCCGGCGGAGGCGGTCGCCGTGTGGGCGCAACCGCCGGTCCCGAAGGCCCGGTCCACCGAGGTGCGCAGCTCGTGCACGAGCAGCCGGTGGGCGAGCCCCGCGTCCGCGAACTCCACCTCGCCGAGCGCGAGCCGGATCCCGTGCAGGGCGTCGTCGCAGAGCCGGCGGGCTTCGGCGAGCGGGGTCCCGGTGGCGGTGAGCGGGTTCCAGGCGCCCGCCGCGGCGTCGGCGCCCCGGTCCTCCACGGCGTCCAGCAGGTGCGCGAGCCGGCCGAAGTACCGGCCCGCCTCGGCCAGCGCGGGGGCGTTGCCTGGCCGTCCGGCGAGCTGCGCGGTATGGGCGAAGGCGGCGGCCGTCGCGGTCTCCGTCGGCTCGGTCACCACGAGCACGGGCGTGCCGGGGCCCGCCAGCGTCTCGATGCCCGTCTGCCGGTCCACGGCGTCGACGAGCACCGCCGTGTCGAAGCCGAGCGAGGCGCCGGTGCGGGCGCCGGCCCGGTCCCAGCCGCGGGCCACCATGCGCGCGGCCGCGGCTATGGGTGCGCGGGCCAACAGCCCGTCCCGGTCCGCCACGTGGTCGCGCACCTTCGCGGAGGCGAGGACGAGCGAGACGGCGGCGGCGAGCCGCGCGCCCTCGCCCTTGGCGACCGAGGCGGTGCGCATCCCGCGCAGGGGGCAGGGCCCCGCGGTGCGCCGGGCGCCGGGCGCGGGGCCCGACTGAGCCTCCGTCAGAACGGAGACGAGCAAACCGTCGTAGTTGGTGACGATCCGGGCGAACTGCCCGTGGTCTCCCCGAAGTGCCAGACACAGCCCGCACAGATGGGCCGTCCACTCCGCTTTGAACCGCTCCCCCAGCCGGTGCGTGCAAGGTCTGACGATGCCGAACAAGCTGCTTCCCCCGTGTGTCGTACGCGTTCCTGCCGGGCATCGTAGCGAGCCGATTCGTTCACTCGAACGTCCCCATCGCTCACCCGCACGGCGGCAGTGGTCGTATTTTCACTCAGTCAGCAGTGGTAGCCACCAGGATCCTTGACCGTGCAACGGATGTTCTGCACCAGTACCGTCACGAAACCTCTGCGCGGCGGCTATCCACTTGGCGCGTTGTCAGCATCATGGACGAGCATAGGGGCAGCGGAGAGAAGACAGACTGACCGCGGTGAAAGGAGGCAGTCCATGGGTTCGGTGCGCAAGGCGAGTGCCTGGCTGGGTCTCGTGGAGGACAGCGACGACGAGCGCTACTACGACGACGACTACGCGGAGGCCCCCCAGGGTTCGGTGGCCGGCCCCGGCGAGCAGTGGGTCACCGACCCGCGGGTGAGGGTCGCCTCCGAGTCGGCCGTGGAGCACGGGCGTCGGATCGCGACGGTCACCCCGGACGGCTTCCGTGACGCGCGCGGCATCGGAGAGCTGTTCCGCGACGGGGTCCCGGTGATCGTGAACCTGTCGTCGATGGACCCGGGCGACGCGAAGCGCGTGGTCGACTTCGCGGCCGGCCTGACGTTCGGGCTGCGCGGTTCGATCGAGCGGGTGGCGACCAGGGTCTTCCTGCTGACCCCGGCCGACACCCAGATCGTGAGCGGCGAGCCCGGCGGCCGCTCGCGCGACTTCTTCAACCAGAGCTGAGCAGGGCCCTCACCGGAAGGCGTCGAGACCGGTGAGCGCCTTGCCCAGCACCAGCTGGTGCATCTCGACGGTGCCCTCGTAGGTGAGGACCGACTCGAGGTTCGTGGCGTGCCGCATGACGGGGTATTCGAGCGAGATCCCGTTGGCGCCGAGGATGGTCCGCGCGGTACGGCAGATGTCGATGGCCTCGCGGACGTTGTTGAGCTTGCCGAAGCTGATCTGCTCCGGCCGAAGGGTGCCCGCGTCCATCCGCCGGCCCAGGTGGTGGGCGAGCAGGATGCCCTTGTGGAGTTCGAGGGCCATGTCGGCCAGTTTGGCCTGGGTGAGCTGGAAGCCGCCGATCGGCTTGCCGAACTGCTCCCGCGTCCGCGCGTAGTCGAGCGCCGACTCGAAACTGGCGCGCGCCGCGCCCATGGACCCCCAGATGATCCCGTACCGCGCGTGGCTGAGACAGCCGAGCGGTCCCTTGAGCCCGGTGACGAGCGGCAGCACCGCGTCGGCGGGCAGCCTCACGTCGTCCATGACGAGCTCGCTGGTCACGCTGGCCCGCAGGGACCACTTGTGCTTGATCTCCGGCGCGGAGAACCCAGCGGTGTCCGTCGGGACGGCGAACCCTCGGATCCCCTCGTCGGTCTGCGCCCACACCACGGCCACGGCGGCCACCGCCCCGTTGGTGATCCACATCTTGCGGCCGTTCAGCACCCAGTCCGTGCCGTCGCGCTTGGCGTACGTCCGCATCGCGGCCGGGTCCGAACCCACATCGGGCTCGGTCAGCCCGAAGCAGCCGATCAGCTCGCCGGCGGCCATCCCGGGCAGCCAGCGCTGCTTCTGCTCCTCGGAGCCGTACTTCCAGATCGCGTACATGGCGAGTGACCCCTGCACCGACACGAGCGAGCGGATCCCGGAGTCGGCGGCCTCCAGCTCCAGGCAGGCGAGGCCGTACTGCACGGCGCTGGCCCCGGCGCACCCGTAGCCCTGGAGGGACATCCCGAGCGCCCCGATGGCGCCGAGCTCCCGTGCCAGCTCCCGGATCCCGGGCAGCTCGCCGTCCTCGTACCACTGGGCGATGTGCGGCAGCACCCGGTCGGCGGCCCAACTGCGAACGGTGTCCCGGACGGCGAGGTCCTCGGGCCCGAGGAGCTCGTCGAGCCCGAGCGGATCATGGGGCAGGAACGCGGACACTGGGCCTCCCGGCGGCCTGAATACAGAACCTAGCAACGCAAGTTTTTGCGCCCGCCCGACGCTAGCCACCGAAATCCCCACCCGTCCAGCCCCGCAATCCCAGCCTCGCCGGCGTTTGAGCGCTGGGGGTCCCCCCGGACGGACTCTGGGGGAGGGGTCGGGGGCAGCGCCCCCGCAACGGCGATCAGCCCGCGTGCTCCACCGACGCCGGCGCCCCGCACGGCTCACCACTCGCCTGCGCGGGCACCCGCGCGGCGCCGGCCCCGCCCTCGACGGCCCCGCACTCCATGGCCCGCGGCAGCCTCAACGCCATCACGGCCCCCGCGAGCAACAGCCCCGCACTCACCACGAGAGTGACGTGCAGCCCGTGCACGAACGACTGCCGCGCCGCCGCGTACAGCGAGGCCCCCGCCGGCCCGCCGAGGTGCGCGGCGATCTGGTACGCCTGGCCGAGAGAGTTCGCCGCGCCCGCCGAATCCACCGCGGAGACCCCCGGCACCCCCACCAGCCCGGGCCGGTACGCCGCGTTCATCACGCTGCCCAGCAGCGCGATGCCGATGCCCGCGCCCAGCTGGTACGAGGTCTCGCCGATCGAGGCCGCGCCGCCCGCGGTGGCCGCCGGGGCCTCGCTCAGCATCGACTCGTACGCGGCGAACAGCGTGGTCTGCAGCCCGAAGCCCAGCAGGATGAAGCCGACGGTCAGCAGCAGCGGCCGGTCCTGCTGGCCCATCAGCGTCAGCAGCAGCACGGCGAAGGCCGTCAGCAGGAAGCCGAGCGAGACCATCGTGCGCGGCCCGACCCGGCCCAGCGTGTACGAGCCCGTGGCGCCCGCGGCCATGGCGGCGAAGGTCAGCGGCAGCAGCCGCAGTCCCGTCTCCAGCGGGCTGAGCTCCAGCACCAGCTGGAGGTACTGGACGGCGATCAGCTCCAGGCCGACCAGGGCCAGCATGGCGAGCACGATGCAGGCCACCGAGGTGGAGAAGGCGGCGCGGGAGAACATCCGCATGTCGATCAGGGGGTGCGTGCGCCGCTTCTGGCGCCGTACGAACAGCACGAGCAGCACCGCGCCGAGCAGCAGCGGGACCACGGCCTGCGCGTCGAGGAGGTGGCGTTCGGCGCCGAGCCGCTTGATGCCGAGCACCGAGCCGAGTACGCCGGCGGCGGCCATCAGCGCGCCGAGCACGTCCCACGGCCCGTCCGCGGCGCCGCGCGACTCGGGCAGCAGCCAGCGTCCGAGCGGCAGGATCAGTGCCATCAGCGGGATGTTGATGAGGAAGACCGAGCCCCACCAGAAGTGCTGGACGAGGAAGCCGCCGAGCACCGGCCCGCTCGCGGCGCCGACGGCGGCGACGGCGGTCCAGATGCCGATGGCCAGGGCCCGCTCGCGCCGGTCGGGGAAGACCTGGCGCAGGATCGACAGGGTGGCGGGCATGATCATCGCGCCGCCGATGCCGAGCAGGGCGCGCGCGGCGATGAGGACCTGGGCGTTGTCGGCGAGGGCCGCTATCGCGGAGGCGACGCCGAAGAGCCCGTAGCCGAGGAGCAGGATGCGGCGGCGGCCGACCCGGTCACCGAGTGTGCCGAAGAGGATGAGCAGCGAGGCGCAGACCAGCGGGTAGGCGTCGACGATCCAGAGGAGTTCGATCGGGCCGGGGCGCAGGTCCTCGGTGACGGAGGGGACGGCGACGTGCAGGATGGTCGCGTCGAGTGCGACGAGGACCAGGCTGACGCAGAGAACGGCCAGGACGACCCAGCGGTTGGCTCCGCCGGAGGCCGCGCTGAGCCGCTGCCAGGGGGAAGGGGTCCTGGCCCCGGCCGCGTTCGTCCCCGACATGCATGTACCTCCCAGGTGATCCCTCGCGCTCGGCGGACCAGCGTCTTGTGGAGCCACGGGGGGTGGTGCGCTGTGCGGCGTCCAACGGGGTCCGGCATCGACACGCGAGTGAACGGTCAGCGTACGCGAGTTCGTCCGTCCGACACGTGGCCAAGCTCTCATCGCGGCGACGGCCCAGGTGTGGCGTGTGCCACTCGCCCATCCCCCGGCCCTCCCCCGCGTACACGCCCGCTCACGGCCCGTGGTCCTCGGACCCGGGCAGGTCCGGCGCCACCGATAATCATGCCCGTGAAAGATCTTGGATTGCGCCGGGCCGCGCCCGCCCTGGCCGTCTTCGCGGCGGTCCGGCTGCTGGGGCTGACCGTGCTCGCGGTGTGGGGCGCGGCGGCCGGCAGCAGCCCGCACACGCTGCTGTCGGCCCGCTGGGACTCGCTCTGGTACGCCCGCATCGCCGCGGAGGGGTACGGGTACGAGGTGGTCCTCCCGAACGGGGACGTCCACTCGAACCTGGCGTTCTTCCCGCTGCTGCCGTGGCTGGAGCGGCTGGTGTCGGCGGCGACCGGACTGTCGTACGGTTCCGCCGGCCTGGTCGTGTCGGCGCTCGCGGGGTTCGCCGCGGCCTGGGGGATCTTCGCGGTGGCCGATCTGCTGTACGGCCGCCGGGCCGGGGTGTTCGCGGTCGGGGTCTGGGCCGCGCTGCCCGTCGGGATCGTGCAGTCGATGGCGTACAGCGAGTCGCTGTTCACGGCGCTGGCCGCCTGGGCGCTGTACGGGGCCCTGCGCGGCCGGTGGCTGACGGCGGGGCTGCTCGCGGCGGGTGCGGGGCTGACCCGCCCGGTCGGCGCGGCGGTGGTCGCGGCGGTGTGGGTGGCGGCCGTCCTGGCATGGCGGCGCGGGGAGCGGTCGTGGCGGATGGCCGCGGGGGCGGTGCTCGCTCCGGCGGGCGCGGCGGCGTACGTGCTGTGGGTCGGCGCGCGCACCGGGACCGGTCTGCTCGGGTACCTGGACGTGCAGGGCGGCTGGGGCAACGGCTTCGACGGCGGCTGGGCCTTCGCCCGGTTCGTCGGCGCGAAGCTGGCCTCGTCCGCGTTCCCCGCCGGTGTGGGGCTGATCGCGGGGGTGGTGCTGGTGCTGTGGCTGTACGCGACGTGCGTGCGGCAGCGACAGCCGGCGCCGCTGCTCGTGTACTGCGGGATCGTCGTGGCGCTGGCCCTGTGCGCGTCCGGCTACTTCGGTTCCAAGCCCCGCCTGTTGCTGCCCGCCTTCCCGCTGCTGCTGCCGCCGGCGCTGGCCCTGGCGGGGTGGCGGACCCGGCGGGCGGCCCTGGTGCTGGGCGCGGGGGCCCTGGCCTCGGCGCTCTACGGGGCGTTCTGGCTGAACGGCTCGGGACCTCCGTAGAGCCTCCACATAACGGAATGAATCATTCCCATCCATCTTTCAGCAAAAGAAATGACCTGCGGCAATAAAGTTCAGGTAAGCGGCTGAAACAATTGCGGGGGCAGTGGATCACCCGGCTTCCAACCACTGCCGAAATACCGCGAATTAAGCTCCGCGTGAGACCAACTCCACATCACATGGTCATCACAAAGCCCGCGATTCGCCCGGGCCGAGCAGCGGCGCGCGGTAACGTCGATTGAGTGCGTACCGACCAAATCCTGACCCGTCTGGAGCGGGTGTTCGCCCGGCTGGACCGGGAACCAGAGCGACCGGCTCATCTGCAAACCCCGCAGATGAGCCGGCACCGCGTCGTACTCCTGGGATCGACCCTCGTCTTCTATCTCGCAATCGTGGTGGCCGTACTGACCACTTCGTGGCTGGTCCGCCTGGACTGGCAGATCATGTTCTTCCGGCCCTACGAACAGTGGCCGCAGGTACACGCCTTCCTCGACTACCTCGTCGTGCTCGGCCAGCGCGGACCCACCGCCGTCATGGTCGCCGCCTGGCTCGGCTGGCGCTGCTGGCGCCAGCACACGCTCCGGCCGCTGATCACCCTCGGCGTGGCGCTGCTCCTGCTCAACGTCACCGTCGGGTCGGTCAAGCTCGGCCTCGGCCGGCTCGGCCCGCACTACGCCACGGAGATCGGATCCGCCGAACTCTTCGCGGGCGGCGATATATTTCCTTCGGGCCACACCGCCAACGCCGTCGTGACCTGGGGGATCCTGGCCTACCTGGCCTCCACCGTGGTCACCCGGCGGGTGCTGTCCGTGGTGTCCGCGGTCGTCTCGCTGAGCGTCGGCGCCACCACCGTGTACCTCGGCACCCACTGGGTCAGTGACGTCCTGCTCGGCTGGTCCGCGGGGCTGCTGATCCTGCTGGCCCTGCCGTGGTTCGAGCCGCTCATCGCCCGCACCGAGGCCTACGTCTTCGACCTGCGCGAGCTGCTGCGCCGCCGCGCCGAGACCGGACGGATGCCCGCGCCCGTCGTCTCCGCGCTCATTCCGCTGCTCTCCGCGGGCGGCAAGTGGCAGCTGCGGCCCGTCGACGAGACCGTCGAGGAGCCGGTCCCGGTCCCCGCCGCGGCCGCGGCCGGCACGGCGCACTCCCCGGCTCCCCGGCCCGCCGCGCACCCGGCCGCCGGCCGGCCGCACCTGATCCGCTCCGAGCGGACCCCGGTCACCCCGGTCGGCAGCCGCCGCCCGGCGCACACCGAACGGGCCGCCGCCCGGGGGGCCGCGGCCCGTCCGATCGCCGGCGGCTGACGGACCCACCGCGGGGCGGTACGCACCACCTCACCCCGCGACACGGAGGCGGGCCCGGTCTCACCGACCAGGCCCGCCTTCGTCGTTCGTCAGCGTCGCGCCCGGACGTTCGTCCGTCCCGGGTCACGCTTGTGTCACAGAATATCTACAACCGCAAATTCTTATCCGAAGCGCGACACGCCCGGCGTGCAAGGACTTTGGAATTCACGCCGAGCTGCCCGGAATTCCCGTCGGGGATTGCCACGGTCTCATGGACCAGACCAGCTGAATCCCCCTCAGGTCCGCTACATTTCCTTCACTTCTCCGGCCTCCAGGGCCCTCCCCAGGAGATCCCGTGCGGCCCTGATCCGATCCGTCAGCTCCGGCGGCTCGACCACTTCGAACTCACAGCCGAGCAGCATGATGTGAATCACCAGAACGTCGAGGTTCGCCGCCCCGGTGCGCAGCAGACAGCTCTGCCCGTCCACCGGTTCCAGGACCCCGTCGCTCGGCCCGATGATCCGTCCCGCCTCCTGCGCCGAAACCTTCAGCCGCACCACCGCCCGGGCCGCGTACACCCGCTGCGACACGCCCTGGGAGACGTACGCGGCGAGGTCCTCGGCGGGCGGCGGGCGCGGGGTGAACCGCGGTCCGTGCGGCGGTCTGGGCTCGATCCGGTCGGCGCGGAAGGTCCGCCACGCCTCCCGGCCCACGTCCCAGGCGACCAGGTACCAGCGCCGCTCGGTGCACACCAGCCGGTGCGGCTCGACGGTGCGGCGGCTGACGTTGCCCTCGTGATCGCGGTAGTCGAAGCGCAGCCGCTCGCCGTCCCGGCAGACGGAGGCCAGTTCGGTCAGCACCGAGGCGTCCACCGTGGACCGCTCGGCCCCGCGCAGCATCGGCACGGTGAACTCGTTGAGCGCGGACACCCGGCGCCGCAGCCGCGAGGGCAGCACCTGCTCCAGTTTCGCGAGGGCGCGCACGGAGGCCTCGCCGATGCCCTCGACCCCGTTCCCGGCGGCGGTCCGCAGCCCGACGGCCACGGCCACGGCCTCGTCGTCGTCCAGCAGCAGCGGCGGCAGCTCGGCCCCCGCGCCCAGTTGGTAGCCGCCGCCGGTCCCGGGGCTGGCGTTCACCGGGTACCCGAGCTCCCGCAACCGGTCCACGTCGCGGCGGACCGTGCGTGCGGTGACCCCGAGGCGCTCCGCGAGATCGGCCCCGGTCCATTCGCGGTGGGCCTGCAACAGGGACAGCAGGCGCAGCAGTCGTGCGGAGGTGTCGAGCATCCCCCGAGTCTGCCAGCGGAGTCCGGCGGCGCGGAGCCGGGCGGGAGCGGGCCGGGGTGGCCGGGTGGGAGGGGGCCGGGCGGCCGGGTGTCAGCGGGCCGGGCGGCCGGGTGTCAGCAGGGCGGCGCCGGGGCGTCGTGGTCGCTGAGGTCGATCAGCCCGCACAGGCTCTTCAATGACACCTTCCAGACCCCGTCGTCGAGCACCGCGACCCCCTTGCTTTCCTCCAGCGCCGGGACGCCGCTGACCAGCAGGTCGTACGTCACCTTGGCCTCGGTGGGCGAGGTGAAGGTGATGTCCGAGATCTCCACCGCGGTATCGGGGCTGTCGGGATCGGTCCCGAAGAGGCCCAGCAGCATGGCGATCATCTCACCGTGTTGCAGCAGGTCGGCCTTCTCCTTGACCGGGGTCTCCGGGTCGAAGAAGGCGGCCCAGTTCTTCTCGATCTGCTCCTTGGCGGCCGCGGGGTCCGCCGGGCCGTCCGCGGCGGGAACGCCGGGATTGCCGGGAACGGCCGGGGCCACGGCCGCGGGCGGGGCCGGGGCGCCCTGCCCGCCCGGGCCGGCGGCCGCGGACCGTCCCGCCGCGGCCGGTACGGCCAGCAGGACTGCGGCCACCGCGCAGGCCGCCGCACGTGGATGTCTGCTCTGGACCATCTGGCTCACCACCGGAGTCCGAGCGAGCCGTTCGGCTCGTTGCTTCCAGCGTCAGCGCCCGCACGGCATCCCGCAACGCGCGCACGTGCCCGTGGCCGTCAGCGGCGGGGGGACGGAGCGGCAGGAGCCTCGGCGGGCGGCGGCGCCGGCACGGCGGGGGACGAGGGCCCCGGCCCGGCGGGCACCGCCGGAACCACCGGCTCAGGCCTCGGCTCCGGCTCCGGCCTCGGGTGCTGGTCCGGCTTCGGGTGCTGGTCCGGCTGCGGCCGCGGCTCGGGGACCCTCAGCAGCATGCCCACCGCGATCGCCTCCGGCCGCGCCCCGATCAGCTCCCGGTTCGCCTCGTACAGCGCCCGCCATCCGCCCCGCACCCGGTGCTTGCGCGCGATCGACACCAGCGTGTCCCCGGGCCGTACCGCGTGCATCCGCCCCGCCAGCCCGTACCGCTTCGAGCACACCGGCCAGGCGTTCCACCCCTGCGAGCCGAGGAGGTCCTCCGCGACCCGGATCTGCTGTCCGCGGGTCGCGAGGTCGGCCCGCCGGGCGAACGCCAGCCCCCCGTACTCCTCCCAGGTCGGCTGCCAGAACTGCAGCCCCCCGTAGAACCCGTTGCCGGTGTTGACCGCCCACCGGCCGCCGCTCTCGCAGTCGGCCACGCAGTCCCAGGGCCATTCCCCGCCCGGTCCGCAGTCCCCCGGCCCGCTGCCGATCACCCCGGGCGAGCCGGGGTGCGCCGCGCCCGCCGGTCCGGGCGCGGGCGGTGGCGGAGCCGCGGCCGCGGGGCCGCAGGGAAGTACGAGCACCAGCACGGCGGCAGCGGCGACGCCTACGGCGGCGGCCCGGCGGATCCGGAGGTTGGGCATCGGGTCACGCTACGCAGCCCCCCGCGGCCCCCTCCGGCCCGCCACGCGGCGGGTCACCGCACCCCACCCGGTCGGCCGACCCGCCCCCCTGCCCCAAACGGCCATACCCGGCCGCCAACTGAGCACAATCAGAAAACAGTTGGCACGAAAACAACACCCCGGTCAGACGGTTCACTCTTCCGGGGGCCCGGTTCGATTCCGTTCCCTCCAATGGCGTGACCCCGGCCGCCGCTCCCCCGTTGAGCCCGGCGAGCCGGGAGTCCCCCGGCCCCGCACCTATGCCGAGGAGCCACCCCGTGCCGCGCATGCTCGACGTCAGTGATGAGGTACGTGCCGAGATCGGTGACGAAGAAGCCGACAGGCTGCTCGTCGGCGAGGACGCGCCGCGCAGTTACGACTGCACTTCCTGCCGCACCCCCGGCGACCCCGAGAACGACCGCACCAGCACGGTGCTGTTCGTCGGCGAGGAGACCGCCGTCCTCGCCTTCGCCCACGCCACCTGCATCCCCTCGCAGGTCGTCTCCGTCTCCGAGGAGCAGCTCCAGGGCGCCGTCCGCAGCATCACCGGCGACAGCCCGGCGCCCGGCGCCGACGGCAACGCCCCGCAGAACGTGCCCGGCGGCCAGGCCGTCCTCGGCATCACCAGCGGCCTGATCCTCATCGGCGGCGAGCTGCACCCCGCCCTGGTCGTCGAGCCGACCGCGCCGATCGCCCGCCCCGGCAGCGACGGCCCCGGCGACGACTTCCTGCCGCTCCTCATCGAGCAGGGCTTCGTCCCGGTCATCGAGACCTCCGAGCTCCCCACCGACCTGGTCGGCTGGTCGGTCCTGCTCGCCGGCGGCCAGCTGCACGCCGTGCTGCAGCCGGGCACCGAGGGCGGCGGCCAGGTCGCCTGGTGGCAGGCGCACCAGGCGCTGTCGGTCACCGACGGCTGGCGCAACGCCGTCCAGAAGACCCAGCGCGTGCTCATCTACGCCGCCCCGGTGGGCTCCATCGGCCAGCAGCCCCGCGAGGACCTGCTGCGCGACGCGCTCGACAAGGCCGCCGCCTCGGGCAAGCTCGTGGCCGCCCGTATGCCCCTGGCGGGTACGGGCGGGGCCTGATCCAGCGGGTTACCGGAACGGCCGCCAGCCCCCGGCGAGGGGGCCCGGCGGCGTGCGCCGGGGGTGTGCGGTCCGTCCCGCACACCCCCGGCGATCTGCGTTTCCTCCCCCGTCACCCCGCATCCGCAAGCCGTCGGTTTCGTTGGCTGATACGTGCATTCATACGACTCCTCCCGCGCCCCGTCCTATCCGAGCACCGTCCCCGCGATGCGCCCCGCACGCGACCGGGACAGCGCTCCGGCCGTCTCGCACACCCCGATCTACGACACGCTGTACTCCGAGTACCTGCGTGCCTTCCGGGCACTGCCGGGCGACCGTACGGGCGAGGAGGACCTCGGGTTCACGGCCTTCTCGTACGGGGGCGGGTACACCGGCGGCGGCAGCCCGTACGGCAGCGGCTGGAACGGTTCGGCATGGCAGCGGACCGACGACTGGCAGCCCTCGTACGCCCCGCAGCCGCAGCCCCAACCGGCCTACTCGTACGCGGGCAGCCCCGGATACACCGGCGGGCGGCAGCACCAGACCGGGATGACACACGTCCCGGCGGCCCTGCCGCCCGCTCCGCGCCGGGGCTACTGACCCCGTACAGCTCGTCCGCCCACCGCGGCCTCTGCTGCTACTTCTTCTTCTTGTACTGGGCGCCGCGCTTCTCGCGCACCCGCACCGAGATGTGGATCGGGGTGCCCTCGAAGCCGAACTCCTCGCGCAGGCGGCGCTCGATGAAGCGCCGGTAGCCGTGCTCCAGGAAGCCGGAGGCGAAGAGGACGAACCGCGGCGGCTTGCTGCCCGCCTGGGTACCGAACAGGATGCGGGGCTGCTTGCCGCCGCGGATCGGGTGCGGGTGGGCGGCGACGACCTCACCGAGGAAGGCGTTCAGCCGGCCGGTGGGGACGCGCGTCTCCCAGCCCGCGAGGGCGGTCTCGATCGCCGGGACCAGCTTCTCCATGTGGCGGCCGGTGAGCGCCGAGACGTTCACCCGGGGCGCCCAGGCGACCTGCTGCATCTCGGTCTCGATCTCGCGCTCGAGGTAGTAGCGGCGCTCCTCGTCGAGCTCGTCCCACTTGTTGTAGGCGATGACGATCGCGCGGCCGGCCTCGACGGCCATGGTGATGATGCGCTGGTCCTGGACGCTGATGGTCTCGGTGGTGTCGATCAGGATCACCGCGACCTCCGCCTTCTCGACGGCGGCGGCCGTGCGCAGGGAGGCGTAGTAGTCGGCGCCCTGCTGGAGGTGGACCTTCTTGCGGATGCCGGCGGTGTCGACGAACTTCCACGTGATGCCGCCGAGCTCGATCAGCTCGTCGACCGGGTCGCGGGTGGTGCCGGCCAGCTCGTTGACGACGACGCGGTCCTCCTTCGCCACCTTGTTGAGCAGCGAGGACTTGCCGACGTTCGGGCGGCCGATCAGCGCGATGCGGCGCGGGCCGCCGGGGGCGGCGCCGCCGAAGGTCTGCGCGGGGGCCTCGGGCAGGGCCTCCAGGACGGCGTCGAGCATGTCGCCGGTGCCGCGGCCGTGCAGCGAGGAGACCGGGTGCGGCATGCCGAGGCCGAGCGACCACAGCGAGGCCGCGTCGGCCTCGCCGCTCTGGCCGTCGACCTTGTTGGCGCACAGGACGACGGGCTTGCCCGCCTTGCGCAGCAGGCGTACGACGGCCTCGTCGGTGTCGGTGGCGCCGACCTTGGAGTCGACGACGAAGACGACCGCGTCGGCGGCCTCGATGGCGTACTCGGCCTGGGCGGCGACGGAGGCGTCGATGCCGAGGACGTCCTGCTCCCAGCCACCGGTGTCGACGACCTTGAAGCGCCGGCCGGCCCATTCGGCCTCGTACGTGACGCGGTCGCGGGTGACACCGGGCTTGTCCTCGACGACGGCCTCGCGGCGGCCGATGATCCGGTTCACCAGGGTCGACTTGCCGACGTTCGGGCGTCCCACGACGGCGAGGACGGGCAGCGGGCCGTGGCCCGCCTCCTCGATGGCGCCTTCGACGTCCTCGATGTCGAAGCCTTCTTCCGCGGCGAGCTCCATGAACTCCGCGTACTCGGCGTCGCCAAGTGCTCCGTGGTCGTGCTGGTCGTTCATGAAGTCCGTTCCTCGTCGTTCGTGGTGGTCGGTGGCACCCGCGCAGCGCGGTTCCACTACTAGGTCAAGTCTCGCTCAGCGCCCGGTGAGGCGCTTGGCGTCGGCCAGGTGGGCGGTCAGCCGGTCCTGGATGCGTGTGGTGGCCTCGTCCAGCGCGGTACGGGTACGTCGACCCGTGCCGTCGCCGGCGTCGAAGGCGGAGCCGAAGACGACGTCGACCCGGCTCTTGAAGGGCGGCAGCCCCGGGATCAGCTTTCCGCGGCTCTCGCCGCTGCCCAGGACGGCCACGGGCACGATGGGCGCTCCGCTGCGGACCGAGAAGTACGCGAGACCCGCGCGCAGCGAGGCGAAGTCCCCCTCGCCTCGGGTGCCCTCGGGGAAGATCCCCAGGGCCCCTCCGTTGTCGAGCACCTTCAGGGCGCGCCCTATCGCCGTCCGGTCGGTGCCTGTGCGGTCGACCTTGACCTGCCCGATCCCGTCGAGGAAGGGGCCGAGCGGGCCGACGTACGCTTCCTTCTTGATCAGGAAGTGCAGGGGTCGCGGTGCGGTGCCCATGACCATCGGGCCGTCTATGTTGTGCGAGTGGTTCACGGCGAGGATCACGGGACCGGAGGCGGGCACCTTCCAGGCGCCCAGCACGCGCGGCTTCCACAGCCCGTACATGAGCCCGATGCCGATGCGCCTGCCGACCGCCGCACCCGTGAGGGAGGGCGATTCGCTCACTTGCGGCCCGCCCGCTTCTCTTCCACCAGGGTCACGACGCATTCGATCACCTGGTCGAGCGTGAGCTCGGTGGTGTCCACCTCGACGGCGTCGTCGGCCTTGGCCAGCGG
Source organism: Streptomyces sp. NPDC048424 (assembly GCF_040651555.1). Classification (NCBI taxonomy): domain Bacteria; kingdom Bacillati; phylum Actinomycetota; class Actinomycetes; order Kitasatosporales; family Streptomycetaceae; genus Streptomyces; species Streptomyces sp. NPDC048424. The sequence continues at coordinate 39,512 of NZ_JBEZKE010000029.1, read as the reverse complement.
GGAGGCCTTGCGGCCGGAGTCGGCCGCGTCGCGCTTGATCAGCGCCTCCTTGGTGGCCGCCAGGTCGGTGGCCTCCTTGCCGCGGAGCTCGCCGCTGCGCCGGGCGGCGCGCGCCTCGGCGGAGGCGGTCAGGAAGATCTTGAGGTCGGCGTCGGGCAGCACGGTGGTGCCGATGTCCCGGCCCTCGACGACGATCCCCTCGGCCTCCAGGGCCGCCTCGGCGGCGATGGAGCGCTGGAGCTCGGTGATCAGGGTGCGCACCTCGGGGACGGCGCTGACGGCGCTGACCTTGGAGGTGACCTCCTGGGTGCGGACGGGGCCGGCGGCGTCCAGGCCGTCCACCGTGATGGTGGGGGCGGCCGGGTCGGTGCCGGAGACGATGGCGGGCTTGCCCGCGGCGACGGCGATGGCCTGCGGGTCGTCGGTGTCGACGCCGTTGCTGATCATCCACCAGGTGATGGCCCGGTACTGGGCACCGGTGTCCAGGTAGCGCAGCCCGAGCTTGGCGGCCACGGCCTTGGAGGTGCTGGACTTGCCCGTGCCGGAGGGACCGTCGATGGCGACGATCACGGCGGACGGAGCTGCGGTTTCCACGGTGCGGGCACCTTCCTGGTTGCGCGTACGTGTCCGGGCGCGGCAAAACGCCCCTCCCCAAGGTTACCGGCCCCCGACGGCTCCCGGCCCCGCCTTGTTTTCCGGCCGGGAACACCCCCGGCCGGCCGTGTGCGTCCGGCCCCGTCCGGGGGTCCGGGGCGGAGCCCCCGGACCCCACGGCGGCGCTACTGCTGGCGCAGCGCCCAGCCCCGTTCCCGCAGCTCGGCCGTGAGGCCGGCCACCGCCCGCGGCTCCACCATCAGCTGCACGAGGCCGGCCTGCTGGCCCGTCGCGTGCTCGATCCGCACGTCCTCGATGTTGACCCCGGCCCGGCCCGCGTCGGCGAAGATGCGCGCGAGCTCGCCCGGCTGGTCGCTGATGAGCACGGCCACCGTCTCGTAGACCGTCGGCGCCGCGCCGTGCTTGCCCGGTACCCGCACCCGGCCCGCGTTCCCGCGCCGCAGCACGTCCTCGATGCCCGCCGCGCCGCCGCGCCGCTTCTCCACGTCGGCGGACTGGAGGCCCCGCAGCGCCTCCACGGTCTCCTCCAGGTCGGCCGCGATCCCGGCGAGGACGTCGGCCACCGGCCCCGGGTTCGCCGACAGGATCTCCACCCACATCCGCGGGTCGGAGGCCGCGATCCGGGTCACGTCCCTTATGCCCTGCCCGCACAGCCGGACCGCCGTCTCGTCCGCCTCCTCCAGCCGGGCCGCGACCATGCTGGAGACCAGCTGCGGGGTGTGCGAGACGAGCGCCACCGCCCGGTCGTGCGCGTCCGCGTCCATCACCACGGGGACGGCACGGCACAGGGCCACCAGTTCCAGCGCGAGGTTCAGCACCTCGTGTTCGGTGTCCCGGGTCGGGGTCAGCACCCACGGGCGGCCCTCGAAGAGGTCCGCGGTGGCCGCGAGCGGCCCCGACTGCTCCTTGCCCGCCATCGGGTGCGTGCCGATGTAGGCGGTGACGTCCACGCCGAGCGCCGCCAGCTCCCGCCGCGGCCCGCCCTTGACGCTGGCCACGTCCACGTAGGCCCGCGCCGCCTTGCGTCCGATCAGGTCGGCCAGCGTCGCCGCCACGTGGGCCGGCGGTACGGCGACGATCGCGAGGTCGACCTGACCCTCGGGGGCCTCGTCGGTGCCGGCCCCGAGGGCGGCTGCCGTCCGGGCCCGGTCCGGATCGTGGTCGGCGAGGTGCACGGTGATCCCGCGCGCCGCCAGGGCGAGCGCCGCGGAGGTGCCGATCAGTCCGGTTCCGATGACGACGGCGGTTCTCACGGGCGCTCCAGGGTTGCGTACGGCTACTGCACGGTGACGGGACTTGCCCGGCCAGGGTAGCCAGAGCGGACGCACCAAGGCCCGGCGGTCCGTCCGGTGGGACGGTCCGCCGGGCCCGGGTTGTCGTCGCCTGGGGTCAGAGCGCCTGCGCCTTGATGATGTCCTCCAGCGAACCGGACGGCACCTGCCCCTGCGGGGTCAGCTTGTCGACCGCCTGCGGCAGCGCCTGCGCGATCTCGTCGGCGGCCTGCTCCGGGGAGACGCCGGCCTGTTCGGCGGCCTGCCGGAGGGCTCCGGCCGGCAGCGCCTCCTTGATCTGGTCGGCGCTGACGGGCTTGTTCTCACCGGTGCCGATCCAGGACTGCGCCTGGTCGGCGAGGCCGGACTTGGTCAGCATGTCCAGCAGGCCGCCGAGCGGATTGTTCGCGCCGTTGCTGCCGGCCGCATGGCCGCCGCCCGCGCCGCCGGCGCCGCCGAGCGCGCCGATCAGCGCGCCGAGGATGTTGCCGCCGCCGCTCCCGCCCTGCCCGCCGCCGCCGCCGAGGAGACCGCCGAGAAGAGAGCCGAGGTCGTTACCCGCCATGGTCCTGCCTTTCGAAGAGGGACCGGGCCGCGCGGACAGCGCCGTACCCGGCTCCAAGACACGGACAATGTCACCCATACCGCCTCATGCCGCCACCCGATGCGCGGGCCCCGGGCCGCTGCGGTAGAACGATCCGCATGATCTTCCACATCGTCCCGCTCGCCGCCTGGGCCGCCGCGCCCGAGCTCCCGTACGCCCCGCCCTCTCTGGACTCGGAGGGGTTCGTGCACTGTTCGGCCGATCGCCCGACGGCGCTCGCGATCGCCGACGCGCACTACCGCGAGGTGCCGGGTACGTTGCTCGCGGTGGAGCTCGACGAGGACGCCCTGACCGCGGAGGTCCGCCGCGAGGGTGAATCGGGCGTCCGCTACCCACATGTCCACGGTCCGTTGAACCGGGAGGCCGTGACCCACGTGTGGGAGGTCGTACGCACACCCGGCACCCCTGCCTCACTGGCCCCATGGGAACCGGGCCGATGAAACGGCGCGGCAAGCTTCACCTGAAGCTCGCCGCAGGCCAGGATGCTGCACGCCCTTCCCGGCCACAACGCGAGGAGAGACTCATGAGCGACCCCACGCACACCGCCCGGCGCACGGTACTGGCGGCGGGCGCGGCCGCCCTGGCCGGCGGTGCGCTGACCGCCTGCGGCAGTGACGGCGAGAAGACCCCCAAGGGGGAGGCGAACGTCTCGGCGTCCGTACCCGCCGCCTCCGACGCCGCCACCCCGGAATCCGGTTCGGCGGCCAAGGACGTCCTCGTCAAGACCGCGGACGTGCCCAAGGGCGGCGGCACGATCCTCAAGGAGCAGAAGCTCGTCGTCACCCAGCCCACGGCCGGGTCCTTCCGCTGCTTCACGGCGGTCTGCCCGCACCAGGGCTGCCTGGTGAACAAGGTGGACAACGGCACCATCGACTGCCCCTGCCACGGCAGCACGTTCGCCATCGCGGACGGCGCGGTGACCAAGGGGCCCGCCACCAAGGGACTGGCGGAGAAGAAGATCAAGGTCGCGGCGGACGGCAATATCTCGCTCGCATAGCGGCAGGTCAGGCGCCTACGCTCGCCCCATGGACGATCTGACACTGGTACGGGACCACACGGTCTACCGGTGCGTGATGGGGTCCCGGGCGTTCGGGCTGGCGACGGAGGCGAGCGACACCGACCGGCGCGGTGTCTACCTCGCCCCGGCTCCGCTGTTCTGGCGGTTCGAGAAACCCCCCACGCACGTGGAGGGCCCGCGGGACGAGGAGTTCTCGTGGGAGCTGGAGCGCTTCTGCGAACTCGCGCTGCGGGCCAACCCGAACGTCCTGGAGTGTCTGCACTCGCCCCTGGTGGACGAGCTCACCCCGGTGGGCGAGGAACTGCTCTCGCTGCGCGAGGCCTTCCTCTCCCGCCGGGCCCACACCAGCTTCAGCCGGTACGCGGTCTCCCAGCGCGGCAAACTCCTCGCCGACGTCCGCGTCCACGGCGCCCCGCGCTGGAAGCACGCCATGCACCTGCTGCGCCTGCTGCTGTCCTGCCGCGACCTCCTGCGCACGGGCCGCCTGACCATCGACGCGGGCCCGTACCGCGACCGTCTCCTCGCCGTCCGCCGCGGGGAGCTCACCTGGGACGAGGTCGACGCCTGGATGGCCCGCCTCCAGGAGGAGACGGAGACCGCCCTGGCCACCACGTCCCTGCCCGCGGAACCGGACCGGGCCCGCGTCGAGGACTTCCTGGTCCGCGCCCGCCGCGCGTCAGTCGCGTAGCGTCCGACGCCGTACGACGAACGCGTCGAGGGCCTCGTACGCCGACCCGTGCTCGGGCAGCGCGGAGGCGGACTGCGCCGCGTCCAGTACCGCGTGCAGCGCCTCGAAGTCCGCGCGCACCCCGCCGACGGCCGGCCCCTCGTAGCCCCCGTGTTCGGCGGCCACCTTGGCCTCGATCAGGGCGGCGAGGTACGGGGGCGCCTCGGGCACCTCGGCCAGCAGGGTCGGCAGGTGCGCCTGCACCGTGCCCGACCGCATCAGGTGGATGCCGGTGAGCAGCGCCCGGAACGCGTAGAGCAGCGGCTTGAGTTCGGCGGCCTTCTCGAAGAGCCGCCACTGCGTGTTGGCGAACCCCCGGTAGTGGTGGGCGTGGTGGGAGGTCAGCACGCCGGGGGCCAGCGCGATCAGCTCCTCGTGCGCCGGTGTCGTGTGGACCACGAGCGGGGAGAGCAGCTGCTCCAGGACGTAGCCGTTGCGGTTCAGCATCAGGCGGACGAACTTGCGCAGGTCGTGCGTGACGAGGTCCATCTCCACGTCGTCCCGGTCCCACATGCGGGTGCGGGTCTCCTCCGGTTCGCGCAGGCCGAGGAGGGCCCGCGCCGGCAGGAGGTGGGCGCCGCGCAGGTCGATGTCGGAGTCCCGGGACGGGAAGCCGTACAGGTGCGCGCCCGAGACCGTGGCGAAGAGCAGCGGGTCGGGCTGCTCCGCCACGACGGGGGTCAGGTCGATACTCAGTGCGTCCAGCATGGATCAAGCATCCCAGAGGGCTCCGAAGGCCAGGAGTTCGTCCCGGTACTCGATGCGGCCCTCCCAGTCCCGGGGCCAGACGTCGGCCCCGAGGCGGGCTCCGGCGAAGGCGCCGGCGAGGCAGGCGATGGAGTCCGAGTCGCCCCGCGTGCAGGCCGCGCGGCGCAGCGCCAGGAGGGGCTCGTCGGGAAAGAGGAGGAAGCACTGGAGGGCGGTGGCGAGGGCCTCCTCCGCGATCCAGCCGTCGCCGGTGGTCAGGCAGGGGTCCGTCTCCGGGGACGGGGAGCGCAGGGCGGCCGCCAGCCGTTCCAGGACCGCCAGGCACTCGTCCCAGCCGCGCGCCATGAAGGACTCGGGCGAGGCGTCGGAGGAGGTCCGCGTCCAGAGGTCGCCGAGCCAGCGCTCGTGGTAACGGGTGCGGTTCTCCAGGGCGTACGAGCGCAGCCGTCCGACCAGGCCCGTCACCTCGGTGCCGGTGGCGAGCAGGTGCACGGCCCGTGCCGTCAGGTCGGAGGCGGCGAGCGCCGTCGGGTGCCCGTGGGTGAGGGCCGACTGGAGCTGGGCCGCGCCCGCCCGTTCCTCTTCCGTCCAGCCGGGCACCAGCCCGACGGGGACCACGCGCATGTTCGCGCCGCAGCCCTTGGAGCCGAGCTGGCTGGCGTCCCGCCAGTCCCGTTCGGGCAGGTTCAGGAGGCTGCAGGCCTTGAGGCAGGTGTTCCCCGGCGCCCGGTTGTTCTCCGGGGAGTGGTACCAGTCGACGAACTCCTCGCGGACCGGCCGGGCCAGGCGCAGCGGGCCGATCGGGCCGCGCTCCATGGCGGTGCGCATCCCGCGGGCGAGGGCGAGGGTCATCTGGGTGTCGTCCGTGACGATCGCCGGGCGGGGGAGCTGCATCTCCCGCCACGGGCCGGTCTTGGCCAGGATCGAGGGCACGTCGTTGAACTCGGTCGGGAAGCCGAGGGCGTCGCCCAGGGCCAGGCCGATCAGGGCGCCCGTCGCGGCTCGCTTCGTCATCGAGTGGGTCCTTCCGGTCGGAGCAGAGGGGGATGCAGGGCGGTCGCCGGGCCGGGCCGGTAGAGGGCGGCCGGTTTGCCGCGGCCGCCGGTGAGCCGGGCGCCGCCGGGCACGGCCTCGACGAACCCCGGTGTCGTGAGGACCTTGCGGCGGAAGTTGGGGCGGTCGAGGGCGGTGTCCCAGACGGTCTCGTAGACGGCCCGGAGCTCGCCCAGGGTGAACTCGGGCGGGCAGAAGGCGGTGGCCAGGCAGGTGTACTCCAGCTTCGAGCCGATCCGCTCCCGCGCGTCCGCCAGGATCGCGGCGTGGTCGAAGGCCAGCTCCGAGGCCTCCCCCAACGCCAGCCAGCGGGCGTGCGCGGCGTCCCCGCCGCCCTCCGCCGCCGGTTCGGGCATGTCCGGGACGAGGGCCGTGAAGGCCACCGAGACCACCCGCATCCGCGGATCCCGGTCCGGTTCGCTGTAGGTGCGCAGCTGCTCCAGGTGGAGCGCCGCCACCACGTCCTCGGGCAGGCCGGTTTCCTCGGCCAGTTCGCGCCGGGCGGCCGTCTCGGCGGACTCCCGCGGCAGGACGAACCCCCCGGGCAGCGCCCAGGCCCCCGCGTACGGCTCCTGTCCGCGCCGGATCAGCAGCACGTGCAGGGCTCCGGCGCGGACGGTGAACACGGCCAGGTCGACCGTCACCGCGAACGGCTCGAAGGCGTGCGGGTCGTATCCGGCGGCGGTCACCGGGCCTGCGCCCGGACGTTCTCCGGCAACGGGTCGGCGAAGTACCAGCCCTCGCCGAGCAGCTCGTCGACGGCGGCGACGGCCTGGGAGAGGCGGGCCTCCCGGTCCCCGTCCACGGTCAGGAAACGTCTCCCGGTGCGCTCCAGTTCCGCCCGGAACCGGCCGGTCATCCAGGGCCGCAGCTGTGGCCCGTCCCGCAGCCCGTCGTCCTCGAAGGGCACGTCGGCGTGGTCGGTCAGCAGGTACAGGTCCCGGCGGGTCCGGGCGGCGATCCGCTCGACCTCGGGGTTTCGGTCGCCCATGTACCGCTCGTGCCAGATCCCGGTGGCGAAGGAGTCGGTGTCGCAGAACAGCACCGGGGAGCCGAGCCGGGCGGCCCGTTCCTCGTCCGCGTCCTGGTGGCGCGCGATGACCGGGAACTCCTGCGAGGTGAAGGACACGTCCGCCCAGGACGCCGCCGGGTCGGCCGCGCGGGCCGCCGCCAGCTTCTCCTCGCTGTACCGGCGGCCGTACTCGGCGACCCAGCCGGTCTTGGCCCAGACGCCGCCGCGCCGGCGGTAGTGGTCGGCCAGGGCCCGCGACAGCGTGGTGGTCCCGGTGGACTCCGCGCCCAGGACGACGACGCGCCGGGTCAGCGCGGCGCGCACGGCCGGCCCCAGGAACTCCCAGGAGCCGACCGGGTCCCTGCGCACCGCCGTCCCGGACACCGGGAACAGCGTCCGCTCCCGGTCCACGAGGACCTCCTCGGCGCCGAACCGCCGGGCGAGCTCGCTCCCGTACTCCTCCGAGGTGAACACGGCGTCCACCCGCCCGGGGACCGCGCTGCGGAAGACCGCCATGTGCGCCTCCCAGATGGCCGGGTCGTGCAGGTCGACCGGGATGTCGTCGACGGCGCCGACGACCTCGGCCCCGGGGTGCGCCTCGCGCATCCAGGCGACCCGGTCGGCGAGCGGGACCGACTCGACGGAGGCGGCGCACACCAGCACGGTCAGCCGCTCGCACTGGTCCTGGGCGGTGCGGACGAGGTGGTGGTGGCCGGCGTGCGGCGGGTAGAACTTGCCGAGGACCAGCCCGTGCCCGTGGCGCCTCATGCCGTCGCCTCCGCCGCCGTACGGGCGTCCCGCGCGGGCAGCGTGCGCCGCCAGCCGAGGAGTCCGACCACGCACAGGGCGAGGAAGCCCACGTAGAGCGCGGAGGTCAGGTAGAGCCCCTTGTAGGCGTAGAGCGGGATGTAGACGAGGTCGGCGGCGATCCACAGCCACCAGGACTCGACGAGCTTGCGGCACTGCCCGTAGGTGGCCGCGAGCGACAGCGCGGTGGTCAGCGCGTCCCAGAAGGGGACGGTGGAGTCGGTGGCCCGGCTCAGCAGCAGCGTGAGCCCGAGCACCGCCACCGCCCCAGCCGCGGCGAGCCCGGCCCATTCGGTGCGCGTGGTACGGCGCACCGGCAGGGCCTCGGCGGATCCTGGTCCACCCCCGTGGGTCCAGGACCACCAGCCGTAGGCGGCGAGGGCGATGAAGACGATCTGGAGCCCGGCGTCGGCGTAGAGGCCGGCCTGGGCGAAGAGCACGATGAAGAAGATGTTGTTGGCGATGCCGATCGGCCAGTTGGCGACGTGCTGCCGGGCGACCAGCCAGACGCACAGGGCGCCGGTGGCGAAGCCGAGCACCTCGGTCCAGTTCATGGTCCAGCTCATGCCGACCCCCCTCACTCCGGATTAATAGTCATGTTGACTATAAACCCTGGATCGGGTGCCGGACAAGCGAAAAGCCCGCAGCGCCGGGGGCACTGCGGGCTTCCACCGCTCAGGAGCGGACGTACTGACGTACCGACTACAGACCGACCTCGCGCATCAGCATGCCGACCTCGGTGTTGGTCAGGCGGCGCAGCCAGCCGGACTTCTGGTCGCCGAGCTCGATCGGGCCGAAGGAGGTCCGGACGAGCTTCTCGACCGGGAAGCCGGCCTCCGCCATCATGCGGCGGACGATGTGCTTGCGGCCCTCGTGGAGGGTGACCTCGACCAGGTAGTTCTTGCCGACCTGGTCGACGACGCGGAAGTGGTCGGCGCGGGCGTACCCGTCCTCCAGCTCGATGCCGTCCTTGAGGCGCTTGCCGATCTCACGCGGCAGCGGGCCGGTGATGGCGGCGACGTAGGTCTTCTTCACACCGTACTTCGGGTGCGTGAGGCGGTGGGCCAGCTCGCCGTGGTTGGTGAGCAGGATGATGCCCTCGGTCTCGGTGTCGAGCCGGCCGACGTGGAAGAGACGCGTCTCACGGTTGGTGACGTAGTCGCCGAGGCACTGGCGGCCGTCGGGGTCCTCCATCGTGGAGACGACGCCGGCGGGCTTGTTCAGCGCGAAGAAGAGGTACGACTGGGTGGCGACGGTCAGACCGTCCACCTTGATCTCGTCCTTCGGCTGGACGCGCTTGCCCTGCTCCAGCACGATCTCGCCGTTGACCTCGACGCGGGCCTGCTCGATGAGCTCCTCGCAGGCGCGGCGCGAGCCCATGCCGGCGCGGGCGAGCACCTTCTGCAGACGCTCCCCCTCCTCCTCGGCGCCCGGGAAGGTCTTCGGGGTCTTGATCACGGGCTTGTCCGCGTACCGGTCGCGCACGCGCTCCTCGATGCGCGCGTCCAGCTCGCGGGGGCGGGACTGGCCGCTGCGGCTGCCGGGGCCGCGGCGCGGGCCGCCGGCCCCGCCGATGCCGGGGGTCTTGGAGGTCTTGGGGCCGCCCTTGGCGCCACCGCGCGCGGCCGCGCCACGGGCACCGCCGCCGCCGGCCTTGGGACCGCTGCGGCCGCTGCGCTCACCCTCGGGGCCCACGTCGTAGCGGCGCTCCTCGGGGCGCGGGTTGCGGATCCGCGGCGGCGGAGCCTGGTCGCGGTCGCGGGAGTCCGAGCCACCGCCCTGGTAACCGCCGCCCTGGTAGCCGCCACCGCCCTGGTAGCCGCCGCCGGAGCTGCCGCCGCGGTAACCGCCGCCGCCTCCGGTGGAGCCGCCGCGGGAGGACCCACCGCGGGAGCCGCCACCGCCGGAGGAGCCACCGCGGGAGCTGCCACCGCCGGAGGGGCCGCCGCCGCGGTAGTTGCCGCCGGAGGAGGAGCCGCCGCGGGAGTTACCACCGCGTCCGCCACCACCGCCGCCGCCGCTGTTCCTGTTGCCGCCGCCGTTGCCGTTGCCGCTGCTTCGCATCAAATGTCCGTCGTCTTGTCGTCTACATCGGTATCCGGAGCATCCGGATCGAACGACGGCACACCTTCTTGCGTCTCGGCTTCGATCGCGTCCGCCTCGGGGAGGAAGGGCGCGAGCTCCGGGAGCTCGTCCAGGCCTCGCAGGCCCATCCGCTCCAGAAAGTAGTTCGTCGTCCTGTATAGGATCGCACCTGTTTCGGGTTCCGTCCCCGCCTCCTCCACCAGACCCCGCTGGAGGAGGGTCCGCATGACCCCGTCGCAGTTGACTCCGCGGACCGCCGAGACCCGCGAGCGGCTCACCGGCTGGCGGTACGCGACGACGGCGAGGGTCTCCAGGGCCGCCTGGGTGAGCCGGGCCTGCTGGCCGTCCAGTACGAAGCCCTCGACGGCCGGGGCGTACTCGGCCCGGGTGTAGAACCGCCAGCCGCCCGCGACCAGCCGCAGCTCGAATCCCCTGCGCGCGGCCGTGTACTCGTCGGCGAGCTCGCGCAGCGCGTCCGCGACCTCGCGCGGGGTCCGCTCCAGCACCTTGGCGAGGTGCGCCTCGGTCGCGGGCTCGTCCACGACCATGAGCACGGCTTCCAGCGCCGGCTTCAGCTCCAGCGCGGCCACCGCGCTCGTCCCTTCGCTGCTCAATCCTTCGCCTCCACGATCTGATCGAACTCGTCGGTCACGGTCGGCATGCCGTCGCCGTCGCCGCCGCTCCAGCGCACGGTGAGCGTCCGCAGGGCCTCCTCCTGGTCGAGGACCACCGCCTTCTCCCGGTAGAGCTCCAGGAGGGCCAGGAAGCGCGCGACGACGGTGAGGGTGTCCCCGGCGTCCTCGGTGAGCTCCTGGAAGGTGGCCTCCCCGCGCGCCTTCAGCATCCGCACCACGAGCCCGGCCTGCTCGCGCACGCTGACGAGGGGCGCGTGGATGTGGTCCACGTACACCTGCGGCTTGGCCTTGGGCTGCATGGCCTTGACGGCGAGGCGGGCGAACCCTTCGGGCCCGATGCTGATGACGACCTCGGGCAGCAGGTCCGCGTGGTGCGGCTCCAGCCCGACGGTCCTCGGGTACCGCTTGCCCTCGGCCTCGGCCCGCGCCTCGAAGATCTCGGCGATCTGCTTGTACGCGCGGTACTGGAGCAGGCGCGCGAAGAGCAGGTCCCGGGCCTCCAGGAGGGCGAGGTCCGCCTCGTCCTCGACCTCGGCGGCCGGCAGCAGCCGGGCGGCCTTGAGGTCGAGGAGGGTGGCGGCGACGACGAGGAACTCGGTGGTCTGGTCGAGGTCCCAGTCCGGACCCATGGCCCGGATGTGGGCCATGAACTCGTCGGTGACCTTGGACAGCGCGACCTCGGTGACGTCGAGCTTGTGCCGCGAGATCAGCTGGAGCAGCAGGTCGAAGGGCCCCTCGAAGTTGGCGAGCCGCAAGGTGAACCGCCCGTCGCCTCCGGCGGGGCCCGCCCCGCCCTCGGCCGGGCCGGCTTCGGCGGGGGCCGCGGGGGTTTCCGCGCCCCCGGTCCCGACGTGGTCGCCCTCGGCGGGTACCTCGGCCGGGTCGGCCGGATGGTCCTGCTGCGCGTCTGGGGGGCCGTCCGGGGGGCCGGGGGTGTCCTGGGGCTCCGCCCCGCCCTCCGCCGGCGCGGGCCGCTCAGCGGGCGCGTCAGGGGTTTCGGGCCCCGCGCCCGCGTCCGCCGCCCCGGGTGTGCCGGGGCCGCGCCCCAGCGGTCGCCGGGGCGGTCGGCCGGATTCGGCGGGGAGGGGCATCGCGGTCCAAGTGGTGCGCAGGGGCGGCGGGGGCGGGCCGGGCGGAGCGACACGGCCACGAGCAGCCTAGGTCCTGTCCGGGCGATCTTCGTGGATCAGGCCGCGGCGTCCTCGGCCGTACTGGCGCGCTCCGAACAACGCGGCGAGGGTGTCCGGCTGCCGGGCATCGCGGGGGCGGAGGAGCGCCGGCGGCGTACCTGACGTGCTCGGGCTCCCCGGCAACGCCGCGCGGTGCGGGCGACGCTTCGGCGGGGGCGTGCGGATCCGCCCCCGGGGGTCTCGTACGGGAAGGTCCTCGGGCGGGGCCCCGGACCCGGCGGGAGCCGCCGGCGCGGGCCGCTCAGCGGGCGGGCCCTGGACCGGCGGGTCCGGCGGGGCTCGGCGGAGCCGGCCGCAGGCCGGTCAGCGGCCGCGCAGGCGGCGTACCAGGATGCTGGCGTCCCCGCGGGACTCCAGGTCGGCGAGGACCACCGCCACCGCCTCACGGACGATGCGGCCCCGGTCGACGGCCAGCCCGTGCTCCCCGCGCAGCACCAGCCGCGCGTGTTCCAGGTCCATGAGCTCCTCGGCGGAGACGTAGACCGTGATCTTCTCGTCGTGCCGTTCGCGGCCGCTGGGCCGCCGGTTCGCACCGCGGCCCTGCCCCTTGCCCCGGCGGGTCGCGCCTGTCGGGGCGGCGACCGCCCCGCCGGCCGGGCCGGCGGGGCTGACAGAACCTTCCTGCGGTCGTCGCGGCTGCCCCACGACGGGCCCGCCGGACGCCGTACCGGCCTCAGCCTCCCGGCTGCGGCCCTCCCCCGCCGCGCCCTCGGCCGAACTCGCCGAGTGCTCCGCGACGGGTGCCTCGTCGACCCCGCGCCGCGGCGAGGACGACTGGAGCGCCATCCCCCCGGTCGTACGGAACAGTTCGTCGGCTCCGGGCAGACTCACTCGGCGTGACACCGGGCGAGCACCTCCCTGGCCAGCTGGCGGTAGGCGGCGGCGCCGACGGAGTTGGACGCGTACGTCGTGATCGGCTCACCGGCGACCGTGGTCTCCGGGAAGCGCACCGTGCGGCCGATGACCGTGTGGTAGACGTGGTCGTCGAAGGCCTCGACGACGCGCGCCAGCACCTCACGGCTGTGCACCGTACGGGAGTCGTACATCGTGGCGAGGATGCCGTCGAGCTCCAGCTCGGGGTTGAGCCGCTCCTGCACCTTCTCGATGGTCTCGGTCAGCAGCGCCACGCCGCGCAGCGCGAAGAACTCGCACTCCAGCGGGACGATGACCTTGTGAGCCGCCGTCAGGGCGTTCACGGTCAGCAGACCGAGCGAGGGCTGACAGTCGATCACGATGTAGTCGTAGTCGGCCATCAGGGGCTTCAGGGCCCGCTGCAGGGTGGACTCGCGCGCGACCTCACTGACCAACTGCACTTCCGCAGCGGACAGGTCGATGTTGCTCGGCAGCAGGTCCATGTTGGGGACCGCCGTCTTGAGCAGCACCTCGTCGGCCGACATGCCCCGCTCCATGAGCAGGTTGTAGACCGTCAGGTCGAGTTCCATCGGGTTCACGCCGAGACCCACGGACAGTGCGCCCTGCGGGTCGAAGTCGACGAGCAGCACGCGGCGCCCGTACTCGGCGAGCGCGGCACCCAGGTTGATGGTCGACGTGGTCTTCCCCACGCCGCCCTTCTGGTTGCACATCGCGATGATCTTCGCCGGACCGTGGTCGGTCAGCGGACCCGGGATCGGGAAGTACGGGAGCGGGCGTCCGGTCGGGCCGATCCGCTCACGGCGCTGGCGTGCAGCGTCGGGGGCGAGGGTGGCCGCGTACTCGGGGTCCGGTTCGTACTCCGCGTCGGGGTCGTAGAAGTGCCCTTCGGGCACATTGTCGTAGTCGGCGAAACCAGTGGGCTTTTCGCCGCTCAGGTCGCCGGCCCTGGAGTTCACGTCTAGGCCGTCCATGCTCTTTTGGGGCGTCGTCATGTGCTGGTGGTTTGCGAAGGTGCGTACCGCGACGGAGCCGACGGCTTCGAGCCCGGTAGGGCCTTGGCCCCGCTCGGGCATCCCTGCTCGACCACCCCCAGGAGCAAATGTCGACTCATTCACAAGTCGTCTTACCTCCTCGGACGTGACCAGGACACTTATCGATAGGTCAGCGTGGCACCATGCCGACGGTTGGCGACTCTATGGCGTGTCACCACTCAGCGGCAACACAATCCGCCGGACCCGGCACGATGTGTCGGCAACCGAACACCACTCTGTCAAGGGCGTGCGAGCTGTCGCTGCGAAGTTTCGCGGGTGCGCGAAAGGGTTAAAGGGTTACGTTCGAGGCGAGTTGAGCGGGGTCTCGGGGCATGCCGCAAACGCGTCCGGCCGGACCTTGCGGGCAAGGTCCGGCCGGATACGTGAGATTGACGTCAGTCGTTGACGCGTCAGCCGAGGAGCGTGCTCAGCTCGAGGGTCTCGAGGCCGTGGGCCTCGGCGACCGGACCGTAAACGACCTGGCCGTCATGGGTGTTGAGGCCCAGGCCGAGCGCGGGGTCACGGCGCAGCGCCTCGACCCAGCCGAGGTTCGCGAGCTGCACGATGTAGGGCAGCGTGGCGTTCGTCAGCGCGTAGGTGGAGGTGTTCGGAACCGCGCCCGGCATGTTGGCGACGCAGTAGAAGACCGAGTTGTGGACCTGGAAGGTCGGCTCGGCGTGGGTGGTCGGACGGGAGTCCTCGAAGCAGCCGCCCTGGTCGATCGCAATGTCGACAAGTACACTTCCGGGCTTCATCTTGGCGACGAGCTCGTTGGTGACCAGCTTCGGGGCCTTCGCACCCGGGATCAGCACCGCGCCGATGACGAGGTCGGCCTCGACGACGGCCTTCTCGAGCTCGTAGGCGTTGGAGACGATCGTCTTGATCTTCGTACCGAAGATCTTGTCGGCCTCGCGGAGCTTGTTGATGTCGCGGTCGAGCAGGGTCACGTGGAAGCCCATGCCGATGGCGATCTGCGCGGCGTTCCAGCCGGAGACGCCGCCGCCGATGACCACGCACTCGCCGGCGTGGGTGCCGGGGACACCGCCCGGGAGGACGCCGCGGCCGCCGGCCGAGCGCATCAGGTGGTAGGCGCCGACCTGCGGGGCCAGCCGGCCCGCGACCTCGGACATCGGGGCGAGCAGCGGCAGCGCGCGGTTGGCGAGCTCGACCGTCTCGTACGCGATGGCGGTGGTGCCGGACTCCAGGAGGGCGTCCGTGCACTCGCGGGAGGCCGCCAGGTGCAGGTAGGTGAAGAGGGTCTGGTCCTTGCGGAGGCGGTGGTACTCCTCCGCGATCGGCTCCTTGACCTTCAGCAGCAGGTCGGCGGTGGCCCAGACCTCGTCGGCGGTGCCGAGGATCTCCGCACCGGCCGAGACGTACTCGGCGTCCGTGATCGAGGAGCCGACACCGGCGTTCTGCTCGATGAAGACCTGGTGGCCGTTGCGGACCAGCTCATGCACGCCGGCGGGCGTGATGGCGACCCGGAACTCGTTGTTCTTGACCTCGCGGGGGATGCCGACCTTCATCGTCGATCACGGTCCTTGGCTCAGGGGATTTTTCGGGGCACTTCCATACATACCCGCCCACAAGAACGCGCAACGGGATGCACCACGGGATGTCGTGGTGAAGCCAGTCTAATGAAGGACGACGCGCTGTCTAGCCTTGCAAACAAATAATCTCAGTCGATATCACTGCGGATTTCGCAGGCTGCGGGGTCGTCTCCCAGCAATCTGTCGGCTGCGGAGCGGTGCAGCCTGGCAGCCGCGGGGTCGCCCAGCCTGTCGAGCGTGTCGGCCAGCCGGACCTGCAGCGCGGCCTGAAGCCGCTGGTCGCCGGCCCTGCGCGCGAGCTCCACGGCCTCACGGCAGGTGTGCAGCGATTCCTCGGGCCGTCCCGCGTACTCCTGGACCCGCGCCATCTCGCTCAACGCCTTTGCCTGCCCCGGCACATCGGCCAGTTTCCGGTAGCCCGCGGCGGCCGCCCGCCAGCTGCGCAGCGCGTCCCCGTACCGGCCCGCGTACGTGTGCACGTTCCCCAGCCGCCCGTACAGCCGGGCCTCGTCCGCGCGCTCCCCCCGCGCGAGGGCCTGGGAGAGCGCCCGGCCGAACCAGTCGGCGGCCCGGTGCCAGTCCGCCAGCTCCTGGTACGCGCCGCCTACGGATTCCATCGCGCGGCCGGTCGCGTACGGGTCCCCGGCGGCCTTTCCCGCGACCAGCGCGGCCCGGTAGCGCTCCAGGGCCTCGTGGGTCCGGCCGGTCTCGGCGTCCAGGTCGGCCAGGTTCAGCAGCGCGGCGGCCTGCTCCCGGTGCAGGTCCCGGCGCTCCGCCACGTCCAGGACCAGCCGGTGCAGCCCGTACAGCTCGGGAGCGGCCCCGGCGGTGCCCCGGTGCTCCGCGAGGGCCCGTACGAGGGCGGCGACCAGCCGGCGCGCCAGGGTGTCCAGCTCCCCGTCGGCCACGGCCAGCGAGGCGGCCGCGGCGAGCGCGGGCAGCCGGGTGTCCAGCCAGGTGGCGGCGGCCCGCCGGTCCGGGAACCGCAGGGCGCGCGGCAGGCCGTCCAGCACCTCCCGTACGTCCTCCTCGTCCGCCGCGGCCATCGCCCCGCAGGAGTGCAGCAGCCGGACCGTGCGCTCCAGCATCCGGGCCCGGGCCAGCTGGACCTCGGCGGGCCGCTCCTTGGCCTCCAGCAGGGCCTGGAGCAGGGGTGCGAGGCAGCCGGGCAGCAGGAACAGCCCGTCGTGCGCCCCCTGTACGAGTCCCAGCCCGGCGAAATCGTCCAGCGTGGCCTGGGCGGCGGCCACGGAGCAGCCGGCGAGGGCGGAGGCGGTGTGCGAGTCGACGAGGCCCGCGGGGGCCAGCGGCAGCAGCCGCAGGGTCCGCTGCGCGGGCTGCGGCAGGGACTCGTAGACGAGCCGGAAACACCGGGCGAGCGGGCCTCCGGTGAGGGCCGGCATCTCGTGCAGCTGCTTGGCCACATCGGCGACGGAGGCCTTGGGCCGGGCGGCGAGCCACCCGCCGACGAGGCCGAGCGCGGCGGGCTGGCCCCCGCACTCCTCGGCGAGGGCGTCGGCGGCCCGCGGATCGGCGGTGACGCGGGTGTCGCCGATGTGCTGGGCGAGCAGCTCGACGGCGGAGGGCGTGTCGAGCCCGCCGAGGGTGCAGGGCCGCACGTCCGGAATCCCCGTGAGGGGCCCCTCGGAGGTGACCACGACCAGGCACTCGGGGGTGTCCGGCAGCAGGGCGTCGACCTGATGCGGATCGGCGGCGTCGTCGACCAGGATGATCACCCGCCGGCCGTCGAGCGCGGTGCGGAGGGCCGAGCTCAGCTCGTCCTCGCCGGCTCCGGGCGGGGTGGGCCGCCCGAGCCCTTCCAGCAGGCCCCTGACGGCGCGCTCGGTGGCCACCGTCTCCCCTCCGGGGAGGACGAGCCGGGTCCGGAGCACTCCGTCGGGGTACTCGTCCGCCACCTCGCGCACGAACTCCTCGGCGAGGGCCGTCCGCCCGGAGCCCGGCCGCCCGGCGACGAGCAGCACCCTCGCCCGGGGCGCCTTGGCCTTCCGGCCGGAGAGGGTGTCGAGCCCGGTCCGCGCGATGTCCTCGCGCAGCTCCTTGAGCTCACGCCGCCGCCCGACGAAATCCGTCACGGATCCGCTCCTCTCCCTGCCTTCGGATGGCGAGCGTAGTTCACGCAGAGCGACGACCCGTGTGGAGCGCGGCGGGCAAATCCCCCAATCGGATCAGCGGATGGTCCCATTTTTCGACGCAGCGCTCGCACGGCTCGGCCCCGGGGGGCCTCCTCGGCTTCGCGCCGTTCCTCCGGGCGGGGCTTCGGGGCATGCGCGGGCCGTCGCCGGCTGCGGGCCCGCCGCTGCGCGGAGCCCTCCCCCACCCGCCCTTCCACCGTTCCCCGGGCTCCGCCCGGACCCGCGCCTCAAACGCCGGCGGGGCTGGAGATTCAGCCCGTCCGGCGTTTGAGGACCGGGGTCCGGGGCGGAGCCCCGGCAACGGCGCCGCGCCCGGCGGCTACGCCTGGTACGGGCGGGCCGGCCAAGGGGCCAGGGCCGGGCGGAGGGCTTCGATGCCGCCCTCGGAGGCCAGCGCGGCGGACAGGGCCAGGACCCCCGTCACCAGCCCGGGATTGCCCAGCTCACCGGCGAGGATCCCGCGTACCAGGTCCCCGAGGGGAACACGGGCGATCTCCATGTCCGCCTCCTCGTCCGAGACCACGTACCGCTCCCCCTCCGCCTCCGCGAGGTCCCGCGCCAGGAAGACCCGTACCGCCTCGTCCGAGCCTCCCGGGGAGGTGAAGAAGTCGGCCAGCACCCGCCAGTCCTCCGCCTTGACGTGCGCCTCCTCGTACAGCTCCCGCTGCGCCGCGTGCAGCGGGTTCTCCCCCGCGACGTCCAGCAGTCCCGCCGGCAGCTCCCACAGCCGGTGCCGTACCGGGTGCCGGAACTGCCGCAGGACCAGCACCCGCTGCTGCTCGTCGAGGGCCAGCACGCACACCGAGCCGGGGTGCACCTGGTAGTCGCGGCGCACCACCGAACGGTCGGGCATCCGGACCTGGTCCGATTTGACGGACGTCTTCGCGCCCTCGAACGGGGTGCGCGAGGCGACGACCTCCCACGACTCCGGTGTGTCCACGATGTCGTTGCCGATGTCGTTGCCCATGGCCATGGCCGATACCTTCCCGAGAACGCGACAGCCGGGGCACGATCCGTGCCCCGGCTGTCTACGTTATGCGGTCAGGCGCTCACTTCGCGGACTGCTGCCGCTCCACGGCCGCCTTGACCAGGCCCGCGAACAGCGGGTGCGGGCGCGTGGGGCGCGAACGCAGCTCCGGGTGGGCCTGTGTGGCCACCAGGTAGGGGTGCACCTCGCGCGGGTACTCGACGTACTCGACGAGCTTGTTGTCCGGGGAGGTGCCGGAGAAGACCAGACCGGCCTTCTTCTCCAGCTCGCCGCGGTAGGCGTTGTTGACCTCGTAGCGGTGGCGGTGGCGCTCGTCCACGTACGCCTGGTCGCCGTAGACCTCACGGACGATGGAGCCCTCGGCGAGCTTCGCCGGGTACATGCCCAGGCGCATGGTGCCGCCCAGGTCGCCCGCGCCCTCGACGAAGGCCAGCTGCTCCTCCATCGTGGAGATCACCGGGTGCGGGGTGGAGGCGTCGAACTCGGTGGAGTTGGCGTCCTCGATGCCCGCCAGGTTCCGCGCGGCCTCGATGACCACGCACTGCAGGCCCAGGCACAGGCCGAGCAGCGGGATCTTGTTCTCGCGGGCGTAGGTGATCGCACCGACCTTGCCGTTGACACCGCGGTCGCCGAAGCCGCCGGGCACGCAGATCGCGTCCACGTCGCCGAGCACCGCCGCGGCGCCGGCCGGGGTCTTGCAGTCGTCGGAGGTGACCCACTTGATCTGGACCCGGGCCTTGTTGGCGAAACCGCCGGCGCGCAGCGCCTCGGTCACCGACAGGTAGGCGTCGGGCAGGTCGATGTACTTGCCGACGAGCGCGACCTTGACCTCGTGGTCGGGGTTGTGGACGCGGTCCAGCAGGTCCTCCCACACCGTCCAGTCGACGTCGCGGAAGGGCAGGTCGAGCTTGCGCACGACGTACGCGTCCAGGCCCTCGGTGTGCAGCACCTTCGGGATGTCGTAGATCGACTTGGCGTCGATGGCCGCGACCACGGCCGCCTCGTCCACGTCGCACATCAGCGAGATCTTGCGCTTGATGGAGGTCGGGACCTCGCGGTCGGCGCGCAGCACGATCGCGTCGGGCTGGATGCCGATGTTGCGCAGGGCCGCGACCGAGTGCTGGGTCGGCTTGGTCTTGAGCTCGCCGGAGGGGCCGATGTAGGGCAGCAGCGAGATGTGCACGACGAAGACGTTGTCGCGGCCGACCTCGTGGCGGACCTGGCGGACGGTCTCCAGGAACGGCAGCGACTCGATGTCGCCGACGGTGCCGCCGACCTCGGTGATGACGACGTCGACGTCCTCGGTCGCCATGCGGCGGATGCGGTGCTTGATCTCGTTGGTGATGTGCGGGATGACCTGCACGGTGTCACCGAGGTACTCGCCGCGCCGCTCCTTGGCGATGACCTGCGAGTAGACCTGGCCGGTGGTGACGTTGGCCGAGCCGTCGAGGTCGACGTCGAGGAAGCGCTCGTAGTGGCCGATGTCCAGGTCGGTCTCGGCGCCGTCGTTGGTGACGAACACCTCGCCGTGCTGGAACGGGTTCATCGTGCCGGGGTCGACGTTCAGGTACGGGTCGAGCTTCTGCATCGTGACCCGAAGACCGCGCGCCTTCAGCAGCGCACCCAGGCTGGAGGCCGTCAGGCCCTTGCCGAGGGAGGAAGCGACACCCCCGGTGACGAAGATGTGCTTGGTCGTCATGGATTTGGGCGGCATCGCCAAGAGGGGGCTCCCGTGGTCGCGAGGTGAGGTGCGTCCGGCGCCGGCCACCGTCGATCCGGAAGGGTCTCAGGGGGCGCCGAAGCTGCGGTTTCGGGGCTCCTGATTCGCACAGGCAGACCACCGGTCCACGGGGTACCAGCCTATCAGCGCCCGGGCCGGTCCGCCTCCGGCCACGCGGCGTCAGCGGCCGGTAGCAGCGCGCCGAAGTGCGCCGGGGCGGCGTGGCGCCTGCTCACCCGTTCGGCCCAACGCCATTCTTCCGCGGCTTAAGGAGATCACTAGGGTGCCGTCATATCCTGCTCGGATATTGCGAACATCACCGCCGGGCAGTCCGTCAGACGGCCTAACCGAGCCGATATGCGGAATCATGGGCTCAACGCGGAGATCCCCACCCACAGGTGACCGCGCATACGCGCAATGCAAGCGCCCTTCGGGGCGGACGTGGCCGTTCGACTGGAGATGCAACGTGTCCGGGCGCATCGAGGATTACGCACTGATCGGGGACATGCAGACCGCGGCGCTGGTCTGCCGGGACGGGGCGGTGGACTGGCTGTGCCTGCCACGCTTCGACTCGCATGCCGTGTTCGCGAGCATTCTCGGCACCGAGGATCACGGGTTCTGGCGGATCGGCCCGGCGTACCCGGCCGGCTCCGAGGCCCCGCGTGCCGACCGCCGCCGCTACCGCGGTGATTCGCTGGTGCTGGAGTCGGAGTGGGACACGCCCCGCGGGAAGGTCCGCGTGATCGACTTCATGCCGCCCCGCGAGGACCACGCGCCGCAGCTGATCCGCATCGTGGAGGGCGTCAGCGGGCGCGTCCCGATGCGCTCGGCGCTGCGGATGCGCTTCAGCTACGGGCGGGTCGTGCCCTGGGTCCACAAGGTCGACGGGCGCACGGTCGCCGTCGCCGGCCCCGACTCGGTCTGGCTGGACACCGAGGCCCAGACGTACGGCAAGGACCTGACGACGTACTCCGACTTCACGGTCGGACCCGGCGACCGGATGGCCTTCAGCATCAGCTGGCAGCCCTCGCACAAGGGCGCGCCGGAGCTCCCCGACGCCGGGGCCGCCCTGGAGTCGACCACCGACTTCTGGCGCGAGTGGGTCGACCAGTGCACCTACCACGGGCCCTACCGGGAGGCCGTGGTCCGCTCCCTGATCACGCTCAAGGCCCTCACGTACGGCCCCACGGGCGGGATCGTCGCCGCGCCGACCACCTCCCTGCCGGAGGAGATCGGCGGGGTCCGCAACTGGGACTACCGCTACACCTGGCTGCGCGACGCGGCGATCACCCTGTCCTCGCTGCTGCGCACCGGCTACCGCGAGGAGGCCCGCGCCTGGCGCGAGTGGCTGCTGCGCGCGGTGGCCGGCGACCCGGAGAACCTGCAGATCATGTACGGGATCGCGGGCGAACGGGAGCTCGGCGAGACCGAGCTGGACTGGCTGCCCGGCTACGAGAACTCCCGCCCGGTGCGCGTCGGCAACGGCGCCGCCGGCCAGCTCCAGCTCGACGTCTACGGCGAGGTCACCGAGGCCCTGCACCTGGGCCACATGACGGGCCTCGCCCGCAGCGACTACGCCTCGCTGCTCCAGCTCAAGCTGATCCGCTACCTGGAGACCCACTGGGACCAGCCGGACGAGGGCATCTGGGAGGTGCGCGGCCCGCGCCGCCACTTCGTGCACTCGAAGGTGATGGCCTGGGTGGCCGTGGACCGCACGATCAAGCTGATCGAGAGCGGGGACGCGGACGGCCCGCTGGAGCGGTGGCGCGAGCTGCGCGACGAGATCCACCAGGACGTGTGCGAGAAGGGCTACGACAAGGAGCGCAACACCTTCACCCAGTCGTACGGGTCGCAGGAGCTGGACGCCTCCCTGCTGCTGATCCCGCAGATGGGCTTCCTGCCGCCGGACGACAAGCGGGTCATCGGCACCATCGAGGCGATCCAGCGCGAGCTGTCCACGCCCGACGGGTTCATCCTGCGCTACCCGACGGCGGGCGTGGAGGCCGGCGTGGACGGCCTGGAGGGCGACGAGGGGGCCTTCCTGGCCTGCTCGTTCTGGATGGCCGACGACCTGGCGATGATCGGCCGGGTGGACGAGGCGCGGCGGCTGTTCGAGCGGCTGCTGTCGCTGCGCAACGACCTGGGTCTGCTGGCGGAGGAGTGGGATCCGCGGCTCCAGCGGCAGGTGGGGAACTTCCCGCAGGCCTTCAGCCACGTTCCGCTGATCGACACGGCGCTGCGGCTGACGGCGAGCGGGGCGTACGGGGGGTAGCGCGCTCCCGGGCGTACGCGGGCGGGGCTCGGCTCGGGTCCTCTCGGGTCACGCTCGGGTCCTCTCGGGCGTACGGGGCGCGGGCTGCTCGCCGCGCCCCGCCGAACCCCGCCCCCTACGCTGGAAGGGTCCTTTGCCCTCCGGTGGAAGGGGTGGCCATGGCTCCCCTCTCGAAGGCGGGCGCGGCGCTGACCGCGCTCCGCGAGGACCTGTCCGGCGAGGTGTTCACCCCGGAGGATCCGGGTTACGACGGGGCCCGGACGGTCTTCAACGCGATGATCGACCGCAGGCCCGCCGTCATCGCCCAGTGCGAGAGCTCGGCGGACGTGGTGACCGCGGTGCGTTTCGCGAGGGACCTCGATCTGAAGGTCGCCGTGCGCGGCGGCGGGCACAGCGTGGCCGGGATGTCCCTCAACGACGGCGGCCTCGTCGTGGACCTGCGGCGGATGCACGAGGTGACGGTCCACCCGGCGGCCAGGGCCGCGCACATCGAGGGCGGGGCCACGATGAGCCACCTGGACCGGGCCTGCCAGCCCTACGACCTGGCCACCACCGGCGGCCGGGCCTCCACCACGGGCGTCGGCGGCTTCGTGCTGGGCGGCGGGACCGGCTGGCTGGACCGGAAGTTCGGCCTGGCGGTGGACAACCTGCTGGGCGTGGACCTGGTCACGGCGGACGCCGAGCTGCTGCACGTGACCGCCGAGGACCACCCCGAGCTGTTCTGGGGGTTGCACGGCGGCGGCGGGAACTTCGGCATCGCCACCTCGCTGACCCTGCGGCTGCACGAACTGCCCGCCATGTCGATCGCGTTCCTGCTGTACCTGCCCGAGCGCGGGCCCGAGGTGGTCCGCGCGTTCCGGGACCTCATCGAGGCCGGACCGCCGGAGGCCTCCGGCGCCGCCCTCTACGTGACCGGCCCGCCCGAGGACTTCGTACCGCCGCACCTGGTCGGGCTGCTGCTGGCCGGTGCGCTGCTGACGTACGCGGGCCCCGAGGAGGAGATGCGCGAGCTGGCGCGGCCGCTGCTGGCGATCCCCCACGAGTCCGAGATCGTCACGGCCATCCCGTACGCCGACCTCCAGTGCATGATCGACGACCCGCCGGGCCTGCGGAACTACTGGTCGGCGGAGTACCTCACCGGTATCCCGGACGAGTTCGTGAACGCCTTCTGCGCCCGCGCCGCGTCCATGCCGGTGCCGACCGGCACCCAGCACCTGGTCTTCCCGCAGGGCGGCGCCATCGCCTCCGGCCCGGCCGACTACCCGGTGCCGTACCGCGACGCGCCCTGGGCGGTGCACCCGTTCGGGATCTGGGAGGACGAAGCCGACGACGAGAGGTGCCGGCAGTGGGTCAAGGACGTCCGGGCCGACGCCGAGCCGTGGAGCACCGGCGCGGTGTACCTGAACTTCCTCGGCGACGAGGGCGGGGACCGGGTGGTCTCGGGTCTCGGCAGCGAGAACATGCGGCGGCTGGGCGCGCTGAAGCGGCAGTACGATCCGGACAACATCTTCCGCTTCAACCACAACATCCGGCCGACCTGACCCCCTGATAGCGTCCCGCGATATGGACAACCAGGGCGGGATCACGGTTCAGCGGGCACTTGAGCTGCCGGGACTGCGCAGCGGCCTGCCCGAGGTGGTGGCCTGCGCGGACCGCCTCGGCCGGACCGTCCGCTGGGTGCACGCCGGCGAGGTCCCGAACATCGCCTCCCTGCTCAAGGGCGGCGAGCTGCTGCTGACCACGGGGCTCGGCCTGGGCACCCGGCCCGCCGAGCAGCGTGCCTTCGTACGCCGCCTCGCGGACCGCGGGATCGCCGCGCTGGTGGTCGAGCTGGGACCGCGCTTCACCCGGCTGCCCGCCACGATCGTGGAGACCGCGCGCACGGCGGGACTGCCGCTGGTCCAGCTCCACCGGGAGGTCCCCTTCGTCGCCGTCACGGAGGAGGTCCACACCGAGATCGTCAACCACCACTACGCGCTGCTCCAGCGGGCCGAGGAGGTCCACCGGCGCTGCACGGAGGCCCTGTTGGGCGGCGGGGGCATCCCGCAGGTGCTGCGGATCCTGGCCGACTTCACGGGGAACCCGGTCTTCCTGGAGACCCCCGACGGTCAGCTGCTGTACGCGGCCGGCAGCGCGGCCGGGGACGCGGGCGCGGACCCGCTGCAGGTGTGGGAGGGCCTACGGGGCCAGCGCGAGGCCGAGCCGTCGGCGAACACGGTGGTGGTCGACGTACCGGGCGGCGGCCACGGCACGGGCTCGGTCCGGGCCCGCGTCGTCCTGGTCGGCGTCTCGGCGCCGCTGCTGCCGGTGCACCGGATGGCGGCGGAGCGCACGGCCGGCGTGCTGGCCGTCGTGCTGATGCAGGCGCGGCAGGAGGAGGAGCTGGCGGCGCGCGGCCGCGGCGACTTCCTGACGGACCTGGCGGAGGGCCGCATCTCGGCGGAGGACGCCCCGGCGCAGGCCCGCGTGCTGGGCTTCAAGCCGGGGGCGGGGCCGCTGCTGCCGGTGGTCATGCGGCTCTCCACGGACCTCGGCCCGTCCGGGAACTGGGCCGTCCTGGCCCGCGCGGTCCTGGAGGAGCTGTCGTCCGTCGGGGTGCCGGTCCTGCTGGGCGTCCGCCCGGTCGAGGGCCGTGTGCCCCTTCTGGTGTCCCTGCGGGCCGAATCGGAACGCACGGCGGTGGCGGACCGGGTGTCGGCCGCGCTGCGGGCCGGCGTCGAACGTGCGGGCCTGGACCGTGCCGCCGCCCCGCCGGCCGTGGTCGTCGGCGTCGCGGGCGGCTGGGCGGCCGCGTCGGCGGGTCTGCGGCACGCCGCGGAGACCGCCACGGCGGCCCACGGCCTGCCGGCCCGGCCCTGGTACGACGCGCGACGGCTGGACATCGACCTGCTGCTGTGGCGGCTGCGCGAACACCCCGACCTGGCGGCTTTCGTGGACCGGGCGATCGGCCCGCTGCGCACCCACGACACCACGTCCCGCCCGCCGCTCCTGCCCACGCTGGAGACGTACCTGGCCCATGCGGGCCGCAAGGCGGAGACGGCCCGCGAGCTCCACCTGAACCGCCAGACCCTCTACAACCGCCTGGCCCGCATCTCGGAACTCTTGGGCACGGACCTGGACGACCCCGAAACGGTCCTCTCCCTGAGCCTGGCCCTCCGCGCCCGCCGCCACACCCTTTCCTGACGCGCTCCTCGCGCCGGGCAGATCCAGCCCCGCCGGCGTTTGAGGCGCGGGGTCCGGGGCGGAGCACCGGTCTTCAGCCTCGGCGGCGTTCCATCAGTTCGTCGTAGACGGACAGGACCTGCGCGACGGTGTCGTCCTCGGACGGCCACGTCGCCGCCTGCGCCCGCCCCGCCACCGCCAGCGCAGCCCTCCGCTCCGGGTCCGCCAGCAGGCCGGTCACGGCCGAGGCGAGCGCCGCCGCATCCCCCGGCGGGACCAGCACCGCGCCCTCCCCCACCAGCTCCGGCACGCCCCCCACCGCCGTGGCCACCAGCGGCACCCCCACCCGCAGTGCCTCCTGCGCCAGCAGGGCCCGCGCCACGCGCCGACTCGGCAGCACCGCCAGGTCCGCCGCCGCCAGCAGCTGCGCGGCGTCCCGGCGGCGCCCGAGCAGCCGTACCGGGAGCCCCTCGGCCTGGATCCGCCGCGTCAGTTCGGCCCGGAGCGGGCCCTCACCGGCGATCACCAGCAGCGGGGCCGGCTCCAGCGCCCGCCACTCGCGCGCCGCGTCGAGCAGCAGGGAGTACCCGCGGTACGGCACCAGGCTGCCGACGGTGATGAGCAACGGCCTTTCGACCGCCCCGAGTTCCGCCCGCACCTTGCCCGGATCCGCCGCCTCGGTTCCGGCGGGACCAGCCGGTACCGCCACCGGTGCCAGCCGTGCGTCCCGGGCGCCCCGCAGCCGCGCGAGGTCCACCAGGTCCGAGGAGGCCCCGAGGACCACCGCCGCGGCCCGTGCCACGTGCCGTTCCAGCATCCGGCCCAGCCGCCCCAGCGCGCCCGCGGCCGTGGGCCCGTCGCCGTGCCAGCTCACCACCAGCGGCACCCGGCGCCCCCGCATGGCCAGCGCGGCGCGCAGCCCGGCGCGCACCCCGTGCGCGTGCACGACGTCCGCCCCGGAGCACGCGGCCCGCAGGACGCTCACCGCGTCGGGCGCGAACTCCGCCCCGGCGCCGGTGAAGTCGTACTCCCCCTCCGCCTGGACGGGCGCGCACACGGTGACCCGTACGCCGCGTGCGGCGAGCCCGGTCGCGAGCGACCGTACGTGGGCGCAGCTGCCCGCGCCCGCGCCGTCGCCGAGGACCTGGACGGTGCGGAGCGGCGGGCGCCCGTAGGGCTGTGCCGGGAGGGAGGTGGAGACCGGGGAGCTGCTCACGGGCCGAAGCTCCAGGGTGAGGGAGTCAGAGACGTCGCCAAGGATGCCAGTCCGCACGCGCGTTCCGGGACCATACGGGTGCGGATCCCGTACGAGATACCGTCGGACACCCCCCAGCCTCACCCACACGGCCTAGTGTCGCGTCACCCTGGCGCGCTCCCCCACGGGCTGCCCGCGGCCCCCGCGCCCGGCCTCCGACACGGCATCCGACACGGCGAAGGGCCCGTCGCGCCGTGCGCACCGGGCCCTCCTGCGACCGTGTCACCCCTCGCGGCTCACGCGTCCGCGCGCGCCGCCGCCAGCAGTTCCTCGGCGTGGGCCCGCGCGGAGACCGAGTCCTCGTGGCCCGCCAGCATGCGCGACAGCTCGCGGATCCGGGCCTCGCCCTCCAGGACGGTCACCCCGCTCCTGGTGACGGACCCGTCGTTGGTCTTCTCTACGAGCAGCTGGCGGTCGGCGAAGGCCGCCACCTGTGGCAGGTGCGTGACGACCACGACCTGCGCCGACTTGGCGAGCTTCGCGAGGCGCCGGCCCACCTCGACCGCCGCCTTGCCGCCGACCCCCGCGTCGACCTCGTCGAAGAGGTAGGTCGGCACCGGGTCGGAGCCGGCGAAGACGACCTCGACGGCGAGCATCACCCGGGACAGTTCACCGCCCGAGGCGCCCTTGGCGATCGGCCGCGGCTGGGCGCCGGGGTGCGGGGCCAGCAGCAGTTCGACCTCGTCCGCGCCCGAAGGTCCGTAGGCGACCGGACGGCCGCCCACCTCCACTCCGTCCTCGTCCTCGGCCTGCCGGACGTCGATGGTCACCCGGGCGTGCGGCATCGCCAGCGAGGCCAGCTCCTCCGTCACGGCGGAGGCGAAGCGGGTCGCCGCCTCCACTCGGGCGTCCGTCAACGCCTGCGCCAGCAGCGACAGTTCGGAGCGCAGCCCGTCCCGCTCGACGGTCAGCTCGGTGATCCGCTCGTCGTCGCCGTCCAGTTCCAGCAGTCGCGCCGCCCCCTGCTCGGCCCACTCCAGTACGGAGTCCACGGTGCCGTCGGATCCGTACTTGCGGGTCAGCTGGGTCAGGGCCGCCCGCCGCTCCTCCACGGCGGCCAGCCGCAGCGGATCGGCGTCCAGGTCGTCGGCGTAGCCCGCCAGCTCCCCGGCCACGTCGGACAGCAGGATGCCCAGCTCCCCGATCCGCTCGGCGAGCGCGCCGAGCGCCGGGTCGTGCGACCGTACGGATTCCAGGGCGCGGTGGGCGCCCGCGACGAGCATGTTCGCGTCGATGGCCTCGGGGTCCTCGGGATTGCCCGCGAGCGCGCCGTGCGCCAGCTGCGCCGCCGAGGCCAGCGATTCGGCGTGACCGAGCCGTTCGGCCTCGGCCGCCAGCTCGGTGTCCTCGCCGGCCACGGGTTCCACGGCCGCGATCTCGTCCAGCCCGAAGCGCAGCAGGTCCGCCTCCTGGGCCCGTTCCCGGGCCCGGGTGGTGATCTCCTCCAGCTCGACGGCGACGGAGCGGAGCCTGCGGTAGGCGGACCCGTACTTCTCCAGCGGGACGGCGACGGCGTCCCCGGCGTAGCGGTCGAGCGCCTGCCGCTGCCGGGCCGGGCGCAGCAGCCCCTGCTGGTCGGTCTGGCCGTGTACGGCGACCAGGTCGTCCGCGAGCTCGCCGAGCAGGCCGACGGGCACGGACCGGCCGCCGACGTGGGCGCGCGAGCGGCCCTCGGCGGACACGGTCCGGCTGATCAGCAGGGCGCCGTCGTCGAGTTCCGCCCCGGCCTCCTCGGCGCGTACGGCGGCGGGCGCGCCGGGGCGCATGACGATGCGGCCCTCGACGACCGCGGCCTTGGCCCCGATCCGCACCAGGGCCGGGTCGGCGCGACCGCCGAGCAGCAGCCCGAGGCTGGTGACGACCATCGTCTTGCCCGCGCCGGTCTCGCCGGTCACCGCGGTGAAACCGGGCGACAGCTCGACCACCGCGTCGTCGATGACCCCGAGCGACCGTATCCGCATCTCCTCAAGCACGGGACGACGATACCGAGGTTTCACCGGTGCCATGTGACGTCACCCGTCCCGAGTTCTCCGAACGAATGTGCTATTAAGCACGATGGGCGACACGCCGGGACACCCGCTAGTGGGGCGCCCCACGCCAACCCGACACCGGCAGCGCGAACTTCGCGACGAGCCGGTCCGTGAAGGACGCGTGGTGCAGCCGGGCGAGCCGCACGGGCACCGCCCCGCGCCGGACCTCCACACGGGCCCCGGACGGCAGCTCCAGCATCCGCCGGCCGTCACACCACAGCACGCCGTGCGGGGTGCCGGCCTGTACCTCCACCGCCAGCACGGAGGTGGGCGAGGTCACCAGCGGCTTCGCGAACAGCGCGTGCGCACTGATCGGCACCATCAGCAGCGCCTCCACCTCCGGCCAGACCACCGGCCCGCCCGCGGAGAAGGCGTAGGCCGTCGAGCCCGTCGGCGTCGCGCAGACGATCCCGTCACAGCCGAAGCCGGTCACCGGGCGCCCGTCGATCTCCAGGACCACTTCCAGCATCCGCTCCGGGGACACCTTCTGGACCGCGGCCTCGTTCAGCGCCCAGTCCCGGTGGACCACGTCGCCGTTCGTGCGCACGACCACGTCGAGGGTCATCCGCTCCTCGACCTCGTACGAGCGCGACACCACCCGGTCCACGACCTTGTCCAGGTCGTCGCGCTCGGCCTCGGCGAGGAACCCCACCCGGCCCAGGTTGACGCCCAGCATCGGCACCCCCGAGGCGCGCGCCAGCTCCGCGCCCCGCAGCAGGGTCCCGTCCCCGCCCAGCACGACCAGCAGCTCACACGCGTCGAGCACCCCCGGCGTGGACTCGGTGACGAGCTCCACCTCGGGCGGCAGCGGCAGGTCCACCGCCTCGTGCGCGAAGACCCGTACGCCCAGCCCGCAGCGCAGGAGTCCCTTGACGACCAGCTCCGCGCTGCGGATGGCCGCCGGCCGCCCGGTGTGCGCGAGCAGGAATACGGTGCGTTCCCCCGTTGAATCTGTCACTGCGGCCCCTCCGCCACTGCACGGTCAACATCCGCCGGGTCGAGTGCCGGTGCCCCCGCCCGCAGCCACAGAAAGTACTCGACGTTGCCCGACGGTCCCGGCAGCGGACTCGCCGTGACCCCGAGAACGCCCAGACCGAGCTTCGCCGCCTGCGCCGCGACCTCGCGCACGGCCTCCGCCCGGAGCTCCGGGCTGCGCACCACCCCGCCGCTGCCCAGCCGGTCCTTGCCGACCTCGAACTGCGGCTTGACCATCAGCACCAGGTCGGCTTCCGGCGCGCAGCACCGTACGAGCGCGGGCAGCACCAGCCCGATGGAAATGAAGGACAGGTCGCCGACGACGAGGTCCACCGCGATCCCGTCGATCTGCTCGACCGTCAGCTCGCGCACGTTCGTCCGGTCCTTGACCGTCACCCGGTCGTCGCTCTGCAGCGACCAGGCGAGCTGCCCGTAGCCGACGTCGACGGCCACCACGTGGGCGACGCCCGAGCGCAGCAGCACGTCGGTGAACCCGCCCGTGGAGGCCCCGGCGTCCAGCGCGCGGCGGCCCTCCACGCGCAGCCCCTGCGGCCGGAAGGCCGCCAGCGCGCCCGCGAGCTTGTGGCCGCCCCGCGAGACGTAGTCGGGATCGCTGTCGTCCTTGAGGACGACCAGAGCCGCGCTCGTCTCGACCTGGGTGGCGGCCTTGGTCGCGGTGGTGCCGCCCACGGTCACCCGGCCCGCGGCGATCAGCTGCGCGGCGTGCTCGCGCGAGCGGGCCATGCTGCGGCGTACCAGTTCGGCGTCCAGGCGGCGGCGTGCCACTCCTGCCACGTTCGGTTCAGCTCCTGTTTTCGTACGGACCAGGGACGGGCGGTGCGTCCAGCGCGGTCAGCGCCTCGCGCAGCCCCCTGTGGACATCCTCGTACACCTCGACGTGTCCGTCCGCCGCGAGGTGGTCCGCGTCCGCCAGCCGCGCCAGGTGCGCGTCCACGCCGGCGTGTCCGGTGGGCGTGCGTACGACGCCCAGCGCCACGGGCCCCGCGGGTCCGGCGCAGGCTTCGCCGTCGGCTTCTGCTGCGCCCTGGGCTTCGTCGGTCATGCCCCGACGCTACCCCGAAGCGCCCCGCGACCACGCACGGCTCTGCGGTACGGTCGTGATCACGATGGCTACGATCCAGGAGTGCCGCGCAGCACTCGACACCCTCTCCGACAATCTCGCCCGGGCCGACGGCGGCGTACGCGGCGCGGCCGCGCTCGACCGCTCCCTGAGCTGCCACATCACGGACCTGGACGAGACGTTCACGGGCCGCCTCGACGCGGGCCGCATCCGCGTGGACGCGGTCGCCCCCGGCCCGCCGGCCGCCAAGGCCGAGATCCGCCTCGCGATGACGGGCGACGACCTCCTCGCCCTGGTCGCGGGCGACCTCAAGTTCGCCAAGGCCTGGGCCTCCGGCCGAGTCAAACTCGAAGCCGGCTTCCGCGACCTCCTCCGCCTCAAGAGCCTGCTCTGACCCTCAGCCCCGCCGGCGTTTGAGGCGCGGGGGCCCGGGGGCAGCGCCCCCGGCAACGGCGCCGCACCCGCTACGCCACCGCGTGAGCCCCCGCACGGGACCGGCGCGCCGCGGGAATCACCAGCGGCGTCCCCGTCTCCGGGTCGTCGATGATCTGGCACTTCAGGCCGAACACCTTCTCCACCAGCTCCGCCGTCACCACCTCCGCCGGCGCCCCCTCCGCCACGACCTTCCCGCCCCGCATCGCGATCAGTTGCGTCGCGTAACGGGCCGCGTGGTTCAGGTCGTGCAGCACGGCGACCAGCGTCCGCCCCTGGTTCTCGTGCAGCTCCGCGCACAGGTCCAGCACGTCGATCTGGTGCTGGATGTCCAGGTAGGTCGTCGGCTCGTCGAGCAGCAGCAGCGGCGTCTGCTGCGCCAGCGCCATCGCGATCCACACCCGCTGCCGCTGCCCGCCCGACAGCTCGTCCACGGCCCGGTCGGCGAGTTCGGCGACCCCGGTCGAGGCCATGGACTCGTTCACGACCCGCTCGTCCTCGGCCGACCACTGCCGCAGCAGCCCCTGGTGCGGGTACCGGCCGCGTGCGACCAGGTCGGCCACCGTGATGCCGTCCGGCGCGATCGAGGACTGCGGGAGCAGGCCCAGGGTCTTGGCCACCTTCTTCGCCGGCATCGACCCGATGGCCTGCCCGTCCAGCAAAACCCGCCCGGCGGACGGCTTCAGCATCCGCGACAGGGCCCGCAGCAGCGTGGACTTGCCGCAGGCGTTGGGGCCGACGATCACCGTGAAGGAGTTGTCGGGGATCTCCACCGACAGGTCCTCGGCGATGACCCGCTGGTCGTAGCCGAGCGTCACGTTCTCCGCGGTCAGCCGCTGCACTTGCGTACTCCTCATCAGGTTCATATACGTCCTGCCTTGCGCTCGGCGACGAGCAGCCAGAGCAGGTAGACACCGCCGACCAGCCCGGTCACCACGCCCACCGGCAACTGGTCGGCGCCGAAGGCCCGCTGCGAGGCCCAGTCGGACACCATCAGCAGCACCGAGCCCATCAGCGCGGCCGTCAGCAGGTTCCCGCCGGGCGAGCGGGTGAGCCGCCGGGCCAGCTGCGGCGCGGCCAGCGCGACGAAGCTGATGGGCCCGGCCGCCGCGCTCGCCGCGGTGGTGAGCAGGATCGCCGCGACCATCAGCAGCAGCCGCGTCCGCTCCACCGGCACCCCGAGGGCGTACGCGGCGTCGTCGCCCATCTCCATCATCCGCACGGCCCGGCCCTGTCCGAGGATCAGGGGGAAGAGCACCGCGCAGACCGCGAGCAGCGGCCACACCTGCGCCCAGTCGCGGCCGGCCAGCGAGCCGGTCAGCCAGACCGTGGCGCGGGTGGCCTCGATCATCTGGGCCTTCGTGATCAGGTACTGGATCACGGCGACGAGCATGGCGGAGGCGCCGATGCCGACCAGCACGAGCCGGTAGCCCTGGATGCCCTGCTTGTACGCGAGCAGGTAGACGGCGGCTCCGGCCAGCAGGCCGCCGATCACCGCGCCGACCGCCACCTCGTTGGCATCGCCCTTGAACAGGATGATGACGACGAGCGCGCCGACCACCGAGCCGTATCCGAAGCCCAGCAGGTCGGGGGAGCCGAGCGGATTGCGGGAGACCGACTGGAAGACCGCGCCGGCCATCCCGAGGGCGGCCCCGACGAGCAGGGCGACCAGGACCCGCGGCAGCCGCAGGTCGTTGACGATGAAGTCGTTGGCGGGGGTGCCGTTGCCCAGCAGGGTCTGGACGACGTCCCACGGTGCGATCTCGAAGTCGCCGGTGCCGATGAGCAGGACGGCCAGCGCGAGCGTCGCGGCGGCGAGCAGCAGCCCGACGGCCAGCGCACGTCCCTCGACGCGCAGCGCGATCCCGCCGGGCAGGTGCAGCGGGCGGGGCCCGGACCGGCCCTTGCGCGGTGTGTCGTTCACGGTCGCGGTCACGGTCACAGCTGGGCCATCCTCTTGCGCCGAACCAGGTAGATGAAGACGGGGCCGCCGATGAGCGCGGTCACGACGCCGACCTGCAGTTCGGCGGGCCGGGTGACGACACGGCCGACGACGTCGGCGCCGAGCAGCAGGACGGGTGACAGGACGGCCGAGTACGCGAGCACCCAGCGCATGTCGGGACCGGTGAACGCCCGGACGAGGTGCGGGATCATCAGGCCGATGAAGACGATGGGCCCGCACGCGGCGGTCGCCGCACCGCACAGCAGGGTGATGGCGACCATCGCGGCGATCCGGGTCCGCGTCAGGTGCGCGCCGAGCGCCCGCGCCGTGTCGTCGCCCATCGCCATCGCGTTCAGCGGCCGGCCGAGCGACAGCGCGAGCACCGCGCCGACGATCAGGAAGGGGGCCACCTGGCGGACGGTGTCCATGTTGGCCGAGGCCAGCGAACCCACCGTCCAGAAGCGGAGCTTGTCCAGCGCCTTGCTGTCCATCAGCTGCACGGCGTTGATGTAGCCGATCAGGGCCGCGCTGGCCGCCGTACCGGCGAGCGCGAGGCGCACCGGGGTCGCGCTGCGGCTGCCGCCGAGCACGTACACGACGACCGAGACGACGGCGGCGCCGAGGAAGGCCCACCACACGAACTCGCGGATCGACGTCGCGCCGAAGAAGCTGATCGCGGAGACCACGGCGGCCGCGGCGCCGGCGTTGACGCCGAGGATGCCGGGCTCGGCCAGCGGGTTGCGGGTCAGCGCCTGCATCACGGCACCGGACAGGCCGAGGCCCAGTCCGACCATCAGCCCGAGGAGCGTGCGCGGGACCCGCAGGTCCCGTACCACCACGTCGGAGGGCGTCCCCGCGTAGGCGAACAGGCCGTGCCAGACCTCGTCCAGGGGTATCTGCTTGGCGCCCACGGCGATGCTCACGACCGCGATCAGCGCGAGCACCGCGAGGGCGGCCAGCAGACCGGCGACGCGCGCGGCATGGCGCGGGCGGGCGACGGCGGCCTGTTCGGGCGCCGCGCTCGGTTCGGATTCAGGGGGGCTCTCGACCAACACGCGAGTTAGGTTAGCCTACCCTGCGCCTTGCGCGGATCACCCGTCCGGCCCTAAAGACCCAGCCTGGCCAGCGCCTTCGCCGCGTCCAGCGTGCAGACCCCGTCCCCGGCCGCCGTCCAGGCCGCCGCGCACAGCGCCCGCAGCCCGTCGACCGGATCCCCGCCCTCCCCGCGCAGCTCCAGCATTCCGCGGTTCAGCGCGACCGCGGTCCAACCACCGCAGCGGAACCCCTCCTCGGCCGGCTCCACCTCCGGCTGCCCCGTCAACAGCCCGCGCAGGTCCCGGTCCACGTACGTCGGCCGGTGCCTCGGCTCGGCCCGCACCAACTGCTCCGCGTCCGTCACCCCGGTCAGCACCAGCAGCGAGTCCACCTCACCGTTGAAGGCACCCTCGATGTCGGTGTCGAGCCGGTCCCCGACCACCAGCGGCCGCTCCGCCCCCGTCCGCAGCACCGTCTCCCGGTGCATCGGGGGCAGCGGCTTGCCCGCCACCTGCGGCTCCGCGCCCGTGGCGATCCGTACGACCTCCACCGCAGCCCCGTTGCCCGGCCCGATTCCCCGCGCCCCCGGGATCGTCAGGTCGGTGTTCGACGCGTACCACGGCACCCCGCGGTTGATCGCGTACGAGGCCTCCGCGAAGCGCCCCCAGGGCAGTTCGGGACCCCCGTACCCCTGCACCACCGCCGCCAGGCCCTCCTCCTCGGCCGACTCCACCGGCACCAGCCCGCGCTCGCGCAGTGCGACCCACAGCCCCTCCCCGCCGATCACCAGCACCTTCGACCCCGGCTCCACCTGCTCCGAGATCAGCCGGGCCACCGCCTGCGCCGAGGTGATCACCTCGGCCGCCTCCGTCGGGATGCCCAGCTCGCCCAGGTGCTCCGCCACCGCGTCCGGGGTCCGCAGCGCGTTGTTGGTGACGTAGGCGAGGTGCATGCCGTCGGCCCGGGCCGCGGCGAGGGACTCCACGGCGTACGCGATGGCCTCGCCGCCCGCGTACACCACCCCGTCGAGGTCCAGCAGGGCGGTGTCGTACGCCTGGTGCAGACTCTGCTCACTCGCCGCGGGACTGGTCCTGCTCTGCCGGGTCATCGCGTTCGCTCCTCTGACGGCCCTCCCGGCGGTAGCCGGGGGGAGAACGATCTTGTCCGATTCTGCACTGCCCCGATCATCCCGCATGGCGAGACGCGACTTACCATGCACCAATGACCACACCTGGCACCGCGGACCAAGGGCTGCGACTGATCCCGTTCCATGGCCTGCGCTACGTCCCGGAGCGCGTCGGCAGTCTCGCCGCCGTCACCTCCCCGCCGTACGACGTGGTCGTGCGCCCCGACGGAGTCGACCACCTCGAATCCGCGGACCCGCACAACATCGTCCGCCTGATCCTCCCGCAGGCCGGCACCCCGGCCGCACGCAACGAACAGGCCGCCCGCACCCTGCACGACTGGCTCGCCGAGGGCATCCTCAGCGCCGATCCCGAGCCCGCGCTGTACGTGTACGAGCAGCGCAAGGCCGGCCTGCTCCAGCGCGGCGTCATCGGCGCCCTCGCCCTGTCCACCGCGGACGCGGGCATCGTCCTCCCCCACGAGGACGTCATGCCGGACGTGGTCACCGACCGGGCCGGCCTGATGCGGGCCACCTCCGCCAATCTCGAACCCCTGCTCCTCACCTACCGGGGCGACGACCCCGGCACGGGAGCGGCCGCGGTCGTCGAGCGGACCGCCCAGCGCGCGCCCCTGCTGTCGACGACCACCGAGGACGGCTTCCAGCACCGCCTGTGGGCCATCACGGACCCGGACG
Organism: Streptomyces sp. NPDC048424; assembly: GCF_040651555.1. Taxonomy (NCBI): domain Bacteria; kingdom Bacillati; phylum Actinomycetota; class Actinomycetes; order Kitasatosporales; family Streptomycetaceae; genus Streptomyces; species Streptomyces sp. NPDC048424. The sequence continues at coordinate 3,469 of NZ_JBEZKE010000029.1, read as the reverse complement.
AGCTCGCCACCGTCACGGCGGATCTCAGCCACCGCCAGGCCCTCATCGCCGACGGCCACCACCGCTGGGCCACGTACCTGCGCCTCCAGGAGGAGCACGGCTCCCCCACGGCGTGGGACTTCGGGCTGGTGCTCCTCGTGGACACCGCGCGGTACCCGCTCCAGGTCCGCGCGATCCACCGGATGCTGCGCCGGCTCCCGGTCTCCGACGCCCTGGCCGCCCTCGGCGGCCACTTCCGCGTCACCCCGGTCGACGGACCGCTCCCGCTGGCCCTGGACGCCCTCGCGGACGCCTCGGAACGCGGCAACGCCTTCCTGCTCACCGGCGACGGCACCTTCCACCTGGTCACCGATCCCGACCTGGCGCTCCTCGACCGCACGGTCCGCCACGACCGCCCGGAGGCCTGGCGCCGGCTGGACGCCACCGTCCTGCACGCGACGCTGCTCGACGCCCTCTGGCACGTTCCGGACGCCCCCGAGGAGATCACGTACATCCACGACGCCGCGTCCACGGTGGCCATGGCCGAACGCCACGGGGGCACCGCCGTCCTGCTGCACCCCGTACGGGAGGAAGTCGTACGGGACCTGGCCCGCCAGGGCGTCACCATGCCCCGGAAGTCCACCTCCTTCGGACCGAAACCGGCCACCGGCCTGGTCCTGCGCGGCCTGGGCTGAACCACTCCGGACATGGAAAAGGGCGGTACCCCACCGGGGGTACCGCCCTTTCTCATGCGTTCACCGTGCTTCAGGCCTTGTCGCGGCCCGAGTCCTGCCGGGCGTCCTCGACGTCGGCGTCGGCCGCGGACTGCTCCAGCGGCTCGTACTCCTCGTCGTCCTCGTCGTAGTACTCGGCGACGTCGGAGGCGCGCTCGGCCGCGGCGATCTCCGCCGCGTCCTCGTCGTCCTCATCGTCGTCGTCCTCGTCATCGATGACGTCCTCGACGTCGAGGTCGCCCTCGGCATCGACGTCGGCCAGGTCGACGGAGGCGTCGACGAACTCGACACCGTCGAGCTCGGCGAGACGGTCCGAGGCGTCGGTGGCCCCGTCCTTGTCCGCTTCGAGGGTCTTGCCGAACCACTCGCGCGCCTCGTCCTCACGGCCGGCCGCCAGCAGGGCGTCGGCGTAGGCGTAGCGCAGTCGCGCGGTCCAGGGCTGGACGGAGCTGGAGGCCAGCTCCGGGCTCTGCAGGGTCACGATGGCCGCTTCGAGCTGCCCCTGGTCCCGCCGGGCACCGGCCGCGACCAGACGCATCTCGACCTGGCCGGCCTTGTCCAGCTTCTGCACCTCGGGCTCGCCGGCCATGGCCAGCGCCCGCTCCGGACGGCCGAGGCCGCGCTCGCAGTCGGCCATGACGGGCCACAGCTCGACCGAGCCGGTCATGCGCTTGGCGGCACGGAACTCCGCGAGGGCCTCGCTGTACTTCTGCGTGGCGTACGCGGCGAAGCCGGCCGCCTCACGGACAGCGGCGACGCGGGAGGCCAGGCGCAGGGCGATGCGCGAGTACGCGTACGCCTGCTCGGGGTCCTCGTCGATCAGCCGCGCGACCATGACCAGGTTCTTGGAGACCTCTTCGGCCAGGCCCTTGGGCAGGCTCAGCAGCTCCTGGCGCACATCGGCGTCGATCTCGAGACCGGTGACGTCCTCGTCGATCGGAAGGCGCTTGACCGGGTCCCGGTCGGAGCGGAAGTCGCGGTCGCCGCCACGGTCATCGCGACCACGGTAGCCACCACGGTCACCGCCGCGATCGTCACGGCCACCACGGAACCCGCCACGGTCGCCACCGCGGTCGTCACGGCGCGGGTAGGACGGGCGGTCGCCACCACGGTCGTCACGGCGGAAGCCGCCGCCACCACCGGTGGGACGGTCACCACGGTCGTCACGACGCGGGTACGAGGGACGCTCGCCACCACGGTCGTCACGACGGGGGTAGGACGGGCGGTCGCCACCGCGGTCGTCACGGCCACCACGGAAACCACCACGGTCGTCATCACGACGCGGGTACGAGGGACGCTCGCCCCGGTCGTCGCGGCGCGGGTAGGACGGGCGGTCGCCGCCACGGTCATCGCGGCGGAAGCCGCCGCCACCACCGGTGGGACGGTCACCACGGTCGTCACGACGCGGGTACGAGGGACGCTCGCCCCGGTCGTCACGGCGCGGGTAGGACGGGCGGTCGCCACCGCGGTCGTCACGGCCACCACGGAAACCACCACGGTCGTCATCACGACGCGGGTACGAGGGACGCTCGCCACCACGGTCGTCACGGCGCGGGTAGGACGGGCGGTCGCCGCCACGGTCGTCACGGCGGAAGCCGCCGCCACCACCGGTGGGACGGTCACCACGGTCATCGCGACGCGGGTACGAGGGACGCTCGCCACCACGGTCGTCGCGACGCGGGTAGGACGGGCGGTCGCCGCCACGGTCGTCACGGCGGAAGCCGCCGCCACCACCGGTGGGACGGTCACCACGGTCGTCACGACGCGGGTACGAGGGACGCTCGCCACCACGGTCGTCGCGACGGGGGTAGGACGGGCGGTCGCCACCGCGGTCGTCACGGCCGCCACGGAAACCACCACGGTCGTCATCACGACGCGGGTACGAGGGACGGTCCCCACCACGGTCATCGCGACGCGGGTACGACGGACGGTCGCCGCCACGGTCGTCACGGCCGCCACGGAAACCACCACGGTCGTCATCACGACGCGGGTACGAGGGACGGTCCCCACCACGGTCATCGCGACGCGGGTACGAC
>NZ_JBEZKE010000029.1:0-626 GCF_040651555.1 Streptomyces sp. NPDC048424 | reverse complement strand
GTACGCGGGCGGTCCCCACCGCGGTCGTCACGGCGCGGGAAGCTCGGGCGGTCCCCACCGCGGTCGTCACGACGGAAGCCGCCGCCACCACCGGTACCGCCACCGGAGGGACGACCACCACGGTCGTCGTCACGGCGGGGGTAGCTGGGACGGTCGCCACCGCGGTCGTCACGACGGAAACCGCCGCCGCCACCGCCGGCGGGGCGCCCGCCACGGTCATCGCGACGGAAACCGCCACCACCACTGGACGGACGGCCGCTGGCACCACGGTCGTCACGACGGAACGGGGGACGGTCGCCACCACGGTCGTCACGGCCCCCGCGGTAGCCGCCCCTGTCACCGCCGTCGTTGCGCCGAGGCTCGCGCTCCGGACGATCGTCGGGAGAGTTGGACATGGGTGTGACTCCTGTCTTCGGGGTACCGCTAGTCATTCTCGCGCAACCAACCCATGGCCGCGCTTCGGCGTAAAGAGGTGAAACAAAAAAGGACCCTTGGTCCAGCGTTGAACGCTGGACCAAGGGTCCTTTGAAAGATTGTTCGGCGGCGTCCTACTCTCCCACAGGGTCCCCCCTGCAGTACCATCGGCGCTGAAAGGCTTAGCTTCCGGGTTCGGAATGTAACCGGGC
>NZ_JBEZKE010000028.1:0-101576 GCF_040651555.1 Streptomyces sp. NPDC048424 | reverse complement strand
ATGGTCCGGCCGTCCAGCACCCGCAGGGTGTCCTCGACGGACAGGCACTCGTTGAGGCCGTCGCTGTGCAGGGCGACCTGGACGTCGTGCTCCTCGGCCACCCGCAGGGCGGTGTCCAGGGCGCGGGTGTGGGCTCCCATGTCCTCGTGGACCTTGAAACCGCAGGCGCCGCCCTCGGCCAGCGCCTCCACCAGCGGAGCCGCGTCCGAGGACGAACCCCGGGCCAGGAAGCCGATGTTCACCGGCCAGGCGTCGAAGGCGTTGAACCCGTGCCTGAGGGCCCAGGGCGAGTTCACCCCCACACCCCAGCTCGGCCCGATCTCCTGGCCGATGATCGTCGTCACGCCACTCGCGAGGGACGCCTCCATGATCCGCGGGGAGAGCAGGTGCACGTGGGTGTCCACGGCTCCCGCGGTGGCGATCAGGCCCTCGCCGGACACCATGGTCGTGCCGGTGCCGACGACCACGTCGACGCCGTCGAGGGTGTCCGGGTTCCCGGCCCGGCCGATCGCGCGGATGCGGCCCTCACGGATACCGATGGACACCTTGCGGATGCCGAGCACCGCGTCGATGACCAGGACGTTGCTGATCACCACGTCACAGGTCTCGCGGACCGCCGCCGCCTTCAGGTGCAGACCGTCACGGGCCGTCTTGCCGAAACCCGCCAGGAACTCGTCACCCGGCTTCTGCGCGTCGGACTCCACCCGGACGACGAGCCCCGAATCGCCGAGCCGGACCCGGTCCCCCGCCCTCGGGCCGTGCACCGCGGCGTACTCGTGCGGGTCGATGTGCCGGCTGCCCGGCGCGCAGTGCGCACTGTGATCGCCGTGCCGGGTCGGTCTGCTCATTGGGTGGTTCCTTCGGGGGTTCCTTCACGGGTTCGTTCTGGGGTGGCCGCGCCCAGGTAGCCGCACGCCTCCGCCCGGGCCAGCGCGAGCGCCTTGGCTCCGGGGGCGTCCAGCGGGCCGTCCACCAGGCCCGCGAAGCCGATCGCGATGCGGTCGCCGCCGATGGGGACCAGGCCCACCTCGACGGTGGAGCCCGCGTCGAAGCGGACGGACGAACCCGCGGGGACGGCCAGCCGCATGCCGTACGCGGCGGCCCGGTCGAAGTCGAGGCGCGGATTGGCCTCGAAGAAGTGGAAGTGCGAGGTCACGCTCACCGGGACCGTCGCGCGGTTGCGCACATCGAGGACCACGGCCGGCGCGACGGCCGGGACGGTGTCCGCGGCGGGCAGCACGGCACCCGGCGCACCGTCGTCACGGGGGCACTCCCCGAAGGGTTCGCTGACCGCCGCGAGCCGGGTGCCGTCCTCGAACACCGCCTCGACCATCACCTCGGTCACGATGTCGACGACGCCGGGCAGGACGTCGTCCGGGCCGAGGACGCCACGGCCGCGGGCGAGGGCGTCGGCGAGGCGGAGGCCGTCGCGCGCCGCCTCGCACACCGTGTCGGCGATCACGGCGGTCGCCTCCGGGACGTTGAGCCGCAGGCCCCGCGCGTGGCGGGCCCGCGCCAGTTCGGCGGCGCCGAACAGCAGGAGTCGGTCGCGTTCGGTGGGCGTCAGCGGCATGACGCCCACCGGGTGTCCGCCCAGGGATCCTGGCCTGTCGAAGCCTTCATGATCTGTCCATTCCTTCGCTCGGGGGCGGGTGCGGGGGCCACCGGGGCCGCGGGTTCCGCGGTACGGATGGGGAGGTGCGCGGAGCGCCTGGACCGTGGCGGCGGGACGGAGAGCGGTGGGCCGGGCCATGTCCGGCGGGGGATCCCGGGGCCCACGGGGGGCCGGAGCGGAGCTCGGCGGCCGGCGGCGGCTCGGGCCTTCACTCTGGCATTGACTGAAAATTCAGTCAATAGATGGGACAGCGAAAGGTCCGGGGCCCCGCAGGGCGGGGCGGCCCGGGTACGTCAGTTCTGCCGGAGCCCGGCCAGTTCGGCGTCGACGGCCCCGCGCATGAGTTCCCGCGCGTGACCGATCTGGATGCCACCACTGAGCCAGCGCATGCTGAGCCCCTCCAGGAGGGCGGTGAGCCGTTCGGCGGCGGCCGCGAGCGACGAGGCGGGCGCCATCGGCTGGACCTGGCCCAGCAGTGCGGCGACCTCCTGGACCCATACCAGGGTCGCCCGGGCGAGATCCTCGCGGAGCACCTCGTCGAAGACGGCGCTGGCCCGCAGTTCGCCCCAGGCCGAGCTGTTCTCCCGTACCTCGGCGGTGTCCTGGAGCTCCAGCAGCAAGGTTTCCTCCAGCTCTTCCCGAGGGGTGAGCGGAGGGTCGTCCGGGTCGCGGTCGGTGGTGTAGCGCTCGGCGCGGTCGTTGATGAACTCGAGGGTCTGGCGCAGGACCCCCGTACGGTCCTTGAAGTGGTAGTAGATCAGGGCGGTGGAGACCCCGGCCTCGGCCGCGAGTTCCTCCACGCGCAGCCCGCGGACCCCGCGCCGGGCGATCACCCGTGCGGCCGCTTCGAGGATCTGAGTGCTGCGAGACGCCATGACCCGCACCTTACCGGGGCCCTCCCGGACAGGTGCACACGGCCCGTCACCGGGAGTTCGGGGCGCGGCGGACATCAGGCCGCCGGCGGGACGGCAGGATGCGACTGGGTGGCGCAGTGGATGCCACCGCCCCCGCCGGCGATGTTGTCGATGCCGACCTGGACCACCTGCCGACCGGGGTGGGCGGCCCGCAGGATGGTGTACGCCAGGCCGTCGGCGTGGGCGTCGCCGAACTGCGGGGCGATGACCGCGCCGTTCGCGGTGTAGTAGTTGGTGTAGCTGGACAGGAACTCCGCTCCCCCACCGCGGATGAGGCGGCGATCGGGGCCGGGGAGTTCCGTGACGGAGAGACGGCGGCCGCGGGCGTCGGTGGCGCTGTCCAGGGCCCGCTCGGTCTCCTCGTAGACGGCGATCCACTTGCGGTCCGCGCCGGCTCCGGGCTTGTCGAGGATGACCCGCCCCGGGGCGGTGAAGCGGGCGAGGCAGTCGATGTGGCAGTCGGTGATGTCCTGCCCGGCCAGCCCCGGGACCCAGATGACCTTGTCGATGCCGAGCGCCGATTTCAGGGCCTGCTCGACCTGTTCCTGGCTCATGCCAGGGTTGCGGTTGGCGTTCACCAGCGAGCTGACCGTGGCCAGCAGGGTTCCCTCACCGTCGGTCTCCAGCGAGCCGCCCTCCCCGACGAAGCCCGCGCGGATCCGGGGCACTGCGTACTCGTCGAGGAGGATGCCCGCGGCCGCCGCGTCGTTGGCGAACGGCTGGGCGTACGGCGTGCCCGTCTTGCCCCAGCCGTTGAAGTTGGTGTCCACCCCCGCGACGGCTCCCGGGCCCACGACGAAGGTGGGGCCGAAATCGCGGATCCACAGGTCGTCGTTGGGGATCTCGATGACGTCGACGGCGTGGCGGGCACCGCGCCCGCAGCGGTGGCGGGCTTCCGCGGCCTGACCGGGGCGGGCCAGCATCACGACCGGCTCGAAGCGCGATATCTCGTACGCGACGTCGGCGATGTCGCCGCGCACCGCGTCCAGCCTGTTGCCCCACACCGAGGAGAGGGCGGGCCAGGACATGTAGGTACGGACGTGGCGGTCGCCCTCGTCGGGCATGCGCAGGGTCGCGGAACCTCCGTCGGGGGCGGGGTCGGGGGCGGGGGCCGCGTGCGCGGCGGAGGGAAGGACCGGACCGAGGGCGGCGAGCGGCAGTGCCGTCGCTCCGAACCGGAGCAGGCGGCGGCGGGTGGTGCTGGGCATGTCCATGGGTCTCCCTCAGGGGTGAACGGTCGGGATGACTCGGCACCCTTGCGTTAACTGAAAATTCAGTCAAGCCATGTCGGGGGCCTCAGCCCTGTCGGTACTGGTCGACCGCGATGGTGACCGAGCCGTCGGCGGGCGCGGCGACCAGCCGCACGATGGCGATCTCGCTCCGGTCCGGGCTGCGCACGCAGAACGGCCGCGCCTTGCCGAGCGTGCCGAAGGGCAGCGCACTGGCGGGACGCGATTCGATGCCCCGCACGCAGTCGGCCGGGGTCAGCGCGGCGCCGTCGGCGACGAAGGCGTCCGACTCCCCGGACGGCAGGAAGGCCTGACCCTCGCGGGCCAGGTACCAGGCGGCCGTCTCGGCGGGCACCACCTTGCCCGCTCCCAGATCGAACTCGTAGCCGGAGTCGGGGGCGGTGAGCTGGGACTTCGTATAGCCGGGCAGGTAGGCGGGGCCGGTGGGCGGCGTCGCCCCGCCCCCGCCCGACGGCGTCGGCCCGGCGCCCGAGGGCGTTGCCCCGCCGTCGGCGGGCGCGGTCGGTCCGACGGCGGGTCCCGCGTCGGGCTCCCCTCCCCCGTCCACGGGGTCGTCGAAGTAGTACACGGCTCCGCCGCAGGCCAGCAGGGTGGCGGCCACCGCCAGGGCCACCGCCGGCAGCCGCCCGCGCGGGGCCGCGCGGCGGCGGGCCCCCGGGGCAGGGGCCCCCACCGGGGCGGGTACGGGCCCCCACGCGGGCGGGGCGGCCCGCGTGGGAGCCGGGGCGACGGGCGCCGCCGCGGCCGCAGGGTGGGCGGCTGCGGCCGCCGTCGGGGCGAAGTGATCGCCGCGCGGATCCTCCGGGGCGGCTGCGCCCGGCGGCTCGGTGACCTCCTCCCGCACCGGACGGGGGAGCCAGCCGTCCGTGAACTCCGGCCGCGGTCCCACTTCGGGGTGCGCGTGCACCGACGCCATCAGTTCGACGGTGGTGGGGCGGTCCTCGGGACGCTTGGCCAGGCACCACGAGATCAGTTCGTGCAGGTCAGGGGGTACGCGGGTGAGGTCGGGAAGCTCGTGGACCACCCGGTAGAGGGCGCCGGACTCCGGCCCGTTCCCGAAGGGCGGAACCCCTCCCGCCACGTACGCGGCCAGCGTTCCGAGAGCGAAGACGTCGGTGGCCGGTGTCACCTGCCGGCCCAGCGCCTGCTCGGGCGCCATGAAGGCGGCGGTGCCGATCCGCAGGCCCGTTCCGGTGAGGGCGGCCGCGTCCGCCGCGCGCGCGATGCCGAAGTCGATCACTCGGGGACCGTCCCCGGCGACCAGCACGTTGGCCGGCTTGAGGTCGCGGTGGACGACGCCCGCCCGGTGGATGGCCTGGAGCGCCTCGGCGATGCCCGCGACGAGCAGCAGCACCGTGCGCACCGGCAGCGGTCCGTGCCTGCGCACCACCTCGTGCAGCGACGGGCCGGGCACATAGGCCGTGGCCAGCCACGGGGTGCGGTCGTCGACCCCGGAGTCGACCACCTGGGCCGTGAACAGGCCGTGGATCCGGCGGGCGCTGGCCACCTCCTGGGCGAACCGCTCACGGAACTCGGAATCGGCGGCGAACTCCGCGCGGACGGCCTTCAGCGCGATGGGGCGACCCCCGGGCGTGTACGCCAGGTAGACCACCCCCATACCGCCGGAGCCGAGACGGGCGTGGAGGCGATAGCCGCCGATCTCGTAGGGGTCGTCGGCGGACAGCGCCGTGGGGGTGGGCAGTACGCCGGGGGGCTGCTCGGGCATGCGGTGGCTCTTTCAACGGTGCGGCAATGATCTGGGCGCATCGTGCCGCTAACTAAACTTTCAGTCAATGTGTGACAATGCGAGACGCACACGGCCAGGAGGGATCACACAGTGACCGACCGCAGACGAGCAATCCTCACGGGCGCCGCACGGGTCATCGCGCGCCGCGGCGTCCGCGGGCTGCGGGTGGCGGACCTGGCGGCCGAGGCCGGCGTGTCCACCGCCCTGATCTACTACCACTTCAAGGACCGGCCCGGGATCCTGCGGCACGCGCTGGCGTTCATCGGGGACCGGGCGGACCGCTACACCGCGACGGGCGAGGGCCAGGTCGCGGCCCGGCCGTCCGATCCGCGGCAGCTCCTGGAACAGACCCTGCTGCTGGAGTTCCAGGACCTGCCCGAGGTGCGCGAGAACAGCACGGCCTGGGGGGAACTGCGGGCCCACTCGGTCTTCGACCCGGAGCTGCGGGAGGACCTCGCGACGGCGGGGGCGGCCTGGGTGGCGGAGGTCGCCGGCCACCTCGCCGAACTGTGCCCGGCCGCGCCGTCCGGCGCGGTCACGGCCGGCGCCGAGCGGCTGACCGCCCTGCTGGAGGGGCTGAGCGTCCGCTGGCTCAGCGGCCTGCTCCCCCTCGAACACGCCCGCGGTCTGCTGCACGAGGCGATCGGAGTGGAAATCGGACGACTGGGTTCCCTCACCTCCGCGAATTGACTGAATTTCCAGTCAGTGGGACAGTGACGACACGAGGCCGCATCACTCTCCGTGCAGAGCGGCCGTTCGCGGCGCGGAGCGCGCAGTCTTGTTCGTAGGGCCCGGTTTGTCCGCCTACGCCACACCTTCGCGCCCGCCCTGGCCGGATGCACCCCTTCCGCCAGCCCACGATCGGAGTCCCCCCGTGTCCTTCCTGCCCCCCACCCGTCGGACCGTCCTTCGCACCCTCGCCGGAATCGGCGCCATCGTCGCGGGCGCCTCGGCCTGCGGCCCTTCCGCGACGGGAGCCACCGCCGGCTCCTCGCAGCCCGCCACGGCGGGCGGCAAGCGTCGTCTGGGCGCCGAGTGGGAGAGCCACACCCGCACCTTCATGTCCTGGCCGGCCCTGGCATCGGTCTGGGAGGAGGACCTGCCGTACGTACGCGAGGACATCGCGCGGATCGCGCGGGCCGTCGGGGAGTACGAGGCGGTCGTCATGATGGCCCGGCCCGATCAGGCGGACGCGGCCCAGCGGGCCTGTGGATCGCAGGTCGAGGTGATCCCGCTGGCGGTCGACGACCTGTGGGCGCGCGACACCGTTCCCGTCTTCGTCGAGGAGGGCGGGAAGGTCGTCGGCGTCGACTTCAACTTCAACGGCTGGGGCAACAAGCAGGAGCACAAGAACGACGGGGCCGTCGGGCGCACCCTGCTCCAGAAGTACGGGATCCCCCGGGCGCAGGCCCCCCTCGTCGCCGAGGGCGGCTCCTTCGAGCCCGACGGCGAGGGCACCCTGCTGATCACCGAGAGCTCGATCGTCAACGACAACCGCAACCGGGGGAAGAGCCGGGACGCGATCGAGGCCGAGCTCAAGCAGACCCTGGGCGTCGAGAAGGTGGTGTGGCTGGCCGGCGTACGCGGTGAGGACATCACCGACGCCCACGTGGACAGCCTCGTCCGCTTCACCGCGCCGGGTGTGGTGCTGCTGGACCGCGCACACCCCAGCACCCCGCCGGACTCCTGGTCCCGCTCCGCCGACCAGGCCAAGTCCGTCCTGTCGAAGGCGACGGACGCACGCGGCCGGAGCTTCGAGGTCATCGACCTGCCGCAGCCCGACCTGGACAGGATCACGGGCCAGGGCGACGACTTCGTGTCGACGTACGCCAACTTCTACATCGCCAACGACGCCGTCTTCATGCCCAAGTTCGGGGACCGCAAGGCCGACGACAAGGCCCGCGGCATCCTGCAGGAGCACTTCCCGAAGCGGGACGTCGTGCCGGTCCCGATCGACACGATCGCGTCGGGCGGCGGCGGCATCCACTGCTCGACCCACGACCAGCCCGGCAAGCCCGCGGCCTGACCACCGAGCCACCAGGCCACCGGGCCACTGGAACGGAAGAGTTCCACGGGCCGCGGTGCGCGTTGTCAGACCCCTCCCCCATGATGGAACGCCGCAAGGGGCATGGAGGAGGGGCATGTTGGAGAAGCTCACCGCTGCGGACCTGAAGAATGTATTCCGGTTATCGGAAGCCGCGTGGTCGCGCATCGCGGGCGACATGATCGACCCCATCGATTCCGCCTACACCGAAGGCGAGACGATGTGGTCCGGACACGCGTTCGGCCGTTGGCTCGCCACCGAGCATCCCGGCCTCGCGGGCAAGGGTCCCCTCCTGCTGCGCCCGGCGCCCACGGTCGAGCCCCGGTACCTGGGCGGCGTGTACCGGACTCCGGAGGACGACACGGCCGTCGACGCCGAGCTCTTCGCCGGGCTGTGGCGGACTCACGCGGGCGTGGTCGCCGTCGTCTATCCCCTGCACGGCAGGATCGACGCGGGGAGGGAGCTCCTCGACGTCCACGACGACGCCGACACCCTCGTCGCCGTCGGATACGCCTACGATCTCGACGGGCCCGGGCTGCGCGCCGTGGATCGGGACCGGCCCGATCTCGTCTACGACCCGTCCTGGGCGCAGTTGGCCGCCCATCTGGGGACCCGCGTCCCGTGGTGGCCCGGCGCGCTGCGCCGCGAGGAACACCTGACCGCGTGGCGGCACGGGGACGAGCCCCAGCCGGTGGAAGTGATCACCTTCCCCTCGTGGGAGCCGCTCTACGCGCTCGCGCGCCAGGAGCCCGAAGGATCCCCGCTCCGGCGCGCCTGTTTCACCATCGGCCACCGGATCCGGGCCGGAGCCGCGGACGGCGCCACAGAGGAGATGGAGAACCTCCGCACGTGGGAGGGGTCGGCGGTCGGCTCGATGGTGTTCCCGGCCGTGCCGGACCCGGCTGATCCCGGCCTCGCCGAGGTCGCCACGGACGACGTCGTCGGCGCCGGACTCGCCGAGCTCTGCGCACGCACCGACGACCTGGCGGTGGAGTGCCTCGAGCAGGTCAGCGGGTGGAGCGGCGCCGAGGACCTTCCGTACGGCGGCACGTTCGAGGTGACGCGGACGGCGGTCACCCGGCCCGCGGCCGAGTGGATCAACCGGCTGCGCGCCGTGCCGCCGACCGCGCTCCATCGCGTGTGGGAGGAGGCCTACGACACCGTGGGCACCTTCGTCGATCCGGCGACCGGGAGCCCCGTGGTCGCCGTGAAGGGGAAGTCCCGCTCCCGGGACCCCCGCGAGATCACCTACATCGGGCGAGCCCCCAAGCGGCTTCCCGCCGGCTCGGTCCTCAAGGAGCTCATCCTCGACGAACCGATCTGGGTGCGCACCGGCGACGGGCTGCTGTACCCGGTCCCCGCCATGGACGCCCCCGGCCTGACCTGGGGATACAGCGGCTCGGGGCCCACCACCCTCGCCGAGTGCGTCGGGCGGCTGCTGGACGACGGGGGCGCCCACGCCGTCACCTACGACGACGACGGATCGAAGGACGAACCCGGGCTCCGGGCCTACTTCCGGCTCAGGCACGAGCGGGGAAAGCGCATCTCGCGGCGGGAACTCATACGCGTCCGCAACACGCCCTGAGTTCCCTCTCCCCCGCCTCACCCCACCCGCGCTGACCCGCGTCCGTCCCGAAAGGCCCTGCGCCCATGCCCCGACCCCGACCGCGCCCCGCATGGCAGGTCGCCGACTTCTTCGCCCTGGAGCGGGAAGCCGAGGTGTACCTCGGCGCGGTGGACGCCTGCGTGGCCGAGCCGGCCACCGCGCGGCGCCTGGGCGTGCGTCCACAGGCGACCGCCGAAAGCACCCGTGCGGCCATGCTCACCGAGGCCAACGTCGCGCGCGCCGTCGAACCGTGCCGGGACACCCAGGCACGCTTCCGTTCCTGCCTCGAAGAGCAGGAACGGCTCCGTAGACGGGTCGACTACCTGCGCAACGGAACGCATCCGGCCACCGTGGTGCTCTGCTCGACCACCCTGCTGACGCTCCTGTTCCTCGTCTTCGCCTCCTGGGCCACGGCCCTCGCCACCGCCGTGATCCCGTTCCTGACCGCCGCCGCGGTGTGGCGGCACCCGGTGTGGCGCATGAGCGTCCTGCTGAACCTGCGGGAATGGTGGCTGCGGCCGGGCCTCGCCCTCTCGGGCCGAAGGAGCGAATGGACCGAAACCGCCTGGAGCCGGGACCTCCAGGAGAACGGGGTGCGCCCCCTGGTCGCCCGCGTGGTGGAGGCACTGCTCGGTGAGGACCACGACTCGCTGCTCCTCGCCGACAGCTACGACGGCCTGCGCTCGCCGCGCAATCCGCAGTACGTGATCGACAGTCCGGCGGCCCGGAGCCTCGCCCGCAAGATGACCCAGCTGGAGAGCGGCGGGACGATCGCGGTCAGCGGTTCCCGTGGCGTGGGCAAGTCGACGCTCCTGGAAACCTGCGCGAACGATGCCGGGTTCGCGGTCGTCGTGCAGGCACCGGCCACCTACTCCCCGTACGACTTCCTGCTGTCCCTGTACGTCAGGACGTGCGAGAGGTACCTCGTCCACCAGGGATACGAACCTCCCGCGTTCGTCCGGCTCTCGACCTTCCGCAGGGCTGCGCGCCGGCTGTTCCCCGCTCTCCGCAAGGCGCTCACCCTGCTGGCCTTCGGGCTGGCTGCGGGCGCGCTCGTCGTCCTCGGCCTGGCCGCGAGCGCGCGCTCCCTCGCGACCCGGTACGGACATTCCGTACGCGCTCACGCCGCGGAGTACGGGCACCGGGCGACCGACGTGGTGGTGGACGTCTGGCGGGGCGAGCGGATCGGGACGGCCGTTCTCATCGTCATCGCCGGTGTGTTCCTGTGGAGCCTGCGGCGGTGGAGCCGGTGGCGGGACCTCCGGCGGCGCGCCCGGAGCGGGATGGCCGTGACGGGGGTGGTGCTGGCCCTGGCGGCGTTCGTCTCCCTGCTCTTCGACGGCCAAGTCCGGACCGCCGCGGGGAAGATGGACGAAGACCCACGGGCCCTCCTCCTGCTGCTCTCGGCACTGGTCGGACTGGCGAACCTGCAGCCCGAACGGGATTGGGAATTCCGCGGCCGCATGCTCCTCGGCTCCGTCGCCCGTGGTCGGATCGCGCTCGGAATGCTCCTCGTGTCGATCGCCCTGCTCCTCACCAGACCCGCACCGCAGGCGATCGCGACCGACCCCGAGAATCCCCTCCGGCTCGCCTGCGTTCTCGCGGGACTGCTGCTGATCAAAGCGGCCCTCTGGAACCCGTCGAACCCGATCCCGCCCCTCGTGTCCGCCTGCCAGGACGAGCTGTACCGGCTTCAGACCCTGCAGACGGCCTCCTCCGCCGTCACCGCGGGGGCTCCGCAGCTCCTCACCACGCACACGGCCTCGCTGTCGACCCTGCCGCCGAACTTCCCCGAGCTGGTGTCCGACTTCCGTGACCTGCTGACGGGCATCGCCGCCGAGCAGCACCGGCTGGAGCAGCGCGTCGTGATCGCGATCGACGAACTGGACCGGCTGGGCTCGGACACCCAGGCGCTCGCGTTCATGAACGAGATCAAGGCCATCCTGGGCGTGCCCCACGTCCACTACCTGATCTCGGTCGCCGATGACGTCGGCGCCTCCTTCGTACGCCGGGGGCTTCCGCACCGCGGTGTCACCGACAGCTCGTTGGACGACATCGTGCACGTCCTGCCGTGCACGCTGGAGGAGTCCAAGAAGATCCTCGGGCGCCGGGCGTCCGGCCTGTCCGAGCCCTACAAGGTGCTGACGCACGCCCTCGCGGGCGGGATACCCAGGGACCTCATCCGCTACGGCCTGCGCCTGGACGAGATCAAGTCCAAGACCCAGCTCATCGAACTCACCGACATCACACGGCAGTTGATCCTCGAAGAGCTCGGCGACACGCTCGCGGGGTTTCGCACGCTCCTGAGCAAGCAGCAGTGGACGCCACTGACCAGCGCGGTCCTCATCGCGTTCCGGAACCTGACGGGCCATGTCCGTCCGGGCTGCCCCTGCGTCTCCCCCGAGCTCCGGCGGGCCCTGGAGCACGTGGCCTTCCACCCCCTGCACCGAAACCTGGGCGAGGAGCTTCCGGACGCGGCCCGGAACCTCATCGACGAGGCGTCGGCGTACGTCCTGTTCTCCCTGACCCTGCTCGACATCTTCGGCGAGGGCGACCTGGCCCGCCGCCGGGACGAGGCGGCCGCACGAGGGCCGGGAGGGGACCTGGACCTGCTGGGCCAGGCCCGTCAGGAGCTGGAGGTGTCCCCGTACAGCGCCCGGCAGTTGATCGGCTCCATCCGCACCGCGTGGCGGCTCCCGGACGGCCCGGCCGCCGGCCCGCCCCCGACGGTCCCGCCCGCCCGCAGCTCCGACTGCCCCCGCCACCCGCGGCCGGCGGCCTGACGGGCCGGCCGGGGGCGGCGTGCTCGCGGGTAGGGTGTGGGTGCAGCTGGTTCGCCCCCGTCCGCCAGACGGGACGCGTCGTAAGAGGGAACCCGGTGGGAATCCGGGACTGCCCCGCAGCGGTGAGCGGGAACGACCGCCGTCATACGCACTGGGACCGGAACCGGTCCTGGGAAGCGACGGCCAGTAGGTGCCCGCCGGGAGACCGGCAGGCGCGCCCGCGAGTCCGAAGACCTGCCACTGCCCGCACGCCGAAACGTCGTGCGGGGTCCCGAGGAACGCCTCCGGGACCTTTCTGCCGCGACTCGCGAAGGAGAGTTGACGTGGCCGATCAGACCGTCGCCACCACAGGACGCGTTGCCAAGAGTCCGGGTGACTCCCGGGTGACGCTCGCCCACATCATGAGTGAGCACGACACCAACCTCTACGGCACCATCCACGGCGGCGTGGTGATGAAGCTCATCGACGACGCGGCCGCCGCCGCGGCGGGCCGCCACGCCGACGGACCCGCCGTCACCGTTGCCGTGGACCGGATGTCCTTCCTGGCGCCGGTGCGCGCCGGTGACCTGCTCAGTGTCGACGCCGAGCTGGAACGGGCGGGCCGGACGTCGATGACGGTCGGCGTGCGCGTCCGGGCCGAGCGCTGGAACGCGTCGGGCCCCACGACCGAAGTCGCCACCGCGCGACTGGCCTTCGTCGCGATCGACGCCGAAGGCAGGCCGCGCCCCGTCCCGACCCTCGACGCCCCCGACCCACTCCCCGCCTAGGCCGCCTCTTCCGCACGGCGCCGCTACCGGGGCTCCACCCTGCGCCTCAAACGCCGGCGAGGCTGAATTGGTGCGGCGAAGCCGGAGGCGGTGCGGCGCAAAGATCGGGGCTCCGCCCCGGACCCCGCTCCTCAAACGCCGGAGGGGCTGAATATGGTGCGGCGAGGCCGGAAGGTGGGGCGGGCCGAGGGATCGGGGCAGCCGGGCCGGTTGGGGCGGGGTCGGGTGTGTGTCGGGGTGATCCCCGCAGGGCGCCAAACGCAAGGTGCCCAGTCGCTCCGACTGCCCGCCACGTTTGGCGCCCGAGGAGACACCCCGGCGCGCGCCCGGCCCCGTCCCAACCGGCCCCCGCCGCACCCGGAACAACCGGACCCCGGAACATTCGATCCCCCCGCGGTGAGAGGACCACCCATGCCCCGCAACCACCACCCGAAGGCCGTGCTGTCCGCACTCGCCGCGGCCCTGCTGATATCCGGCTGCGGCGGCCCGGCCGCGCCCTCCGCCGCCTCCTCGCCGGAGGCGACCGGCTCGGCCGCCGCCGGCTTTCCCGTCACCCTGGACAACTGCGGGGTGACGAGCACCTATCGGCGGCCCCCGCAGCGCGCCGTATCGCTCAACCAGCACGCGACCGAGGTGATGCTGTCGCTCGGCCTGGAGAAGTCGATGGTGGGGACGGGCTATCTCGACGACAAGATCCTCCCCGAGTACCAGGCCGCCTACGACGGCGTGAAGGTCCTCTCCAAGGAGTACCCGTCCTTCGAGGCGCTCCTGGAGGCCGAGCCCGACTTCGTCTACGGCGGGTGGACCTCCACCTTCGACGAGAAGGAAGGCCGCAGCCGGGCCGCCTTCACCAAGGCCGGGATCAACACCCGCCTCAACACCGAGGAGTGCCCCACCGGTCCGGTGGACGTTTCCGCCATGGACGAGGAGATCCGTACGGTCGCCAAGATCTTCGGGGTGCCCGAGCGGGCCGAGGAGCGGTTGGGGAAGCTGCACGCCACCCTCGACGCGGTGGAGTCCCGGCTCACCGGGGTCACCCCGGTCAAGCTCTTCGTGTACGACAGCGGCGACAAGACGGCCTTCACCGCGGGCGGCAAGGGCATCGGCAACGAGATGATCCGGCGGGCCGGCGGGGTGAACCTCTTCGCCGACCTGGACAAGGCCTTCGGCGACGTCTCGTTCGAACAGGTGGCGCAGCGCGCCCCCGAGGCCATCGTCATCTACGACTACGGCGACCAGTCCGTCGAGGACAAGAAGAAGTTCCTGCTCGCCCATCCGGCGCTGAAGGACGTGCCCGCGATCAAGAACCAGCGGTTCGCGGTCCTGCCGCTGTCCTCCACGGTGGTCGGCGTGCGGGTGCCGGCGGCCGTCGAGTCGCTGGCGCGTCAGCTCCACCCGGGCCGCGTCCAGTGACCGGGGCGGGGACGGGAGCCCCCGCGGCCCCGGCTGCCGTGGAGGCCGCCCTTCGCGAGGAGGGCCGGCCCGTCCTCGCGCGGCGCCCCGGGATCCCGTACTCCGTGGTGCTGGCCCTCCTGGGCGTCCTGGTGCTCTGCGCCGCCACGGCCGGGATCGCGGCCGGCTCGATCAGCGTCCCGGCCGACCAGGTGTGGGGCATCCTGCTGCACCGCGTGCACCCGTCCCTCGCCGAGCCGACGTGGACCCCGGTGCGCGAGACGATCGTCGTGGACGTCCGCCTTCCCCGGGTGCTGCTGGCCGGGGTGGTCGGCGCGGGGCTGTCGGTGGCCGGCATGGCTCTGCAGGCGCTGGTCCGCAATCCGCTGGCCGATCCGATGCTGCTGGGCGTGTCCTCGGGGGCGTCGGTCGGGGCGGTGCTCGTCCTGGTGCTGAACCTTTCGGTGTTCGGGCTGTTCACCCTGCCGGTGGCGGCGTTCTGCGGGGCCCTGGCCTCCCTGGTCGCGGTCTACTTCCTGGCCCGTTCCGGCGGGCGGATGACGACGGTACGTCTGGTCCTCGCGGGTGTGGCCACGGCCGAGGTGCTGTCGGCGCTGGCCAGCTTCCTGATCGTCACCTCGAACGATCCGCACAAGACGCAGTCCGCGCTGCGCTGGATGCTCGGCGGGCTGGCCGGCACCACCTGGACCACGGTGTGGATCCCTGTCGGCGCGGTCCTGCTCGGGACGGCCGTCCTCCTGGGTGTCTGCCGTCCGCTCAACCTGCTGCTGGCCGGGGAGGAGGCGGCCGCGGCCCTCGGTCTGGACGTGCACCGGTTCCGCGGCGCGCTGTTCACGCTGGTGGCCCTGATGATCGGCACGATCGTGGCGGTCAGCGGGCAGATCGGGTTCGTCGGGCTGATCATGCCGCACGTGGTGCGGCTGCTCGTGGGCGCCGACCACCGTCGCGCGCTGCCCGCCGCGGCCCTCCTCGGGGCGGCGTTCCTGATGTCCGCCGATCTGGCCGCGCGGACGTTCATGAGTCCGGAGGAGATACCCGTCGGCATCCTCACCGCCCTGGTCGGCGGTCCCTTCTTCCTCTGGCTGATGCGACGGAAGGCGGCCGGGTGAGCGACCGACCGATCGGAGAGCCCGGATCCCTGCGCGCCGAGGAGGTCAGCGTCGTGGTCGACGGCAGGGCGCTGGTCCACCGGGCTTCGCTGCACGCGGCGCCCGGCGAGGTCGTGGGCCTGGTCGGCCCCAACGGCGCCGGCAAGTCCACGCTGCTGCGCACCTTCTACCGGGCG
The DNA here is from genome assembly GCF_040651555.1 of Streptomyces sp. NPDC048424. Classification (NCBI taxonomy): domain Bacteria; kingdom Bacillati; phylum Actinomycetota; class Actinomycetes; order Kitasatosporales; family Streptomycetaceae; genus Streptomyces; species Streptomyces sp. NPDC048424. Next base: position 86,152 of record NZ_JBEZKE010000028.1, on the reverse strand, counting down.
GTGCGGCCCACCTCGGGCCGGGTCCTCCTCGACGGCGAGGACGTCTGGCGGATGCCGGGCAAGCGGCTCGCCCAGCGGCTCGCGGCCGTACTCCAGGAGACCGCCGGGGACTTCGAACTGACCGTCTACGACGTGGTGGCGATGGGCCGTACCCCGCACAAGCGGGCCTTCGCGGGCGATGACGCGGACGACCGCGACATCATCACGCGGTCCCTGGCGGAGCTCCGCGTCGACGCCCTCGCGCACGCGCCGTTCGACCGGCTGTCGGGCGGGGAGAAGCAGCGGGTGCTGATCGCCCGCGCGCTCGCCCAGCGCACGGGGACCATGGTGCTGGACGAGCCGACCAACCACCTGGACCTGCGCCATCAGCTCGACGCGCTGCGGCTCGTGCGCAGGCTCGGAGTCACCGCCGTCGTCGCGCTGCACGACCTGAACCTCGCCGCGGCGTTCTGCGACCGGATCTGCGTCATGGCGGGCGGCCGCGTCGTCGCCACCGGAACGCCCGAGGAGGTGCTGACGGCGCGGCTGCTGTCCGAGGTGTACGAGGTCGAGGCGGAGGTCATCGAGCATCCGCGCACCGGGGTGCCGTTCGTCAGCGTCCTGCCCGGCTGGGAACGGCCGGCCGGCGGGGCGCCGGAGGGCGGAGAACCGGATGGAGAGGTGCCGCCCGTTCGCCGGGACTGACCGGTACGCCGCTCACGCGACTCGTGCGACTTGCGCGACCCTCGCCGGGGTGCGGGCGGCGGGGTGCAGGGCGGCGTACTCCAGCGGAGCCGACGGGTCGATCGAGACGTCGAGCTGCGCCGGAGCCGAGCCCGCCCGCACCAGGAGGTCACCGACGGCGGCGATCATCGCCCCGTTGTCGGTGCACAAGGTCAGCGGCGGCACCCGCAGTTCGACTCCGGCCGCCGCGCACCGTTCCTCCGCCAGCGCGCGCACCCTCGAGTTGGCGGCGACCCCGCCCACCACGACGAGCGTGCGCACTGCGTACTCCCGGCACGCGGCCAGGGCCTTGCGGGTGAGCACGTCCGCCACGGCCTCCTGGAGGGAGGCCGCGCCGTCGGCCAGCGGGATCTCCTCGCCGCGCAGGCGGTACTGCTCGGCCCAGCGCGCGGCGGCGGTCTTCAGCCCGGAGAAGGAGAAGGAGTACGGGGCGTCCGTGGGGCGCGTCAGCGGGCGCGGGAAGGCCACCGCGCAGCCGTTGCCCCCGCGGGCGGCCCTGTCGATGGCCGGCCCGCCCGGGTAGGGGAGGCCGAAGACCCGGGCGACCTTGTCGAAGCACTCCCCGGCCGCGTCGTCCACGGTGTCGCCGAGATGCAGGATCGGATCGCGTACGAGGTCCCGTACGAACAGGAGCGAGGTGTGCCCGCCCGACACGATCAGCACCATGCACGGGTTGGGGAGCGGCCCGTGTTCCAGCGTGTCGGCGGCGACGTGTCCGGCCAGGTGGTGCACCCCGTACAGCGGCACGCCGGCCGCGTGGGCCAGGGTCTTCGCCCCGGCCAGCCCGACCTGCAGGGCGCCCGAGAGGCCCGGTCCGGTGGTGACCGCGACGGCGTCGACGTCGGAGATCCGCAGCCCCGCCTGGTCCAGGGCCTCCCGTACGACGGGGTTGAAGGCGTGCAGGTGGGCGCGGGCGGCGATCTCCGGCACCACCCCGCCGAACCGCGCGTGTTCGTCCATGCTCGACGCCACCACGTGCGCGAGCAGCCGCCCGCCGGACACGATCCCGGCACCGGTCTCGTCACACGACGACTCGATGCCCAGCACCACAGGAGAGCCCACCGGAACCTCTTTCGCACATGCAGATCAATTGCAACCTTCTCGCAATAAGGTACGCCGCCGGACGGATCCACCGCGTCCGGGTGACGGGCGGGAACTCGGACCGCACCGCGTACGACTACCTCCCCGGCGGCTCCCGCGCGGACGACCCCGACGGGCGCAGCGCCGTACACGTACCCAGGATCTGGAGAGCCGATGACCGGAAGGCAACCCGAGACCCGCCCCGACCGCGCCTGGCCGCGCGGGGCGCCGCCACCGGCCCTGGCCGGCTTCGTCGTGCTCCTGGCGGCGCTGTTCGCCCTTTCCTACGGGGTGGGTTCGGCCGCCGGGCCGGTCGCCCCCGGCCTGCACCGCACCGGCACCGGCACGGGATCCACCGGCGGTCCGCACGGTGGCGGCGGCACGGGCGGCATGAGCGGCACGCATCCGGGGAGCGTCCGATGACCGCGGACACGGCGGGCGGCACCCTGACGACGACCGATCTGATCGTCGGCGGCATGACGTGCGCGGCCTGTGTGAACCGGGTGGAGAAGCGGCTGGCCCGGCTCGACGGGGTGAGCGCGACGGCCAACCTCGCCACCGGGAAGGCGCGGGTGAGCCACCCGGCGGCCGTGAGCGCCCAGGACCTGGTCGCAGCGGTGGAACGCGCCGGCTACACCGCCGAACTGCCCCCGCCGGCCGCCGCACCGCGTGAGCGGGCCGTGCCGCCCGCAGAGCCGCCGGCGGACGGTGAACGCGCGGAGCGCGAACGGCTGTTGATCACGGCTCTGCTGTGCCTGCCGGTCCTCGTGCTGTCGATGGTGCCCGCCCTGCAGTTCCGCAACTGGCAGTGGCTGTGCCTCACCCTGGCCGCTCCGGTCGTCGTGTGGAGCGCCCTGCCGTTCCACCTGCGGGCGGTACGCGGGCTGCGGCATGCGGCGGCCACCATGGACACCCTGGTCTCCCTCGGGGTCCTCGCCTCGTTCTCCTGGTCCCTGTACGCGCTGTTCCTCGGCGGCGCCGGTGATCCGGACATGCGGATGCCGTTCACCTTCCTCCCCTCGGCGGGCGGGGAGGTCGCGCACGTCTACCTGGAAGCCGCCGTCGGAGTTCCCCTGTTCGTCCTGGCCGGCCGCCATCTGGAGGGGAGGGCCCGGCGGAGCACCGGCGCGGCCCTGCGCTCGCTGGCCGGGCTCGCCGTCAAGGACGTGACGGTCCGCGAGGACGGCAGGGAGCGGCTGATCCCCGTGGAAGAGCTGCGGGTGGGACAGGAGTTCCTCGTACGGCCCGGTGAACGGGTCGCCACCGACGGTGTGGTGGTCTCCGGCAGCTCGGCCCTGGACCTGTCCCTGGTCACCGGTGAGAGCGATCCCGTGGAAGTGGGGCCCGGCCGGAAGGTGGTGGGCGCCGCCGTCAACGCCGGTGGCCTGCTCCTCGTACGGGCCACCGCGGTCGGTGCGGACACCCAGCTCGCCCGTATCACCCGCATGGTCACCGAGGCCCAGGCGGGCAAGGCGCGGGCGCAGCGGCTCGCCGACCGCGTGGCGGGGGTCTTCGTCCCGGTCGTCATGGCCCTGGCGGTCACGGTGCTCGGTTTCTGGCTCGGCGCCGGGGCGGACCCGCAGGCGGCCGTGACCGCGGCGGTGGCGATCCTCGTCGTCGCCTGCCCGTGCGCGCTGGGGCTGGCGACGCCCACCGCGCTGCTGGCCGCGACCGGCCGGGGCGCGCAGCTGGGCGTACTGGTCAGCGGTCCGCAGGCACTGGAGGCACTGCGGCACGTCGACACCGTGGTCCTGGACAAGACCGGCACGCTCACCACCGGACACATGAGCGTCGTCCAGGTCACCGCGGTCAGCGGCGGCATCGGGCGCGAGGCGGTCCTGCGCCTGGCCGGGGCCGTGGAGCAGGGCTCGGAGCATCCGCTGGGCCGCGCCCTCGCCGCGTACGCGCAGCGCGCACTGCCCGGGGGCACGCTGCCCCCGGTGACCGACTTCCTGGCGACGGCCGGTGCGGGCGTCACCGGGCTCGTGGAGGGCCGGCGCATCGACCTGCTCTCTCCCGACGACGGCCTGCCGAAGTCGTTGGCACAGGCGCTGGCCGAGGCGGAGGCGTCCGTGCTCACTCCCGTCCTGGTCCGGGTGGACGGCTTCGACGAGGCCCTGATCACCCTGGGGGACGTGCTGCGGCCCGGGAGCTACCGGGCCGTGGACCGGATGCGCCGGCTGGGAGTGGAACCGGTGCTGGCCACCGGTGACCGCGACGCCACGGCCCTGGCGGTCGCCGCGCAGCTCGGCATCTCCGCGGTCCACGCCCGCTGCACTCCGGAGGGGAAGGCCGAGCTGGTGACGCGCCTGAAGGAGGAGGGCCGCCGGGTGGCGGTGATCGGCGACGGGGTGAACGACGCCGCCGCCCTGGCCCGGGCCGATCTGGGCATCGCGATGGGCAGCGGTACGGACGTGGCGATCGGCGCCGCCGACGTGACGCTGGTGCGCGGTGACATCGAGGCGGTGGCCGACGCCGTCCGGCTGGCCCGCCGCACCCTGGGGACGATCCGCGCCAACCTCGTCTGGGCGTTCGGCTACAACGCGGTCACCGTGCCCCTGGCCGCGGTCGGCTGGCTCAACCCGATGGTCGCCGCCGCCGCGATGTCCGCCAGCTCGCTGCTGGTGGTCGGCAACAGCCTGCGCCTGCGGGCCTGGCAGCCCGCGCCGAAGCGCCACGGCGGCGTAACACCCCGTCCCCGCCGAAAGGGTTTTCAGCGATGACCGATCCCCTCTCCCCCACGTCCTCGGCCGCGCAGTCGCCCGGCGGCCGCCGGCTGCGCGAAGGGCTGATCGCCGTGCTCGCACCGGTGACCGCCTGTCTCACGGCCCTGGTCGGACTGACCGCGTGGACCACGGCGGGGGCCGCGGGCACTCCGGCCCGGATCGAGGTCGGCATCGGGCGGGTCTTCCTGCCGTACGCCGACAGGGAGCGCACCGCCGCGTTCTTCCGGATCACGAACACCGGTGGGTCCGGGGACCAGTTGGTCTCCGTGACCTCCCCCGTCGTCGAGGCGGTGATGCTGAGCCGGCACGAGAGCGCCGCGGGGGCGGATTCCATGCGCATGGTCCCCTCGGCGGAGATCCCCGCCGGCTCGACGCTGCAGATGACTCCGAGCACGCTGGACGTGATGATGACGGTCAAGGGCCGCTGGCAGGTGGGGGACGCGGTGCCCTTCGTCCTGCACTTCCGCAACAGCGGGCCCGTCCAGGCCGTGGCGTTCGTCGTGCGGCCCGGCAGCTGAGCGCCGCCTCTCGTCACGGATCTCACCGATCTCGTCCATCTCGTCGATCTCGGGAACCCGGAGCCGTCGCCGGCCGACTACTGCCACGTACGAGGCGGACACTGCGCCGAAGTCATCCTGCTGCAGAGGATCGAGGGACGAGAGATGGGCGGGCTGGACGTCCACATGCGCGAGGTGGCCTGCCGGCACGGCAGGGTGGAGGCCGTCGCCGATGTGGATCTGGAGATCGCGGCCGGTGAGCGGGTGGCCCTGACCGGAACGAACGGTTCGGGCAAGACCACGCTGCTGCGTGCCGTGCTCGGCCTCCACCGGCAGGTGTCGGGCGCGATCACGGTCGGCGGACGCGGCACCGGTTCGGCCGCGGAGTGGGCCTGGCGGCGCCGGGCCTGCGCCTGGATCCCGCAGAAGCCGGCCGCGGGGCGTTTCCCGCTGCTCGGCGCCGAGCTGCTGGCGAGCAGCGGCGCTCCGGCGGACGCGGTCGAGGCCGCGGACCGGCTCGGGGTGGGTCCGCTGACCGGGCGGCCGCTGCACACCCTCTCCGGCGGGCAGTTGCAACGCATGTACCTGGCCCGGGCGATCGGCTGTGTCGCCGCGGGGGCTCAGGTACTCCTCGCCGACGAGCCCACCGCGGCCCTCGACTTCCACGGCCAGGAGGAGGCGGCGGACGTCCTCACCTCGCTGCCGGTGACCCTCGTCGTGGTGACGCACGACCGCGCGCTGGCGCAGCGCTGCGACCGGGTACTGGAGATGGCCGCGGGCCGGCTGCGGGAGGTCCGGTGACGCTCGCCACCGCCGACCTCGGCGCGCTCCTGCAACTCCTGCCCGTGCAGCGGGCGGGCATCGCCCTGCTGCTGGCCGCCGTGGGGCTGCCCGTGATCGGGGTGGTCATCGTCGGGCTCGACATCATGCCGGTCCGGTTCGCGATGATGCACGTCGCCCTGCTCGGCATCGCGGTCGGCCTGCTCACCGGCCTCGACCCCATGCTGTGCGCGCTGGTGGCCTGCGCCCTGGCCGGCGCGGGCGTCGCACCGCTCGCCCGCACCCCGGACGGGCTGTCGGGGGCGATGGGGCTGCTGATGAGCCTGGCGATCGCGGCGGCCCTCCTCTTGCTCGCCGTGTCGGGCGTCAACGCCTCCGGCGCTTTCGCCCTGCTCTGGGGGTCGATCCTGTCGGTGGGCACCGCCGATCTCGTGGTCCTCGGGGTGCTCGCCGTCGTGGTCCCCGGCCTGTTCTGGTGGCGGCGCCGCGAGATCGGGCTGCTCCTCTACGACCGCGAACTCGCCCAGTGCTCCGGCGTGCCCGTGCGGGCGCTGACCGCGGTCCTCCTGGTCCTCGTCGCCGTCGCGGTGGCCGGCGCCATCAAACTCACCGGCGCCCTGCTCGTCGACGCGCTGACCCTGCTGCCCGCGCTCGCGGCCCGACGCCTCGGCAGTTCGCTGCGGTCGATCACCCTCTGGGCGGTCGGCATCGGCATCGTCGTCAACCTGACGGGGTTCCTGCTGGCCCTGTGGCTGGACTGGCCTCCCGGCCCGGTCCTCGTCCTGACGGCGGGGGCACTCGTCCTCGCCGTGCACTTCATACCCGAACGGAGAATCAGCACATGGCGCGCACCCGCGGCCGTATCCCTTCCCTCCTCGCACTGAGCGCGGCGGTCCTCCTCACGGCCGGCTGCGCAGACGACACCGGCACCGCCGCGGCCGGCGACGGCCCGGCGCCGGCCGGTGCCCCGGCCGCCAAGAGCAAGCCGGTGGTGGTCGTGACCACCACCTGGGAGGGCGCCTTCGCCCGGGCCGCGGGCGCCCAGGACGTCAAGGTCATCGTCCCGCAGTCCGTGCACCACGCCCCCGACTACGACCCGAAGCCCTCGGACCTCGCCGCCGTCGCCAAGGCCGACTTCGTGCTCTACGCGCCCTTCGAGCCGTACGCGGCGAAGATCAAGGAGGCGGCGGGCTCCAAGGCGAAGCTGGTCGAGGTCAACCTCGACAACGACCCCGACAAGGTCAAGGCCGAGGTCGACAAGCTGGGCGCCCTCTTCGGCACGGCGGACGCCGCCACGCAGTGGAAGACCGGCTTCGACACCGAGTACGCGAAGCTGAACAAGGACGTCCAGGCGGCCTGGCCCGGCGGCAAGAGCCCCTCCGTCGTCACCCAGGTCTTCACCGCCTGGGCCGCGAAGCTCGCCGGGGCCACCCCCGTGGGCACGTTCGGGCCGGAGGCGGTCACCCCGTCGCAGCTCGCGGAGCTGTCCGCGAAGAAGCCGGCGCTCGTCCTGGACAATGCCCACATGTCCACCGGCACGGTCCTGCCCGACTCCGGCGCCAAGCAGGTCAAGGTCGTCAACTACCCGGGCGAGGACCTCGACCTGCTGCCGGTCTACCGCAACGCGGCGGCCGAGCTGAAGAAGGCCATGGGCGCCCCCTGACCCGGCGCCGGAAGGCGCGACACACGGGAGGGCACGCGTGGAACGCGTGCCCTCCCGTCGTGCGGTACGCGGTGTCCGGGGCCCGGCGGCGAGCCGCCGCCGGGCCCCGATCCCTCATCCCGCCTGGGCGAGCGGGGCGCTTGCGGTCTGCGGCAGCGGCCGGACCTCGGTCAGGCACGCGCGCAGGGCGGCCCGGTCCGGCTTGCCCGCCGGGGTCAGCGGGAGTTCGGCGACGATCAGGAGCCGCTCGGGGAACTTGCGCGGTTCGAGCCCGCGCTCCGCGAGGTGCGCGCCGAGCTCGTCCAGGGACGGCGCCCGCCCCGTGCGGGGTACGACGCAGGCCGCCAGCCTCTCCCCCATCACCGCGTCCGGAACGCCCACGCACACCACGTCGCGCACCAACGGGTGGGAGGACAGCTGGCGTTCGACCTCGGCGGGGCTGATGTTGGCTCCGCCCCGGATGACGATGTCCTTGAGCCGTCCGACGATGTGGAGGGTGCCGGCCTCGTCGAGGAAGCCGAGGTCTCCGGTGCGGACCCAGCCGTCGGGGGTGCGGTAGAGGGCGTCGAGGTCCGGGGAGGCGACGTAGCACAGCGGGGTCATCGGGCCGCGCGCGATGATCTCCCCGACCCGGCCGTCCGGCAGCGGCTCGTGCGTCTCGGTGTCGGCGATGCGGATGTCGGCGACCCGGGGGTCGGGGCGCCCGGCCACGACTCCCTGGCCGTCCGCGGGCGGGATCTCGTTGTCCAGGCCGGTGTGGCAGTTGACGCCGTCGGCCGAGCCGTAGAGGTTGACGACCGGGCAGCCGAAGGCGCGGGCGGCGTCCTTGGCCGTGCGCTCGTCGAGCGCGGACCCGCCCAGGACGAGGGCGGTGGGGGCGGGCAGCGGGGCGGCGTCGCCTTCGAGCCGGTCCAGCATCATCCGCACCATGGTCGGTACGCCGAGGATGTGCGTGGGCGCGTGCTCGCGGACCGCAGCGAGGGCCGCTTCCGGGGTGAAGTGGTCGAGGAGGACGAGCGTGCCGCCGTGCCGGGCCAGGGTGACGGCCGTCCCGTTGGAGCCGAAGGCGGAGCCGAGCGGCACCAGGAACAGGCAGCGCGGCGCGGTCCCGTCGGGCATCAGCGAGGCGAGGAAGTTGCCGCGACCGCCCGCGAGGGCGTTGTGCGAGTACGCGATCATCTTCGGCTCGGCCTCGGAACCGGAGGAGACCAGGATGCGGGCCGCGCTGTCCGGGTCGGGCCGGGCCGGTACGAAGGCGCTCGCGTCGGAGCGCAGCAGGGCGGAGAAGGGAACCGTTCCCTCGGGGGCCGGCCCGGGTCCGGCGGCGATCACGTGCCGCAGCGCGGGCAGGGCCGGTGCCAGGGTGTGCAGGTCGGCGGCGTGGCGGCTGCCGCGGTGCTCGGTCGCGGCGATGACGGCGACGGCTTCGGCGCGGCGCAGCAGGCATTCCGCTTCCAGGCTGCCCCGGCCCACGGGGAAGGGCAGGGCCACCGCGCCGAGGGCGGCCAGGGCCAGGTCGGCGATGACGGCGTTCCGGTTGTTCGGGAGCTGGACGGCCACCACGTCGCCGGGACGTATGCCGAGGTCCCGTAGGCCGCCGGCCAGACATCGCACTTTGCGGTCGAGCGCGGTGTAACAGAGGGGGCCCTTGGCGTCGATGACGGCGGTGGCGTGCAGGTCGGCGATCTGCCGGGCCCGGAACAGGCTGTAGAGGTCGAGGTCGGGGCAGGTGCCGTCGATCACCCAGGAGCGGCGGAGGTCGGCGGGCAGCAGGTCGTGCAGGGCGAGCCTGTTGGCGGTCATGTGAAGCTCCAGGGGTCGGGAACGGCAGGGGCGCCGTGCGCGTCGCGACTGATCGAGCCGGTGAAGCGCTGGTCGTGGTGCAGGTCGGCCAGTTCGGTGGTGACGGCGGTGGCCGTCAGGCCGTGTTCCCGCAGCTGCCTGAGGGCGTCCGCGGTGGGGAGTTCGCGCAGGTCGTACGCCGCCGCGGCGGGGGCGGCCGCGTCGGTCGGGGCGATCCAGCCGTCGGCGGTGGGCAGGGGGCGCCGGAATCCGGCCGGCCGGCGGGGGTTCTCGCCGCGTGTCGCGCGTCGCAGGGCGGGGGCGGTCAGGGTGTCGGCGGCGCCGAGCAGCGAGGAGTCCACGCGGACGCCGTGGCCGGTGCGTTCGCGCAGGAGGAGTCCGGCGAGGACCGCCTCGGTGCCGTGCAGTCCGCCGAGGACGTCGAGCAGGGTCATCAGTGAGGGGGCGGGGGCCTCGTCCTGGGGGCGGACGGCCTCGCCGACCGCGGTGCGGGCCTGGACCATGAAGTCGGTGCCCATGGGGGCGTCGTCGAGCCGGTCGGCCCAGCCGCTGGTGTACGCGTAGACGAGTGCGGGGTTCACCGCCGCCAGGTCGTCGTGGTCCAGGCCGAGTTCGGCGGCCTTGCCCGGGGCCCAGTTGTGCAGGAAGACGTCGGCCTCCGCGGCCATCTCGCGCAACGTGCGCCGGTCCGCGTCGGCCTTGATGTCGATCTCCACGGCCCGCTTGCCCCGGTTGAGGGCGAGCCAGCGTGCGGAGATCCCGGAGCAGGCGGGCGGCATACCGCGCAGCGGGTCGCCGCCCGGCGGCTCGATCCGGATCACGTCGGCGCCCAGCAGGCCCAACAGGTGTGCGGCGAGGGGGGCCTGGATGCGCCGGCCGGCCTCCAGCACGGTCAGTCCGGCGAGCGGCCGGGCCGCGGAAGGCCGGTGTCCGTCTCCGTGCCTGGCCGCCGTTCCCGGACGGCCGGCTTCCGGCCCGAGGAGCCGGAGCTCCCACGGGGCCCTGCCGTCGTCCTCCAGCGCCCTTTCCCCGAGCGTGCGCAGGACGCACACCTCGGCTCCGGAGAGGGCGGCGGCCCGCCGGATGCCCGTCATGGGGGTGGCCCGGGTGATCTCGTGGAGGGCTCCCGGGAAGGGCGCGCAGGCGGTGGCGTACCGGAACTGGAAGGGCCGCCAGCCCGCCCGCATCGCGTCGGCGGGCGCCTCCAGCGCCCGCCAGAAGGCGGCCCAGGCACCCGGGTCGAGGGTCTCCAGTTCGAAGAGGACGCCCTCGGCGGAGCGGAAGGGTGGCCCGCCGGCGGCGAGTTCGGCGGCTTCGCCCTCGTCGGCTCCGGCGGCGGCGAGGTACTGGGACACCGTCAGCAGGCCCGCCCGGTCCGCGCGGGTGGCGACCTGGGTGGCGGCCCCTCCGCGTGCCTGGCCTATGAGGCCGGCGAGCAGCCCCTGCACGGTCAGGACGGCGGTGGCCGTGGCCGCGTAGTCGGCGGCGAGTCCCCGCGGGGAGCCGTCCCGGCGGCCGTGCACGGCCATGATGCCGGTGGCTGCCTGCACGGTCGCCTCGTCGACGAGCCCGCTCGCGGGGCCCGCCCACGCGGCGACCGCGTGGGCCGGTGCGAAGCCGCCGCCGGTGAGCCTGATGCGGTCCGGCGGAGCCTCCTGGCCGGGATGATCCCCGCTCGCGCCGAGCATGCGCAGGTGGTCGGCGACCACACCTGTGATCTGCGGGGGCCCCGAGGTGTCGAAGCGCAGTGTGTCGAGCGGCCGGACCGTCTGCGTGGTGGCTGGTGACGCCATGCCTCTCCTCTCCCGGCGCGGCGGTGGCCGTCGCCCGGTTCGTGCGATACGCGGGAACCGGGGGGCGTCCGCGCCCGACCAGTTCCACGGACAGACAGTCGGACAACCGTTCCCACGAGTTCCCGGGAATGAGGAGGAAAACAGTGACGGATCCAGACACGGCCACCCAACATGCTTTCCAGGGAGCCGAGTTGAGAGACCGGATCGCCGCTTTCGTCCGCGGCCGGGTGATCCCTCAGGAGGACGTGCTGGACGCCGGCGGCCCGGCGGCGGCCGCGGCACTCGCCGAGTTGGGGCGCCAAGCCCGCGAGGAGGGGCTCTGGGCGCTCCCGCTCCCGGCCGAACTGGGCGGCGGCGGCCTGTCCTTCGCCGCGTACGCCGCACTGGCCGAGGACGAGGGCGCCAGTGACCACGGCCCCGCCGCGCTCGGCTCCGCTCCCCTGCTCGACGTCACCATGCTGGCCCGTCACGGCACGCCCCGGGTCCGCGCGGAGTACCTGGAACGGCTGGTCGCCGGGGAGATGCGCACCTGCTACGCGATGACGGAGCCGGACGTGCCCGGCACCGACCCGTTCTCGACCGCCACCTGCGCCGAACGCCTGGCGGACGGCAGCTGGCGCGTGACCGGCCGCAAGTGGTTCACCTCCGGCGCCGCGGGCGCCGACCTGGTGACCGTCATGGCCCGCACCGGCGGAACCGCCGGCGACCGCGCGGGGCTCTCCCTGCTCCTGGTGCCGACCTCCTCCCCCGGCTTCCGGGTGGTCCGCGAACTCCCCGTGCTCGGTGGGGCGGGCCAGTACGAGATCGCACTCGACCGGGTCCGGGTGCCCGCCGACCACCTCCTCGGCGAGCCCGGCGACGCCCTCGCCATCGCGGGTGAGCGGCTGCTGCTCGGCCGTACGCTGCGTTGCCTGCGCTGGCTGGGCCAGGCCCGGCGCGCCTTCGACCTCATGTGTGAACGGGCCGCCACCCGCAGCGGCTCCCGTGGCCCCCTCGCCGACCAACAGCTGGTCCAGCAGCACGTTTTCGACGCCCTGCTCGCGCTGCGCACCACCCGGCTGCTCGTCCACGAGGCGGTGGACCTGATCGCGTCCGGGCAGGACGCCCGTACGGAGGTCGGACTCGCCAAGGTCGCCGCCGCGCGGATGCTCCAGCAGGTCACGGACTCGGCCATCCAGGTCCACGGCGCCGCCGGGCTCGGTCCGGACACCCCCCTGCCCGGCCTCTTCCGTACGGGCCGCGCCGCCCGCATCCTCGACGGCCCCGACGAACTCCACATCACCACCGTGGCCCGCCGCGTCCTGCGCGACTACGGCGCGGGGGCCGCTCCACGCGGGTGATGCCGCCTACACGCGGGTGATGTCGACGAGGCCGTCCAGGGCGGCCAGGCCGAGCGCCAGGAAGAAGTCGCCCCAGATCAGCTCGTGCCGGACCGCCAGCCCCTTCGCCGCGTCGTAGCAGCCGTCCAGGAGCATCCCCGGCGGGCGGCCGGAGCACGCGCCGGTGAGGTGGGCCTGCGCCAGGCGGTTCAGGATCGCCACGGCCCGGTCCGCACACGCCTGCGCCCGGGGGCCCGGGACCCGTGCGAGCTTCAGCAGGGCCACCGCGGTGATCGCGGCGGCCGATGTGTCCAGGGGGCCGGCGGGCCGGGAGGCGTCGGCCGGCGGTACCAGCCGCCCGGCCAGCACCTCCCCCTGCGCCAGCAGCTGTCCGACCGCCTCGTCGAGCCGGGCGCGGGCATCGGCCACGACGTCGGGCCGTACGAGGGCGTCGGCGACGGCCAGGAGCAGCCAGGCCTGACCGCGGCTCCAGCCCGGCGCGGGATCGTCGCAGGGCTGCCATCCGGTGCTCTCGTCGAACAGGCGGGCGGGCCACAGCCAGGGGTGCCGCTCGGCGCCCGTGCCGAGGCAGAGGTCGAGGTGCCGGTGGAGGTGGGCGGCCGCGGCGGCCGTCCCCCGCGCGTCGGCGCCCGCCAGCAGGGGCACCATCCCCGGTACCCCGTCCACACGGGCCAGCAGCCGGGGCCCGCCCAGTGCTTCGCCCCAGGGAACCAGGCCGAGTGCGGGGTCGTAGGCCGACAGGCAGGCCCGGGCGGCCCGTTCCCGCAGCCGGGCGGCTTCGCCGTCGGCCCCGGCGAGCGAGGTCCCGTACCAGAAGATCAGTCCCCGGGTGGCGGTGTCGGCGTCCGCCCACGGGGCGAGCCGGGCCGTGCACCAGGCGGCGGCCCGCCGGTCGGCGTCGGTACCGGTGTAGCGGGCGCGCAGCCACAGCAGCCCCGCCCAGAAGCCTCCGGTCCAGGAGCCTCGGGCCGTGCTCGTCCACCGCCCGTCGTCGGGCTGCGCGTAGAGCGGGAAGCGTTCGCCGACCTGGGCCTCGGTCACGCTCACCCGCCCGATGACGGCCGCGAGGGCGTTTTCGGCCCAATCCGTGGGCACCGCGCCGTTCACGAGGCGGCCTTCCGCCGGTCCCGCGCGGCCCAAGCGAACGCGACGGCTCCCGCCGCCGCGAACTCCACGGCGACCAGCAGCCACCCGTGGCCGTACCGGCCGCTCCCGGCCAGCAGCCCGAACAGGGGCGGCCCCAGGGCGAATCCGCCGAAGAACCCGGCCGCGACGAGCGCCGAGTCCTGTCCGGCCCGGCCCGGAGCGGCCCGCTGCATGACCAGCACCATGGACACGGCGTTCCCGGACACGGCGAACACACCGACGGCGACGGCCCCGAGCCACACCAAGGGGCCCGCGACGAGCGCGGCGCCCAGGAGGAGCGCCGCCCCGAGCGCGCCGCAGGCGAGCCATCCCGGCAGCCACTCGGCCCGCCCGGGCCGGGCCGCCTTCGACCAGCCGATCCGGCCGGCGATCCCGGCCACGCCCAGTACGGCGACCAGGGCGCCGGCCGCGGTCGGACCCATCCCCAGGCGCTGCGCCCCGAAGAGGGCCAGGTACGTGTTGACCGAGGCGATCCCGGCCCCGAGGAAAAGGGAGAAGGCCGCCAGCCAGGCGACCATCCCCCGGGGAACGAGTGGGGCACGAGGGCCGGTCGGGGGCGGCGCGGGATCGTCGGGCAGCGCCCGCAGCGCCCACCCCCCGGCGAGCAGGGCCGCGCCCGCCGCCGTCCACACCGCGCCCCGCCAGCCGATCCCGCCCGCGAGCAGCACGAGGGGCAGTCCGGCCACGAAGGCGCCCAGCTGGACGCCGGACTGCTTGAGTCCGGTCACCGCACCGCGCCGGGCCGGCGGGACGACGCGCATGATGGCCTTGTTGGTGGCGGGGTTGGCCAGCGCCTGCGGTACGCCGCCCAGTGCGACGGCGCCCAACAGCGCGGCGGTGCCGGGCGCGGCGCCGATCAGGGCGAGCGCCGCGGCCGACACCAGCAGCAGGACGACCAGCGAGCGACGCGGACCGATCAGGTCCACGATCCGGCCGCCGGCCGGAGACAGCAGGGCCGCCGTCCCGAAGCCGAGCGTCGTCGTCAGCCCGAGGACCGCGGGCGAGACTCCCAGTTCGTCCACCAGCCGCGGGCCCAGGGCCCCGAGGAGGAACAGCTGGAGCATCGAGAACGCCATGGCGGACGTGAGCAGCGCCGTCAGCGACCTTCCCGTGCCCTCGTCGGTGCGCGCCGGCACGGTCCCGGGTTCCTCCACCGCCACTGATGGCTCCTTCCCCACGCTGCGCGCACATCGTTGCGACCGGCCAGTCAGTCGGCCGGCAAGGGCCTTGAGTTCCCTGCGCGTCGTGTGGTCCGGCTCACACGACGCGGGCGCTCAAGGCACGGCCGGGTCGTCCACCAGAACTTGTCCAGAAGTGCGCAGCCTTCTTCGAAGTCCCGGACGCTGGTGCGAGGATGAGCCCCGCCATGAACCCGGGCCGATGTTCACGAGTCGTACGGGCTGCGATGTTCGCAGCCCTCTGCGTGCTGCTCGCGGCCACCGGCCACATCCTCATGTCGGGTACGGCGGTGCCCTGGTGGGCCCTGTCCGCCGCGTTCGCCGGCACGGCGGGAGCGGCCTGGGCCTTCGCCGGCCGCGAGCGCGGGCTGCTCGCCGTCACCACCGCGGCCGTCACCGTCCAGGCCGGGCTCCACGCGGGCTTCTCCCTGGCCCAGTCCCTGGTCCACCCCTCCCTGCCCACCGGCACCTCGTTCGCCCGCCAGTGGGCGGAGTACCTGACCTGCGGAGACGGGGCGACCTCGGCCGTCTCCCCGCGCGAGGCGCTGAAGGTGGTCAACGAGGCCGGGGTCGGCGGGCTGGTCTTCCGGCCACCCCCCGGCACCGCGCTCTCCGATGCCACCGCCCATGGCCATCACGCCGTGCACGAGATGGCCGGCGCCGTGTCCGCGGGGACCGCGATGCCGGGCGGGGGCCACGACATGGGCGGCATGTCGCCGACGGCGATGCTCGCCGCCCACCTCGTGGCCGCGGTGCTGTGCGGCCTGTGGCTCGCCTACGGAGAGCGCGCCGCCTTCCGCATCCTGCGCGCCGTCGCCGGATGGCTCTGGACTCCGCTGCGCCTGCTCCTCCGGCCGGCCGCGACACCGCACCCGCCGCGCGTCCTCGTACGCCGCGCCCGCCGGCGCCACGCACTGCGCCGGCTCCTCCTCTCCCACGCCATCACCTCACGGGGTCCCCCGACGGGAGCCGCTGTCGTCTGACAGCCGGCTCCCCGAGCACGCGTCGGCACCGCGTTCGCGCCCGCCCTCCGCGCCTCGGGCCTCGGCCCTGCCCTCCGGCAGGCCGTACACCCTTCACCGGCCCCGCCCCCGCGCGGCGCCGGCCTCCCCTTCCCCGAAGGACCTGTGGCGATGACTCCTGCCCTGCCCACCCAGAACCGTCCCGCCGTCGAGCAGCCGGACCGGCACACCGCCGACGCGGCGGTGACCCGACTGGCCCTGGACGCCCGCGACGGCGACCCCGCGAAGGCCGACCGCTTCGTCCGCGCACTGCACCGGGACGTCTGGCGCTACGTCGCCTACCTCAGCGCCGACACCCAGGCAGCCGACGACCTCACCCAGGACGTGTTCCTGCGGGCCCTCGCCGCCCTTCCCCGCTTCGAGGGCCGGTCCTCGGCACGAACCTGGCTGCTGTCCATCGCCCGCCGCACCGTCGTCGACAGCCTCCGCCACGCCGCGGCCCGGCCCAGGCTCTCGGACCGGTACGACTGGCAGACCGCCGCCGAGCAGACCCAGCCGCACGACGTGCCGGGCTTCGACGAGGGCGTCGCGCTGGCCGAACTCCTGGCCACGATCCCGTCCGAACGCCGGGAGGCCTTCGTCCTCACCCAGCTCCTGGGCCTGCCCTACGCCGACGCGGCCGAGGCCATCGGCTGTCCCATCGGCACCGTCCGCTCCCGCGTCGCCCGTGCCCGTACTTCCCTGATCGAACTGCTGACGGGCACCGCCGCGTCCGCGCCGCCCGTACGGGAGCACCCGCTGCCGGACCGGGAACCGCGGTTCGTCACACCGGCCGTGCGCAAGGGTGCGCTGACCACGTCACCCGCCTGATCCGGCCGGGGCGCACGGGAGGGCATGGCGTGAGCGCCGCCCTCCCGTGGCCCCGCGCGGGGCCGTGTGCGTACGGGGACTCCGCAATCGGGGGCCGGCGCGCTACCCTCCGCCCCATGATTGACATGAGCATGTTAAGACTCCGGGTGCGCGGGCCCCGCCGGAGGCGTTCCGGCCGCCGCGCCTTCGTCGGCCTCCTGCTGCTGGCCCTGCTCGGCACGGCGACCGCCGCGGCCGCCTCGACCCCGGCCCGCACCCCCTCCCCCGTCGCCGCCCCGGCGGGCACGAGTGCGGCCGATGCCGCGGCCGCCCGCTGGGGAGACCGGCGCCTGGACGAGGCCGCCTTCCTGACCACCCACAACGCCTTCACCAACTACGAGGACTCCCGGTGGAGTTCGGTGAACCAGGCCGAGTCGGTGCGCGCCCAGCTCGACAACGGCGTCCGCGGCCTGAGCCTGGACACGCACTGGTACGAGCGCAGCACCTGGCTGTGCGTCATCAGCTTCGGCAGCGACTGCTACCCCAGCGACGTCTACCTGTGCCACGGCGACTGCAAGACCTTCGCCGGGGCCACGTACGCGCTCCCCCGGCAGTCCTTCCACGGCACGATGCAGACCGTGGTGGACTTCCTCGCCGCCCATCCGCAGGAGGTCGTGACCGTCTTCCTCGAGGACTACGTCAGCGCCGAGCAGCTGGCGCAGTCCCTCGGCAGGGTCAGGGGGCTGCCCGAGATGGTGTTCCGGCCCGACGCGTGGGACGTGCGCGGGCACGGCTGGCCGAAGGTGGCCGACCTCGTCACCGCCGGCAAGCGGCTGCTGATCTTCTCCGACCGCTCCGACCGCGAGCACCTGGGCGTCATGTACGACAAGTCCTGGACGGTGAGCAACTACTGGAGCCTCGGCGACCTGGGCAACGACCTCAGCTGCGTCAGCCGCTGGTCCGACCTGCCACTGGACCGTCAGGAGCCGGGATTCCGGCGGCTGTTCACCATGAGCCACCACCGCAACGTGCCCACCGTCATGACGGCGGCCCTGGACAACGGCGCCAAACTCCGGGACCGCATCGCCGGGCAGTGCCGGACGGCCACCGGGGGACGCGATCCGAACTACGTCTCCGTCGACTTCCACCGGCTGTCCGACGGGAGCGGCCACACCCCCGCCTCGATCGTCGCGGAGCTCAACGCGCGCCCCTGATGCCCGTACGCACGCCGAAGCGGCCCTCCACGGTGTGGAGGGCCGCCCGGTCACCGCGCTCCCGCAGGAACCCGGTACCGCGTTACGGCGCTACCTTCAGCAGCTTGTTCGCGGTGCCGGAGGACGGGTTCTTGATGGCACCCTTCGTCGCGGCCCCGGTCAGCGCGGCGGCCGTGTCGGCGGGTGTCGCCGACGGGTGGGCCGCCAGGTAGAGGGCGGCGGCGCCCGCCACGTGCGGGGAGGCCATCGACGTCCCGGAGATCGTCTTGACGGCCGTGTCGCTGTCCTTCCAGGCCGACGTGATCTCCGAACCGGGCGCGTACAGGTCAACCACCGAGCCGAAGTTCGAGAAGTCCGACTGCTGGTCGTCCTCGGTGCTCGACGCCACCGTGAGGGCCTCGGGCACCCGGGAGGGCGAGCCCTGACCGGCGTCGGAGGACTCGTTGCCGGCCGCCACCGCGAAGGTCACGCCGGAGGCGACGGCCCGCTTGACGGCCGCGTCCAGCGCCTCGTCGGCGCCGCCGCCGAGGCTCATGTTCGCGACCGACGGCCCGGAGTGGTTCTTCGTCACCCAGTCGATGCCCGCCACGACCTGCTCGGTCGTACCGGATCCGTTGTCGTCGAGCACCCGCACCGCGACGACCTTGGCCTTCTTGGCGACGCCGTGGGCGGTGCCGGCGATGGTGCCCGCCACGTGCGTGCCGTGGCCGTTGCCGTCGTCAGCGGTCTCGTCGTTGTCGACCGCGTCGAAACCGTGAGCGGCGCGGCCGCCGAAGTCCTTGTGCGAGATCCGGACACCGGTGTCGATGACGTACGCCGTCACCCCCTCGCCGCCGCCGTCCGGGTACGTGTACTTCTGGTCGCCGGCCGTGGCCGCCTGGTCGATCCGGTCCAGGCCCCAGGACGGGGGCTTCTCCTGGGTCTCGTTGATGCGGAAGCGCTTGTTCTGCACGACCGTGCCGACGGCGGGGTCCGCGGCGAGCCGCTTCGCCTCCGTCGGCGTCATGCCGGACGCGGAGAATCCGTTGACCTGGGAGCCGTAGGAGCGCTCCAGCTTGCCGCCGTACTTCTTCGCCAAGTCCTCCTTGTTCGCGGATGCGTCGAGGATGACGACGAAGCTGCCGTCCACGGCGTCCGGGGCGCCGAGTCCGTGCACCGTGCCTTCGGCCGGTGTGGCCGCCCCGGCGAGGGGGCTCGCAAACAGGGCCGCCGCAACCGCAGTTGCTGCGCCCGCGGCTATGCCCGCGTTGCGAAGGGCGTTGGATCGCTTGTGAGTTGCCATGTAGAGGGTTCTCCTCGTGTTGACGTGTGGGGCGTCAAACGTTCTGGAGAACCCTGTTCCGATTGACAGGAGCAAATCAAGGGCGAACCAGGGGTAAGGGCTTCTTCAACAAGGTTTCTTAATAGGCCCTCCGCACCGCCTCCATCTCGCACACATGTTCTCGTGAACCCCTTCACGGAATGAACACATGATCGTTTCGGCGGCGGAGGCCGGGGCGCGTGTTTGGCGGGGGCCTGACGGGTTAGGCGCCGGTTGCCGGGAAATCCCGCGAGGAGTGTGAACCGTCATGGGCGCAGACAAGCACCAGACGCCGGACACGGGCCGCGGCGAGCGGATCCGCGGGCGGTCGCCGGAACCGGACCAGCTGAAGACGGGCGGCCGGCCGCGCAGCCCCGACGAGGTCGCGCACGAGCGCGGCCGCGAGGACGCGACGATGCGTGACGTGATGCACGACCTGCGTGAGGAGGACCTGGACGACATGCGCGACGACCGCTGACGCGCCCCCGAGCCGACGCACCGGCACCGGCACCGGCACCCAGGACGGGCAAGGGCCTAGCCTGCGATCCCGGCCGCGTACGAGGCCAGGCCCTCCGCGGTCGTGCCGGCCCAGCCGACGTAGCCGTCGGGGCGGATGAGGAACACCCCGTCCCCGTACGCCTCGTACGAGGGGATCCGGACGGTACGGACCTCCGCCAGCCCGGGGAATGCGGACGGGTCCGGCAGGCCGGGTACGTCCGAACCGGCACCGACCGTCAGCAGCGTCCAGTGCGTTCCCCTGAACTCGTCGAAGAGCCGGAGGCCTCCGCGCACCCCGTCCGGTGCGCGGTCACCCGCCTGCAGGGCCTCCTCGGCGAGGCCGTCTCGGGTCTCCACCGCGAGGGCCGAAGCCCGGTAGCCGATGCCGAGCTGCCGGGTGGCTTCGCCGCGCCGGGCCTCGCCGCGGTGGATGCGGGTGGACAGGCCGAGCATCTCGGCGGCGACCGGCAGCCGCTCCTCCTCGTAGGTGTCGAGCAGCGAGGCACGGGCCTCCCCGCTCAGCACGGCGGCCAGCTTCCAGCCCAGGTTGTACGCGTCCTGGACGCTGGTGTTGAGGCCCTGCCCGCCGGCGGGCGAGTGCACGTGCGCGCTGTCTCCGGCGAGGAACACCCGGCCGTCGCGGAAGCGGTCGGCCATCGCGGCCCGCGGCCGGAAGTCCGAGGCCCAGCGCACCTGCGTCACGTCGCCGGGCGCGAGGTGCGAGCGGGCGCCGATCACCTTGCGGATCCCGTCGAGCGAGAGGTCCGGCTCGGTGCCCTCCGGGAACCCCGCCACCACCTGGAACTCCTCGGTCGCGGCCAGGGGCCAGATGGCGAGGTAGCCCCCGCCCTCGGTCGGCGGGAAGACGTGCATGTGGTCGCGGTCGAGGCCCTCGATGCGGACGTCCGCGACCAGCATCGGGCTCGGGTCCACGGTCTCGCCGGTCATGCCGATGCCCAGCGCCCGCCGCACGGTGGACCGGCCGCCGTCCGCGGCCACGGCGTACCGCGCCCGGACGGGCGGCCCGGAGACGAAGGTGGCCGTCACTCCCTCCGGGTCCTGCTCGATGCCGGCCAGCTCCCGGCCGAAGGCGATCTCCCCGCCCAGCTCCGCGAGCCGCGCGGCGAGGATCTCCTGCGTCCGCCACTGCGGCACCATCCAGGGCTCGGCGTACGGGGCGCCCTCGGCCGGCACGGCCGCGTCGAACATCCGGTGTTCGCCGGTGCGGACGCCGTCCTGCCAGATCACGCCGACCGGGTACGAGGCCCCGGCCGCCCGGACCGCGTCGTGCACGCCGAGGTCGTCGAGCACCTCCAGGGTGCGGGGCTGCAACCCCTTGCCGCGCGATCCCGGGAAGAGGGAAGCGGCCCGCTCGACGACGACGGCGTCGATGCCGCGCCGGGCGAGGTCGATGGCCAGCGCGAGCCCGGTGGGGCCGGCTCCGACGATGAGCACGTCGGTGTGCAGGGCGTGGACGGGTGCGTGGGCATGGGTGTGCGTGTTCACGGCATTCTCCTTAACGTTGTTAAGTGCTGCGATCACCAGCATGCATTTAACGGTGTTAAGCTGTCAAGCGTGGCAACCCGGAAACCCCCCAAGCTGGACAAGAAGCAGGCCGTCGACACCGCGCTGCGGCTGTTGAACGAGGTCGGCCTCGACGGACTGACCCTGCGCGCGATCGCCAAGGAGCTGGACGTCCAGGCGCCGGCCCTCTACTGGCACTTCAAGAACAAGCAGGAACTCCTCGACGAAATGGCCACCGAGATGTACCGCCGGATGGTCGCCGGGCAGCGGATCCCCTCCGGCGCCACCTGGCAGGAACAGCTGATGGTCTTCAACGCGGGACTGCGGGCCGCCCTGCTCGGATACCGCGACGGCGCCAAGGTCTACAGCGGCTCCCGCTTCACCGGCACCGAGCACGCGGTCCAGCTGGAGGAGAACCTCCGCGCCTTCGTCACGGCCGGCTTCGAGCCCACCCAGGCCGTACGGGCCCTCACCACGGCCTACTACTTCACGCTCGGCTTCGTCACCGAGGAACAAGGGGTCGAACCCCTCCCCGGTGACCGCCGCGACGGCTTCGACGTCGACGAACGCGCCGCGCGCATGGCGGAGTTCCCCTTGGCGGCAGCCGCGGGAGCCGAACTCTTCCAGGACTTCGCCACGGGGTTCGAGGAGGGCATGCGCCTGCTCATCGCGGGCATCGAGGCGCGCTACGGCATCGCCTGAGTCGTCGTCACGGCCGACCGCGTGCCCGCGCGCAGATCACCACGGCACCACGCCCGCACGGGCCCGGGCGTAGGCTTCGCCCATCGGCACGGCGGGGGCGGAGCACATGACGACGGAAACGGCAGACCCGGCAGGGACGGCAGGGACGGCAGGGACGGCAGGGACGGCAGGGACGGCAGGAGTCTGGGGGGCGACGACCCTCGATTCGGTCGTGGTGTACGCGCAGGGCGCCCTCTGCCGCCGCCTGGCCCGGGGCAGCGTGCCCCCCGACGGCCGGGTACGGGTGCCGGGGCTGCCCCGCTCGCTGGACCCGGGCTCGCTGCGGGCCCGTGTCCTCGGCGCTCCCGGGGTGCGCGTCACCGAGGCCCGGGTGGAGGTCGAGGCCGAACCGCTCGGCGCGGGCACGCCCGACGCCCTGCGGCGCGAGGCCGAGCGGCTGGGCGACGCGTACGCGGCGGCGCAGGGACGCCGGAACCGGCAGCTCAGCCTGATCGAGGAGGTCCGGACCCTCCACCCGGTGCCGCCTCCCCGCAAGCGCGACGACCCGCACCGCCGCACCCCCGTCGACGCGTGGCTGGAACTGGCCGACTTCGTCGACGAGCGGCTGGCGACACTGCACGCCCGCCTCGTGGAGCTGGAGGAGGAGCTGCGCATCGCCGACCACGCGTTCTCCGTCGCCGCCGACCGGTTCGCCCGTGCCTCCACCGACGCGCCCTCCTCGCACGTGGAGACCACGGTCTGCGCGGCGTTGACCCTCGTGGGCGCCGGTGAGGACGAGGTGGAACTGGAGCTGGAGTACGGGGTTCCGGGCGCCATCTGGGTGCCGGCCTACCGGCTCACCCACCGGCAGGGCGACGACAGCGGGCACCTGGTGCTGCGCGCCTCGGTCGCCCAGCGGACCGGCGAGGACTGGACCGGGGTGCGCATCGCCCTGGCCACCGCCGATCTCCGGCGCCGCACCGACCTGCCGAAGCTCCGCTCGGTCCGGATCGGACGCCGTCAGCCCGCCCCCGCGCCCTCCGGCTGGCGCGAGCCTCCCGCGGGGCTCTCCGGCCTGTTCGCCGGGTACGAGGCGGCCGGCCCGCGCCCCGTCCCGACCCCCGCCCCCGCCTCCGTCGGGGCTGCCGCGGCCTACGTGACTTCGGTGCCGTCGGTGACTTCCGTGACGTCCGAGACGTTCGTGGGCGGCTCCGGGTACGGCGCCGTTCCGCCACCGCCTCCGCCGCCACCCGCACCGCAGGGCTACGGCGGCGCGATGCCCGACTTCGCGCTGCCGCCGCCCGCGCAGCCCGCCGCCCCGCGGCCGGGTTCCCGGTCGCGTTCCGCCGCCCGGTCCTTCGCGGGAGCCCCCGCCGCGATGCCCCCCGCCGCCATGGCGCCCCCGGCTCCCGCGGCTCCGGGCGGGGCCCCGCCGCCGCCCCCTCCGGAGCCGGTGGCCGGTCCGCCGCAGCCGAGCGGCGCCGAACTCGACTACTCCGCCCTCGTCCTGTGCGGCCCCGACGAGCAGGGGGGCCGCCGGGGCCGGCTCTTCCCCGGCTCGCCCGTCGACCCGGTGGCGGCCGAGTGCCGGCGCCGCGCCGAGTCGGTGGCCTCGCTGCCGCTGCCCGGACGGGCCGTGCGGCCCCGCGAGTCGGCGGGGTCCTTCGACCACCGCTTCGACGCCACCGCGCGCGCCGACGTCCCGTCGGACGGCACCTGGCACACCGTCACCGTCGCCGAGGTCCCGGTCGGCCTGCGCACCGAGTACCTCTGCGTGCCGTCCGTGGAGCAGACCGTGTACGCCACGCTGGTCCTCTCCAACGCCACCGACCAGGCGCTGCTGGCCGGCCCGGTGGAGGTCGTCGTCGACGACGAGTTCCTGCTGACCGCCGCGCTGCCCACGCTCGCCCCCGGCGGGGTCCGCCGGGTCGGGCTCGGGTCCGCCGAGGGCATCCGGGTCACCCGCCGTACGAACCTGCGCGAGTCGACCTCGGGCCTGCGCAACAACACCACCGTGCTCGACCACCGCGTGCACGTGGAGCTGGCCAACGGGCTGGCGAGGCCCGTCACCGTCGAAGTCCGCGAGCGGGTTCCGGTCACCTCCGATCCGGACGTCCGCATCGAGGAACGGGCCGACTGGACGGTGCCCGAGGAGGGCACGGGGCCCGAACACCACGCCCCGGGCACCCGCGTCTGGCGGCTGGACCTGCCCGCAGGCGCCACCACCGCCCTCGACGGCGGCTACGAGATCCGCATCCCGACCGGCAAGGCCCTGGCCGGCGGCAACCGCAGGAGCTGACGCACCCCATGTCCACGGCCCCGAAGCCGATCGCCCTCCCCGTCACCGCCGTCACCTGTCTCGAGGACCGCGCCCATGTCGAGCGCACCGCCGTGCTCGACCTGGAGGCCGGGGTCCAGCGGCTGCGGCTCGGCCCGGTCAGTGCGCTGGCCGTCGACCGCACCCTCCATGCCGAGCTGACCGCCGAACACCCGGCGACCGTGCTCGACGTGCGGATCGTCCGCGGCTGGACCCCGCGCGGGCCACTGCCGTCCGCCGAGGAGGGCTCCGCGCTGCGCCACCGCGTACACGCCCTCGAAGAGGAGCGGCTGGCCACCGGGCAGCGGCGCGACCGGCTGCGCGCCCGCCTCGACCTGCTCGGCCGCCTCACCGCCGACCTGCTGCGGGACATCGGCGAAGGCGCCGGTTCGGGAGAGGCCGAACGGCCCCGCTGGACCCGCGAACTGGACCGGCTGGACGCCGAGCGCGACACGTACGGCGAGCAACTGCGGGCCGAGGAGGCCCGGCTGACCGCCCTCGGCGCCGAACTGGGGGCCGTCCAGCGGGCCATGGACCTTTCCGAGGAGGAGCCCCCCGAGCTGCTCGCCCATGTCGAGCTGACGGTGGAGACCGCGGTCGCCGGGCCGGTCGGGCTGCGCCTGAGCCACCTCACCCCGTGCGCGCTGTGGCGGCCCGCCTACCGGGCCGTACTCGACGGGGACGCCCTCACCCTGGAAACGGACGCGGTCGTCTGGCAGCGCACCGGGGAGGACTGGTCGGACGTACGGCTGACCCTGTCG
Organism: Streptomyces sp. NPDC048424; assembly: GCF_040651555.1. NCBI lineage: Bacteria > Bacillati > Actinomycetota > Actinomycetes > Kitasatosporales > Streptomycetaceae > Streptomyces > Streptomyces sp. NPDC048424. The sequence continues at coordinate 61,317 of NZ_JBEZKE010000028.1, read as the reverse complement.
ACGGCTCGCTCGGCGCTGGCCACCGATCCGCCGCGGCTGGACGAGGACCGGCTGACGCTGACGGACCGCTCCGCGGCGGAGCGCCGCACGGTCGACGTCGAGCTGCGCGAGGAGGAGATCGGGACCCTCGGCCCGGCCCCGGTGCTCGGCCTGCCCGGGGTGGACGACGGCGGCGAGGCGCGCGTGCTGCACTCCCCCGCGCCGGTGTCCGTGCCCGGGGACGGCCGCGCCCACCGGGTGCCGCTGTCCGTCTTCACCACGGCCGCGAGCAGCGAGTACGCCTGCTCACCGGAGGTCTCGCCGCTGGTCACCCAGGTGGTGCGGTTCGACAACCTGTCCGGTCACGCGCTGCTCGCAGGTCCCGTGGACCTGGTCCGCGGCAGCGGGTTCAGCGGCCGCGGCACACTGGAATTCTCCGCCCCGGGCACCCCCGTCGAGCTGGCCTTCGGCAGCTGCGACGACCACGGGGTGGTCCGGCAGGCCGAGGAGACCCGCGATTCCGCCGGGATCATGCAGCGGACCGTGGTCACCCGTACGGTCCGGCTGCACCTGTCCCGGTTCTCCGCCCCCGGCGAGCGCGGTGACCGGGTGGTCGTGCTCCGGGAGCGGATCCCGGTCTCCGAGGTCTCGGCGGTGGAGGTTCGGCTGCGCAAGGAGGCCTGCTCCCCGCCGCCGGAGGTGGTCGACGCCGACGGGATCGCCCGCTGGGACGTCGCCCTCCCGCCCGGCGGCCGGCGCACGGTCACCCTGGTCTACGAGCTGTCGGCGAGCTCCAAGGTCGCCGGGCTCTGAGCCCGGGGGCCGCGCCGGGCCGAGCCGAGCCGGAAAACAATTCCCGTTCCACTTCCGCTTCCGTCACCTTCTGCGTGTTCTCGTGGCTGCGCGGTCTGCGGTGCGCGACCATACGGACGCCGATACGCGCTCGATTATCGGCGCCGTTCGTGAGCAGAGGGAAACACCGAGACAGGAAGAAGGACTGACGTGTCCGGCAGCGAAAGCGAGAACCCAGTCATCCCCGCCCCGGCCCCCACGCCGACTCGCCCCCGGACGAACCGGGACTGGTGGCCGAATCAGCTGGACCTTCAGGTTCTCCACCAGAACTCGCCCCTGTCCGATCCGATGGGTGAGGACTTCGACTACGCGAAAGAGTTCGCCTCCCTGGACCTCGACGCGCTGAAGCAGGACGTGTTCGAGGTGATGACGGCCTCGCAGGACTGGTGGCCCGCCGACTACGGCCACTACGGGCCGCTCTTCATCCGGATGAGCTGGCATGCCGCGGGCACCTACCGCATCGAGGACGGCCGGGGCGGCGGCGGCTCCGGCGCCCAGCGCTTCGCCCCGCTCAACAGCTGGCCGGACAACGCGAGCCTCGACAAGGCGCGCCGTCTGCTCTGGCCGGTGAAGCAGAAGTACGGCCGCAAGATCTCATGGGCCGATCTTCTGGTTTTCGCCGGTAACTGTGCGATGGAATCCATGGGATTCAAGACGTTCGGTTTCGGATTCGGCCGAGAGGACATCTGGGAGCCCGAGGAGGTTTTCTGGGGGCCCGAGGACACGTGGCTCGGAGACGAGCGCTACAGCGGCGACCGCGAACTCACCGGTCCTTTCGGCGCCGTTCAGATGGGACTGATCTACGTCAATCCGGAGGGGCCCAACGGGAATCCGGATCCGATCGCCGCCGCCAGGGACATCCGCGAGACGTTCAAGCGCATGGCGATGAACGACGAGGAGACGGCCGCGCTCATCATCGGCGGCCACACGTTCGGCAAGTGCCACGGCGCGGTCGGGGCCGATTACATCGGTCCGGAACCCGAGGCCTGCCCGGTCGAGCAGCAGGGCCTCGGCTGGAAGAACTCGTACGGCACCGGCAGTGGCGTCGACGCGCTCACCAGCGGGCTCGAGGGCGCATGGACCTCCGAGCCGACGAAGTGGGACAACGGGTACCTGGACAACCTGTTCCGCTACGACTGGGAGCTGACGACGAGCCCGGCCGGTGCGCAGCAGTGGACGCCCAAGGATCCCTCGGCCCAGGGCACGGTGCCCGACGCCCACGATCCGTCGAAGCGGCACGCTCCCATGATGCTGACGACGGACCTCGCGCTGAAGCTGGATCCGGTCTACGCGCCGATCTCGAAGGCCTTCCACGAGAACCCGGACCGGCTCGCGGAGGCGTTCGGCAAGGCCTGGTACAAGCTGCTGCACCGCGACATGGGCCCCCTCTCGCGTTACCTCGGCCCGTGGATCCCGGAGCCGCAGCTGTGGCAGGACCCGGTGCCCGCGGTCGATCACCCGCTGGTCGGGGACGCGGAGATCGCCGACCTCAAGGCCCGGATCCTCGCCTCCGGACTGTCCGTCTCCCAGCTGGTCACCACCGCCTGGGCGGCGGCCGCGAGCTTCCGCGGCACCGACAAGCGGGGCGGGGCCAACGGGGCACGGATCCGGCTGGCTCCGCAGAAGGACTGGGAGGTCAACGCCCTGCCCGAGGTGACCGAGACGCTGCGGGCCCTGGAGGGGATCCAGCAGGACTTCAACGGCTCGCAGGCCGGGGCGGCGAAGGTGTCGCTCGCCGACCTGATCGTCCTGGGCGGGTGCGCGGCCGTGGAGCAGGCCGCCGAGAAGGCCGGCCACGCCGTCACGGTCCCGTTCGCACCGGGGCGCACGGACGCCTCGCAGGAGCAGACCGACGTGGAGGCGTTCGCCGTACTCGAACCGAGGGCGGACGGGTTCCGCAACTACCTCCCGGCGGGTGAGAAGCTCGCGCCGGAGACCCTGCTGCTGGACCGCGCCAACCTGCTGACCCTGACGGCGCCCGAGATGACGGTCCTGGTCGGCGGCATGCGGGCCCTGAACGCCGGCTTCGGCGGGGCCGCCCACGGCGTGCTCACCCAGCGGCCGGAGACGTTGACCAACGACTTCTTCGTCAACCTGCTCGACATGGGTACGCAGTGGAAGGCGTCGGCCACGGCGGAGAACGTGTTCGAAGGCCAGGACGTCGCCACGGGCAAGGCCAGGTGGACCGCCACCGCCGTCGACCTCGTCTTCGGTTCGCACTCGCAGCTCCGGGCCCTCTCGGAGGTCTACGCGTCCAAGGACGCGGGTGAGAAGTTCGTACGCGATTTCGTGGCGGCCTGGGACAAGGTGATGACCCTCGACCGGTTCGACCTCGCCTGAGCCCGGTGTCCCGGCCGGCCCCGCACCGGCCGGCCGGGACCCCGCGGTGCGACCGGTGCGTGTGGCGGCGCGGGGCGGGCAAGAGGGACGGCCTAGGCTCGGCGCATGGCACTGGAGTGGGAGCAGCTCGTCGTCGACGCCGGGAACCCGGCCGCCCTGGGGCACTGGTGGGCGCAGGCCCTGGGATGGGTCGTCGTGAACGACGATCCGGACGAGTACGAGATCCGCCCGGCCCCCGAACGGCTGCCGGGGCTGCTCTTCGTACCGGTGCCGGACACCAAGACGGTGAAGAACCGCCTCCACCTCGACTTCCGCCCCGACGACCAGGAGGCGGAGGTACGGCGCCTGCTGGCGCACGGCGCGCGCCCGGCCGACGTCGGGCAGGGCCCCGAGGTGACGTGGGTGGTGCTCGCCGATCCGGAGGGCAACGAGTTCTGCGTCCTGGCCCCGCGCCGCACCTGACCGGGCGATGACCCCGCCCGGCGGCGCCCCTGGTCAGACGGACCACGGGGAGGGGACGCGCGGGTCGGGAACGTAGGCGCAGTAGGTCCCCGTGCGGATGGTGCGGTCGAGGTGGTCGGCGAGCTCCGGAGCGGCTTCGCGGAGGTGGCCGATGGCCTTGCGGACGGCCTGGGTGACGGCGGCCCGGGCCCGTTCGGAGGCGGCGCCGGCGCGGCGGTCGCGTCCGCCGAGGCCGACGGCGCGGGCGAGTTCGTCGATCAGGAAGGTGCGTTCGAGCTCGGTCTGTTCGCGCCGGGCGATGTCGTGGTCGGCGCGGGCCTCCTCGATGTCCTCCTCGATCTCGGCGAGCCTTCGGCGGTACATGTCCTTGGCCCGGTCGTCCAGGAGGGGGCCGAGGTCGCCGGCCCGGGCGAGCCCGGCGGCCGCGCCGGGGTCTTCGCTGTCGGCGGCCACGAGGTCGAGGACGTGGAACTCCCGGCCCGGCGCGGCGAGCAGCCGGGCCAGGTGGTGCATGCCCTTGCTGTCGCGGACGCTCACGCGCCGGTCGTCGAGGACGACCTTCCAGTAGTCGCCCTCCCGGACGAAGGTGTTCGGCTCGGGCGGGGCCGTAGGCGGCTCGTCGGCGGCCGGCGCGCGGGCGATCCGCTCCAGCTCGGTGCGCGCCGTCTCCCGCTCCAGGGTCTCGGCCGGGAGGTTTCCCAGGGCGCCGTGGGCGTCCGCGAGCCGCAGCCGGCACTCGGCCGACTCGTAGGGGGCGCCGAGCTCGCTCCAGGCACGGACGGCATCGGCGAACAGCGCCGCCGCGCCGGTCGCGTCGCCCTCGGCGAGCAGGACTTCGCCCCGCGCCCGCACGGCCGCGGCGGCGAGCGCGCTGCTTTCGAAGCGGACGGCGACCTCCGCGAGCTCGCGGGCCGCATCGCGTGCCGTCTCCACGTCGGCGCGGGCCAGGGCGATCCTCACCTGGGCGTCCAGCAGCGGCGCCCGCCGCAGCCCGGTGGTGGGCGGCAGCTCCTTCGACGGCACCGGCAGCGGACGGTCCAGCGCCTCCCGGATCGCGGCGGCGGCCATGTCGATGTCGCCGCCGGCGAGCCGGACGAGCGAGAGCCCGGGTTCGGGATCCCATCCGAGGCGGTGTGCGGCGAGCAGCGCCTCCTCGGCCCCGCTCAGGTCGCCGCGCCGCAGCCGGATCCGGCCCAGCTCGGTCAGCGGCCAGCCCAGCTCGCGGCGCAGGTAGGGGCGCAGCTCGTCGCAGGCCAGCAGCACCTGCCGCTCGGCGCCGGCGCACTGGCCGCGCAGGCGCAGGATCTCGGCCCGGTGTACGCGGCACCGGCCGTGCAGGCTGCCGATCGCGCTCGTGCGCGCCCAGCGCTCCATGGCCTCGGTCCACTGCTCGGCCAGGTCGTACTGGGCGAGGCCCTGCAGGGCGCACACCAGCTCGCAGTAGACGACTCCGGTCGACAGCGCGTCGAGGTCCCCGGACATGGCTGCCGTCCCGGCGTCGTCGAGGAGCCCCAGACCCTGTTCGACGTCTCCGTCGAGGATCACCAGCCGGGCCTGCGCCACCCGCCCGAGCGCGGCTGCGGCCGGATCGGTGCGCGAGCCGGTTCCGATCGCCCGCCCGGCCCAGTCCCGGGCGGCGTCGAGGTCGCCGCTGAGGAACCGCTCGAAGGTGCGCACCACCGCGAACCACGCGTGGGCGGGGGTCTCCGAGGCGGGGTCGAGGAGGCGTTCCGCACGCCGCAGCCACCCCCGTACCGGTGCCATGAGCGCGGTGTCGAACAGCAGGTGCATGGCCACCCGTACGGCGGCCCCGGCCGCCCCGTTGTCCTCGCCGAGCCCGGCCAGCTGCGCGTGGAGCCGCTCCCAGGTCTCGATCGTCACGTCGAGGTGTCCCGCGGCGTAGGCGACGCCCGCGAACTCGGCGAGCTCTGCCGGGCCCAGCCCGCCCGCCTCCTCCCGGGCCGCCAGATAGCCCTCGTACGCCTCCGCCCACGCGCCGCCGGCGGCGGCGTTGCGTGCCCGCTCCAGCGCGGTCCCGTCGCCGGAGGCATGAGTCATGGAGGTCTTCCTTCGCCGTGCCGGTGGTCCCGGGGGGCGGGCGGGTTACGGCGGTAACGGGCCCGCTTACGCCTCCATGGTGAGCCACAACCTCAGTGGAGGACATCATGGACACCATCACGGTCAACGGCATCCGGCTGGAACACGAGATCCGCGGAACCGGGGAGCCGGTCCTGCTGATCAGCCCGGTCCTCGCCGACGGGTTCGCCCCGCTCGTCGCGGAACCGGCACTGGCCGGGAACCACCGGCTCATCCGCTATCACAAGCGGGGCTGGAGCGGCAGCACCCACACCCCCGGGCCGGTCTCCGTCGCCGATCACGCCGCCGACGCCCTCGCGCTGCTCGACCGCCTAGGTATCGAGCGCGTCCACGTCGCCGGACACTCCAGCGGCGCGGCGGTCGCCGCGCAGCTCGCCCAGGACCGCCCCGACCGCATCGCCACGGTCACCCTGCTGGAGCTCTCGCTGCTGTCGGTGCCCGCGGGCGAGGCGTTCTTCGCCCAGGCGGCGCCGGCGTTCCAGGCGTACGCCGACGGGGACCCCGAACGCGCCCTCGGACTGTTCCTGTCCCTGGTCAGCGGCATGGAACCGGAACGGTGCCGGGCCCTGCTCGACGAGCGCGTGCCGGGCAGCGTCGAGCAGGCGGTCAAGGACGCCGACACGTTCTTCGGGGTCGAGCTGCCCGCCCTGGGCGCATGGCGGTTCGGGCCCGACGAGGCGGCGGCGATCCGCCGGCCGGTGCTGTCCGTACGGGGAAGCGCCACCCTGCCCCTGTGGGTGGAGGTCGCGGCGTTCCTCCGCTCGGCGGTGCCCGACATCGAGGAGTGCGTCATCGACGGGGTGGGCCATCTGCTCCACATCGAACGGTCCCGGCCGGTCGCCGAAGAGCTGGCCCGCTTCCTGGCCCGGCACCCGATCGGATCCTGACCGCGGGAGCCCGGCAGGTGGTGTGCCTGCCGGGCTCCGGGGCGGTCACTGCGGACCGGCTACTGCCAGTCCTCCCACGGCGGTTCCTCGTCCAGGTCGTAGGGCGGCTCTTCGTCGGGCGGGCCGCCGGGGGCCGGCCGGGCCGATCCGGCCGGCGGTGCGGCGGTGGAGGGCCCCGGCCCGGCGGCCGCAGCGGCGGGGGCAGGGGTGGTGGCGTTGCACTCCGCCAGGGTGTCCAGGACGCCCTGGGCGTACTTGGCGAGCTTGGCCTCGCCGACCCCGCCGATGGTGCCCAACTCCGCCTCGGTGGTGGGAAGTCGCGTCGCGATCTCCCGCAGCGTCGCGTCGTGGAAGACCACGTACGCCGGTACGCCCTGCTCGCGTGCCGTCGCGGCCCGCCAGGCGCGCAGCGCCAGGAAGAACGGCTCGGCCCCGGCCGGCAGGTCGACGGGGACGCGGGCGCCCTTCCCGGAGCGCGACCCGGACTCCCTCTTCGCCGGGCCGGCCGGCGCCTTCTCCTTGCGCATCGGGACGCTGCGACGCCCGCCCAGCACCTCGCCGCTGTCGTCCGTCAGCACGAGCGTCCCGTAGTCGCCCTCCACCGCCAGCAGCCGCGACGCCAGCAGCTGGCGCACGACACCGCGCCACTCCGCGGTGCTCAGATCGGCTCCGATGCCGAACACCGAGAGCGCGTCGTGGTCGAACTGGATGACCTTGGCGGTCTTCTTGCCCTGCAGGATGTCGATGATCTGGCCGGCGCCGAACTTCTGGCGCCGCTCCCGCGCGAGCCGCCACACCGTGGACAGCAGTTTCTGCGCCGGGACCGTCCCGTCCCAGGACTCGGCCGGGGTCAGGCAGGTGTCGCAGTTGCCGCACGCCTCGCCCGACTGCCCGAAGTACTCCAGCAGCCGCGTCCGGCGGCAGTCGACCGTCTCGCAGAGCGCCAGCATGGCGTCCAGGTGCATGCCGAGGGACCGGCGGTGCGCCTCGTCCCCCTCGGAGCCCTCGATGAGCTTGCGCTGCTGGACCACGTCCTGCAGGCCGTAGGCCAGCCACGCCGTGGCCGGCTCTCCGTCACGGCCGGCGCGGCCGGTCTCCTGGTAGTAGCCCTCGACCGACTTCGGCAGGTCCAGGTGCGCGACGAAACGCACGTCCGGCTTGTCGATGCCCATGCCGAAGGCGATCGTGGCCACCACCACGACCCCTTCCTCCCGCAGGAAGCGCGCCTGGTTGGCCGCGCGCGTCCGGGCGTCCATTCCGGCGTGGTACGCCACGGCGTCGATGCCCTGCTCCGCCAGGAAGGCCGCGGTCTTCTCCACCGAGGCCCGCGAGAGGCAGTAGACGACTCCGGCGTCCCCGTCGTGCTCGGTACGGATCAGGTCCAGCAGCTGCCGCTGCGGGTTGCCCTTCGGGACGATCCGGTACTGGATGTTCGGCCGGTCGAAGCTGGCGACGAAGTGCCGGGCGTCCTCCAGGCCGAGCCGGGCGACGATCTCGGCGTGGGTGGCCTCCGTGGCGGTCGCGGTCAGCGCGATCCGCGGCACCTTCGGCCAGCGCTCGTGCAGCATGGACAGCGCGAGGTAGTCGGGGCGGAAGTCGTGGCCCCACTGGGCGACGCAGTGCGCCTCGTCGATCGCGAAGAGCGACACCTTGCCCCGGTCGAGCAGCCGCTGGGTGCCCTCGGTGCGCAGCCGCTCGGGGGCCAGGTAGAGGAGGTCCAGCTCGTCGGCGAGGAAGGCCTGCTCGACGGCCTGCCGCTCGTAGGGGTCCTGCGTGGAATTGAGGAACCCGGCCCGCACCCCGAGGGCGGTGAGCGCGTTCACCTGGTCCTGCATCAGCGCGATGAGCGGCGAGATCACGACGCCCGTGCCGTCTCTGACGAGCGCCGGGATCTGGTAGCAGAGCGATTTGCCGCCGCCGGTGGGCATCAGGACGAGGGCGTCACCGCCGCCGACGACCTGGTCGATGATCTCCTGCTGCTCACCGCGGAAGGAGCTGTAACCGAAGACGCGGTGCAGCACCTGCAGAGCATCGGAGATTTCGTGGGAGGTGTCCGGAGCGGCCATTCGAGAAGCCTAGCGGCACACACCGACACCCCTGCTCCGCTCACCGGAACCTGTGGACAACCTGCCGGTCCGACGGCGAGCGGAGGCGCTGGTGACGGGCTCCGCGGGCCCGAGAGCGGGCGCCCCGGCTCCTGTCAAGGTACGAACAGCCGGGGCTACGAACCCGCTCCTCCTCCGGTCACGGTGGAAATCGACCGTCCTGCGCCAGTGCAGGACCGATACTCCACCCGGATCGGAGCCTTCCGTGTCCCGTCGCGCAGGGGTCTTCGTGACCCGTCGCCCCCGACTCGTGCTCTTCGCCGCGCTCGTGTTCCTCGTCCTGTCCGCCGTTTTCGGCGCGGAGGCGACCGGCCGGCTGAAGTCGCAGGGATACGACGACCCGCGCTCCGAGTCCAGCCGCGCCGCCCAGCTGGCGGCCGAGGGCCTGGGGGCGTCCCCCAACCTGGTCGTCGTCGCGCAGACCCGCGGCGGGTCCGTCGACGACGCTGCGGCCCGGAGCGAGGGCGAGGCCCTGACCGGCCGCCTCGCCGCCCGGCCGCACGTCAGCGCGGTGACCTCGTACTGGACGGGCGGCGCGGCCGAGCTGCGCGGCCGCGACGGCGACGCGGCCATGCTGGTCGCGCACGTCGACGGCGAGGGGGAGCGGCTCGGAGCCCGGGTCAAGGAGCTGAAGCGGGAACTGACCGGCCCGGGCGCTCCCGAGACGGTTCTGACCCTGCACGTGGGTGGGACGGCGCTCGTCGACGCCGAGCTCCAGGACCTTTCGGAATCCGACCTCAAGCGGGCCGAGTCCGTCGTCCTGCCGGGAACCCTGATCCTGCTGGTCCTGGTCTTCGGCAGTGTCGTGGCCGCCGCGCTGCCGCTGCTGATCGGCGTTCTGGCGATCGCCGGGACGCTGCTGGTCCTGAGCGTGCTCGGCTCCGTCACCGACGTGTCCGTGTTCGCGCTGAACCTCACCACGGCGCTCGGCCTGGGGCTGGGCATCGACTACGGGCTGCTGATCGTCTCCCGCTTCCGTGAGGAGCTCGCCGACGGGTACCGGCCGCGCAACGCCGCCATCCGGACCGTGCGCACCGCGGGCCACACCATCGTCTTCAGTGCCGCCACGGTCTCCGCCGCACTCGCCACGCTCCTGGTGTTCCCGCCGTACTTCCTGCGCTCCTTCGCCTACGCGGGCATCGCCGTGGTGGTGATCGCGGCGGTGAGCGCCCTGACCGTACTGCCGGCACTGCTCGCGCTGCTCGGCAAGCGGGTGAACGCCTGGGCCGTGCCGTGGCGCCGCCGGGTCCACGGCGGCTCGCGATCCCGCCTCTGGGAGGGGCTGGCGCGGATCGTCGTACGCCGCCCGCTGGTCGCGGCGCTGCCGGTGATCGGCCTGCTGCTGGTGCTCGCGGCGCCGTTCGCGCACGCCGGTTTCGCCACTCCGGACGACCGGGCGCTGCCGGTGAGCGCGGCCGGCCGGCAGACCGGGGACCTGGTGCGCGGCTCGTTCGACATGAAGGGCTCCAGCGCGCTCACGGTCGTCGTCACGGGTACGGCGTCCCCGTCGGCGCGGGAGGACTACGCCCGCCGGCTGTCCGCGCTCCCGCAGGTCGCCCAGGTCGTGGGTGCCGAGGGCAGCTTCCGGTCCGGGGAGAAGGCGGCGGTGTCCGGCTCCGCGGCCGGGTCCGCCGCCGGCGGTGGCCCGGCGGGGCTCTCCGTGGTGCCGCTGGCCGACCCCCAGTCTCGCGCGGCCCAGCAGCTCGTGCGCGACATCCGCTCCGCTCCCGTCCCGGCGGGCGCCGAGGTCCTCGTCGGCGGACCGAGCGCGGTCCTGGTCGACGCCAAGGCCACCGTGGGAGACCGGATCCCGCTGGCGCTCTCGTTGATCACCCTGACCACCTTCGCGCTGCTGTTCGGCTTCACGCGCAGCCTGCTCCTGCCGATCAAGGCGATCGCGCTGAACGCCCTGAGCCTCGCGGCCGTCCTCGGGGCCATGGTGTGGATCTTCCAGTCGGGCCATCTGCACCACCTCCTCGGTTTCACGCCCGGACCGCTCAGCACGACCATGCCGGTGCTGCTGTTCTGCATCGTCTTCGGCCTGTCGGTGGACTACGAGGTGTTCGTCCTCGCACGCATCAAGGAGGCGCACGACGCCGGGCAGGACGACCGCACGGCGATCGTCTCCGGCATCGCCCGCACGGGCGGGATCGTCACGACCGCCGGCGCCCTGCTGGCCTTCACCCTGCTGAGCTTCGGCACCTCCCAGGTGTCCCTCCTGCAGTTCTTCGGGATCGGCGCGGGCCTCGGCGTCCTGCTCGACGCCACGCTCGTCCGCGGAGTCCTCGTACCGGCGCTCATGCGGCTGGCGGGCGGCCTGAACTGGTGGGCACCGAGGCTGCTGAGGCCCAGGGCGCCGCGCCCGGTGTCCCCTCCTCCCCCGCCCCGGAGGTGCCCACCGGGCCGGTGTCCCCCACACGGCCGCGTCGCGGTCCGTACGCCCGCCCGCCCCCACGCGCGGGCACCCGCGGGCCGCTGACCGACCGGGCACAGGCCTCGTCCCCGTACACCCCGGTCCCCGTGAGTCCCGCACCCCCACACCCCGTTCCGACAGACCCCACCCCCCGCCCGGGGGATCACGACAAGGAAGACCCGTCATGACCGACATCGCCATCACCGGACTCGGCTGCCGCTTCCCCGGCGCCCCCGACATCCGCGCCTACTGGAAGCTCCTGCTGAGCGGGGAACGCCAGTTCTCCGCCGTCCCGGCCGAGCGCTGGAACCACGAGACCTTCCACCGGCCCGGCGACCGCTCGGCCCCCAACGCCGCGTACACCGACCAGGTCGCGTTCCTGGACGACGTGGACCGCTTCGACGCCCTGCACTACGGGGTGCCGCCCGCGCGCGCCCGGTCCATGGACCCCCAGCACCGGCTGATGCTCGACATCGCCCGCGAGGCGCTCGACGACGCCGGGATGGGCCGTGGCGACTTCGACCGCGAGAACACCGGGGTCTTCTTCGGAGTGTCGGTGTCCGACTACAAGGACCTCATGGCCGCTCCCCTGCGGGCCATCTCCCTGGCCGAGGATTCGGAGGCGGCGGACCGCCCCGGCGGCCTCGACGCCATCAGGGAGCAGGCGGCCGAGCTCGGCACCATTCACTCCTTCACCCTGCCCGGGAGTCTGCTCAACATGGCGTCCGGCACCGTCAGCCGGCACTTCGGCCTCGGCGGCCCCAGCTTCACCGTCGACGCCGCCTGCTCCGGTTCGCTGGTCGCCCTCGACCAGGCGATCGCCCAGCTCCGCCAGGGCACTTGCCGGATCGCCGTCGTCGGCGGCGTGTACCTCAACCTGACCCCGGACGGCCTGGTCGGCTTCTCCAGGCTCCGCGCGCTGTCCGCCACCGGGGTGTGCCGTCCGTTCGACGAGGCGGCCGACGGCTTCGTCCTCGGCGAGGGGGCCGGCGCCGTCGTCGTACGGCCGCTCGCCGACGCCCTCGCCGCCGGTGACCGCGTCTACGCGGTGATCAGGGGCATCGGCTCGGCCAACGACGGAGCGTCCCCCGGCCCGCTGGTCCCCACCGCCGAAGGCCAGCTGCGCGCGATGCTCCGGGCCTACGACGACGCCGGGGTCGCCCCCTCCTCCGTGGGCTTCATCGAGGCCCACGGCACCGGCACCACCACGGGCGACCGTGCCGAGGTGGAGGCGCTGCGCCGGCTGCGCACCGAGTACCCCGACGACGACCCCTCGCTGTCCTACCTCGGCTCCGGCAAGGCCCTCATCGGGCACTCCCTGTCCGCGGCGGGCATCGCCGGGCTGATCAAGACGGCCCTGATCGTCCACCACCGCACGATCGTGCCGCAGCCGGTCACCACACCCCATCCCGACCTGGGCGTCTCCGCCGCGGGCCTGCGCTTCGCCGACACCGCACGGCCCTGGCCGGCCACCGGCACCCCGCGGCGTGCCGCCGTCAGCTCCTTCGGTTTCGGCGGCACGAACGTGCACGTGGTGCTCGAGGAGCAGCCGGCCCCCGCCCGCGGCAACGTCCCGGTACGCGCCGAAGGCCCCCGGCCCCAGCTGCTCCTCCTCTCGGCCGGCAGCCCCGAGCTGCTGGAACGGCACATCGACGAGGTGCTCGACATGGTGGAGCAGGCCGCCCCCGTGCCGATCGCGGCGCTGGCCCACACCCTGGGCGCGCGCGAGCCGCTCACGACGCGGCTCGCGATCGTGGCCGCCGACACCGAGGAGTTCACCCGGCGGCTGCGCCACGCCCGCGAGCAGCTGGCCGAAGGCGCCCGGGGCGACCTCGGCGACGGCGCCTACGCCGCCGACGCCCCCCTGCCGGCGGCCGAACGCCGCATCGCGTTCCTCTTCCCCGGTCAGGGCAGCCAGCGGCCGGGCATGATGCAGGACCTCTACGAACGGTTCGCGGGCTTCCGCACGGACGTCAACGTCCTCAGCGCCGTCGCCCGCCGCGACGCCGGCTTCGACCTCGCGGACCTGCTGTACGGCGAGGCCCCGACCGCCCACGGCGACCCCGAGGAGCTCAGTCAGCGGCTCGCCGGCACCGATGTGTGCCAGCCGCTGCTCGGCACCGTACAGATCGCCGCGACCCGGCTGCTCGGCCACTGCGGCGTCGCGCCCGACCTGGCGCTCGGCCACAGCGTCGGGGAGTTCGCCGCCGCCGCGGCGGCCGGAGCGCTCACCGACGAGGACACCGTCCGGCTGCTGGTCCACCGGGGCGCGGCCCTCCGCGAGGCCGAGACCGGCCTCGGGGGCGGGATGCTCGCCGTACAGACCGACAAGGACACCTGCCGCCGGCTCATGACCGGCATCGACGACGTGTGGCTCGCCTGCTTCAACCAGCCGCGACAGGTCGTGGTCAGCGGTACGCCCGAGGGGCTCGCCGCGGTGCGGCTGGCCTGCGCCGAGGCCGGGGTGGTCACGGTGGCGCTGGACGTGTCCAACGCCTTCCACTCGCCCCGGCTGGCCTGCGCCGAGGAGACCGTACGCGCGGACCTCGCCGCCCTCCGCATCGCCGGCCCCGCCCTGCCGTTCGTCTCGTCCGTGCACGCGGAGGTCTGCACCGACCCCGATGAGCTGCGCGAACTGTGGGCCCGGCACGCGTCCGCTCCGGTCCGCTTCGGCGACGCCGTCCGGACCGCCTACGACCAGGGGGCGCGCGTCTTCCTCCAGGTGACCGGCGGCAGCTCGCTCCTCACCTCGGTCCGCCGCAACCTCACCGGCCACGGCGACGTGCACGTCGTACCCGCCGGCGAGGTGGCGCCGGACGGCGGGCGCGGCTTCGTACGGGCCCTCGCCCGGCTCGCGGTCCTGGGCGTCCCGGTCGACCCGCGCGCCCTGGTGCCCGAGGAGGAGCGCCGCCTGCTGGACCTGCCGGTGGCGAAGCTCGACACGCAGTCCTACTGGGTGCCGCGCGGGCGCCCCGCCACGAAGAGGGACGCCTGCGCCACCGCCCTGCCGCCCCCGCCCGCATCCCCCGAGGAGACCTCGATGAACGCCCCGATCGACGCCCCCGTGGCCGCCCCGCCGGCCGCCGCGGCGAACGACCCGGCGAACGACCCGATGGGTGAGCTGCTCCAGCTGGTCCGGCAGCAGGTGACGCTGCTCGCCCGGCTCACCGAGGCGCTTCCCGTACGGGACCCGGCAGCGGAGGCGACCGAGCCGGTCGGACCGGCGCCGGTGCCCGTCGCCCCCTCACCGGCCGGTGACATCGACGAGTTCACCGAAGGCGTGCTCGCGCACGTGGCCCGGATCAGTGCCTTCCCGGTGAGTCACCTGCGCGTCGACCAGCTGCTGATCGACGAGCTCGGTTTCGACTCGCTGATGCTGACCGACCTGTTCACCGCCCTCGCCCGGCAGTGGCCGCAGTGGACGTTCGACGAGGGCGCCGCCGACCGGCCGACCGTCGGGAGGATCGCGGCGATGATCGCGAACGACTGCGGCACGGACGCGGCACCGGCCGCCGCACCGGCCGCCGCGACACCCGCCACCGCGCCCGAGGGCTTCCCCGTACAGCGGGCCGGCCACGGCGAGGAGAGCCCGCCGGCGCCGGCGGCCGACCCGCCGACCGCGCCGCTGCCCGAAGAGCACACGCGGATCGAGTGCTTCCCGGAGGTCACCGCCCACGGCGAGCGCATCTCGGCACTCACCGGGCTGGGGGTGCCCAATCCGTACTTCCTCGTCCACGAACGCGGAATGACGGACACGACCGTCGTCGACGGCCGGGAACTCCTCTCCTTCTCCAGCTACAACTACCTGGGCATGGCGACGCACCCCCAGGTGAACGAGGCGGCCCGGGACGCGATCGAGCGCTGCGGCACCTCGGTGTCGGCCAGCCGGCTGCTGTCCGGCAGCCGTCCGCTCCACCTGGAACTCGAGGCGGAACTCGCCGGCCGGCTCTCGTGCGAGGCCGCGGTCACGCTGGCCAACGGGCACGCCACCAACGTCACCGTGATCGGCCACCTCGTCGGCCCCGGGGACCTCGTCATCCACGACGCGCTCGCCCACGACAGCATCCTGCAGGGGTGCAAGCTCTCCGGCGCGACCCGGCGGCCCTTCCCGCACAACGACGCGGCCGCCCTGGACTCGATCCTCACGCAGGTCCGCCACCAGTACCGGCGGGTCCTCGTCGTCATCGAGGGCGTCTACAGCATGGACGGCGACATCGCCGACCTGCCCGCCCTCGTCGAGGTCAAGCGCCGGCACGGCGCGCTGCTGATGATCGACGAGGCGCACAGCATAGGGACGATCGGTGCGACGGGACGCGGCATCGGCGAGTACTTCGACATCGACCGCTCGGCGGTCGAACTGTGGTCGGGCACGCTGTCCAAGGCGCTGGCGAGCTGTGGCGGCTACGTCGCCGGGAAGCGCTCGGTCGTCGATTACCTGCGCTACACCGTTCCGGGCTTCGTCTTCAGCGCCGGTATGACCCCGGCCGACACCGCCGCGTCCCTGACCGCGCTGCGCCTGCTGCGCGCCGAGCCGCAGCGCGTGGCACGGCTCGCGGAGAACGCCGCGCTGTTCGTCCGCCTCGCCCGCGATGCGGGGATCGACGTCGGGGACAGCCACGACACACCGGTGGTCCCGTGCATCGTCGGGGACTCGCTGAAGGCCCTGCGGCTCGCGGAGGCCCTGTTCCAGCAGGGCATCAGCGTCAACCCGATCCTCTATCCGGCCGTACCGGAGGAACTGGCCCGGCTGCGCTTCTTCATCACCTGCGAGCACACCCCCGACCAGATCCGGCACGCGGTGACCGCGCTGGAGCACGAGCTGCGGCACTTGACCACGGCCCGCGCGGCCTGACCCCGCGACCGTGAACACCACCGCCATGAGCACCATCGCCATGAAAACCGCCGTCGTGGACGCCGCCTTCCGGCCGATCACGCCGGGCCACATCCACCGATGGGGCGGAGCCCGCCTCCTCGTGGCCCGGTTCGCCGACCTCGACGAGACCCCGTTCCTGTCCCCGGCCGAGCAGCGGGTGGTCCACGCGCTGCCGGCCCGGCGGCGGGCCGAGTGGACGGCCGGCCGGCTGCTCGCCAAGCGCCTGGTCGGCGATGCCCTCGCGGCACCGGCCGACGAGGTGGAAGTCCTCCCCCGGGCCGACGGCAGCCCGTACGTCGTCGTCGGCGGCAGCCCGGTGCCGGCCGTGCGCGTCTCCATCAGCCACACCGCCCGCCACGTCGCCGCGGCGCTCGCACCCGGAGCGGTCGGAGTGGACCTGTGCGAGACCGCCTCGGCCGCCGCCGTACGCCGTGTCGCGGACCACGTCTTCTCCCCCGGGGAGCTCTCCCGCATCGGGACGGACCGGCCCGCTGCCCTGGCCGGCGCCTGGGCGCTCAAGGAGGCCGCGGTCAAGGCCGACCGGAGCAGCATCTTCGGCGCCGCTCCGCGCCGCGTCGAAATCCTCGGCCTCCGGCCGCCCGTGCTCAGCGGACGGCGCCGCGCGATGGTGTGGCGGGAGGGGGACGCGGTCCTCGCCCTCGTCCTCGCGCCCTCCCCGGGTCCGGCGGGCTGAGCGCACCCCCTTGGCAGCACTGCGTTGGTGCTCCTTGGCCCGCCGGATGATGCTTGTCAGTGGAGCCCCTGGCCGTGCGGGTTGCCGTGGAAGCACGGCGAGGGAACTAGCGAGGGCGAGATGAGCGGCGATGGAGCAACTTCCCACCTCTCCTGGTGAGCGGCCGGCGGAGACGAACGCCTCCGACGGATCGACCTACACGGCCACGGCCACCCTCAGCGAGGAGGGCATCGTGACCGAGTGGAGCGAGGACGCCCATCGGCTGCTCGGCTACGCGCCCGCCGAGATCGTGGGACTGCCCGCCGCCCGCCTGCTCGCCGACGGCGCCGGGAACGCAGAGAACGCCGGGAACGCCGGGAACGCCGAGGACATCGACGAGAGCGCGGGGCGGATCCCGTCCGGGCAGGACCGGTGGAGCGGCACCGTGGCGCTGCGGCACCGGGACGGCAGGCGGCTGGAGGTGAGACTGCTCGCGCACCGCTGGACGTCCACGGGCGGGAACACCAAGTGGTTCGTGGTGTCCGCCGTGCCGGGTGAGCCCCGTACGTCCTGGGGCGAAGCCCTGAAGGAGTGGACGTTCACCCAGTCCCCCTGTTTCCTCGCGGTCTTCGACGCGGACCTGCGCCTGGTGCGGGCGAACGCCGGCATGGAGCGCGCGCTGTCCCTCACGGAGACCGAGATGCGCGGGCTGCGGCTGCCCGAGATCGCCCCGGATCCGGTGAGCGACGAGACCGAGCGCAGGATGCGCCTGGTGGTGGAGACGGGGGAGCCGCAGCACGTCGATGTCTTCGTCCGTCCCACGGGCGCGCGGACGGAGCAGGGCCTGGCGGCCTCGCTGGCCCCCTTGCGGGACGCTGACGGACGGGTGCGCGCCGTGTGTCTGGCCGCGCACGAGAAGAGCGGAACCGCCGGTGAGCGGCCGCAGCTGCTCCTGTCGGACGTCGACACCGCCGGCATCGGCACCACCATGGACAGCGCGCGCACCGCGGAGGAGCTCGCCGACGCGGCCGTCCCCCGGATCGCCGACTTCGCGGTCGTCGACCTGCTGGAGCCTCCCCCGCGCGCGGACGAGCACTCCTCCAGGCCGGCGGCGGGGCCGGTCACCGTGACCCACATCGCTGTGCGCTCGCTCCTGGAGGGAAGCCTGGAGTCCCAGGTCCCGGTCGGCGGGACGGCCGTCTATCCGGCGCTGTCACCCCCCGTCGAGTGCCTGGCCGCGGGCCGCGGCGCCGTGTACACGACCACGGACCCGGCGGTCGCCCGCTGGGTGGCCCAGGACCCCGGGGCAGCCTGGATCGGCCACTCCGGGACCCACTCGATGATGATGGTGCCGCTGCGCGCCGGAGGGACCACGCTCGGTCTGGCCGTCTTCAGCCGGCACCAGCGGCAGGACCCCTTCCACCCGGAGGACCTGTGGCTGGCCGAGGAGCTCACGTCCAAGGCGGCCGTCAGCATCCACAACGCCCGCCGGCACACCCGCGAGCACACCACCACGATGACGCTGCAGCGCAGCCTGCTGCCGCACTCGCTGCCCGACCATCCGGCCCTGGAGATCGCCTCCCGCTACCTGCCCGCCGGTACCGATGCCGGCGTGGGCGGTGACTGGTTCGACGTGATCCCGCTGTCCGGCGCACGGGTGGCCCTGGTCGTGGGGGACGTCGTCGGCCACGGCATCCGCGCCTCCGCCACCATGGGCCGACTGCGCACCGCGGTGCGCACGCTGGCCGACGTCGACCTGCCGCCCGACGAGCTGCTCACCCACCTCGACGACCTGATCATCCACCTGTCCGCCGACGAGGGCGAGCAAGGGGCAGCCGCGGAGGCCGCCGGCGGCATCGGGACCACCTGCCTGTACGTGGTCTACGACCCGGTCACCCGCCGCTGCACGGTCGCCCGGGCCGGCCACCCCCCGCCCGCCGTGGTCTCCCCGGAGGGCTCCGCCTACCTCCTGGACGTCCCGGCCGGACCGCCGCTGGGCCTGGGAGGCCTGCCGTTCGAGACCATCGAGGCCGAGATTCCCGAGGGCAGCCTCCTCGCCCTGTACACCGACGGCCTGCTGCAACCCCGCGAGCGTGACATCGACGAGTCCCTGGACAGCATGTTCGCGGCCCTCGTACGCCCCGCCGCCAGCCTGGACACGGTCTGCGACCGCGTTCTGGCGGCTCTGCTGACCCACCGTCCCGACGACGACGTCGCCCTGCTCGTCGCCCGGACCCGGGCCCTGCACGCCGACAAGGTCGTCGTCTGGGAGCTGCCGTCCGATCCGTCCGTCGTCGCCCGGGCCCGCCGGTACACCACCGAGCAGCTGACGGCCTGGGGGCTGGACGAGGCCGCCTTCGTCACCGAGCTCGTGGTCAGCGAACTGGTGACCAATGCCATCCGCTACGGGGCGCCCCCGATCGAGCTGCGGCTGATCCACGACGACAGCACGCTGCTCTGCGAGGTCTCCGACGCGAGCAGTACCGCCCCGCACATGCGGCGTGCCCGGACGTTCGACGAGGGAGGGCGGGGCCTGCTGCTGGTCGCCCAGCTCGCCCAGCGCTGGGGCACCCGGCACTCCGCCCTCGGCAAGACCATCTGGGCCGAGCAGTCGCTGGTCGGGTTCTGAGGTCTTTCCGAGGTCTGCGGTTCCGAGGTCCGCGGTCCCTACGATCCGCCGGCGGGGGCGTGGAAGACCGGCAGGGCCCAGATCGGAGGGTCCGGCGGCGGCTCCAGGGGTTCCACCCGGTGCGACGGGCCGTCCTCCCGCCTGGTGCCGACTCCGGCGGCGGCGCGCAGGGCCCCCACGAACTCCAGGCAGGAGTCGTAGCGGTCCTCCGGAACCTTCGCCAGGGCCTTGGCCAGGACTTCGTCGGCGGCGGGCGGGATCTCGGGCCGCCTCTCCGTCAGGGGCGGCGGCTGGTCGTACTGGTGCGCCCACAGCAGCGCCACGTCCTCGTCGCGCACGAAGGGGGGTCCGCCGGCGAGGGTTTCGTAGACGACGCAGGCGAGGCTGTAGAGGTCGCACCTGCCGTCGACCGGGCGGCCGGTGATCTGTTCCGGCGCCATGTAGTCGAGGGTGCCGACGAACTCCCCCGCCGTGGTGAACCCGCTGAGCGACAGGGACTTCTTCGTCAGGCCGAAGTCCGTGAGGTAGATGTGTTCCGGGTGGTCGCTGTCGGTACCCGCGGCGACCAGGATGTTGCCGGGCTTGACGTCCCGGTGCACCAGGTCGTGCTCGTGGGCCGCGTCGAGGGCGGATGCCACCTGGGAGGCGATGCGCAGGGCCTTCGCGACGGGGAGCGGTCCTTCCCGGTCCAGCAGGGCCCGCAGGTCCAGCCCGGAGACGTACCGCATGGCGATGTAGAGGACGCCGTCGGTCTCACCGGCTTCGAAGATCGGCACGATGTGCGGGTGGTCGATCTTCGCGGCGACCCGTGACTCGTGCGTGAAGCGGCGCCGGAAGGTGTCGTCGCGGGCGCGCTCGGGCGCGATCAGCTTGAGTGCGACCGTACGGTCCAGCCTCAGGTCCTTGGCGGAGTAGACGACGGCCATGCCGCCGCGGCCGATCAGGCGCTCCACCCGGTAGCCCGCTATCTGCTTGCCGATCAGGCCGGAGGGCCGGCCCGTGTACACGCTCAGGTCGGGTGCCGAGGCCATCAGGTGCCCGCCTCGGCCGGCCGGCGGGACGACGGCGCGGCGCCGACGCGATGTCCGTGGGCGAAGGTGCCGATCATGCCGACCCCGTCCTCGATGGAGCGTCGCCCGAGGGACGACATGGCTGAACGGGTCGCGCTCGACGCGACGGTGTCGGCTCTGGTGCGGAAGTGACGCGCCAGGCCGCTCTTCCATGTCTGAAGTCTATCGAGTGATCCATACGAGTGCCCCTTCGAAACGGAACGGGTCCCCGGCACGTGGTGCCGGGGACCCGTGGCGTGGCGCTGCCTGTGGGGGTCAGCCCGTGCCGCCGCTGCCGCCACGACCGCCGAATCCGCTGGTCTCGCAGCCGATGCCGACGCACAGGCCGCCGTCGCCGCCGAGGCCGCCTTCGCCTCCGTCGCCGCCGGGCGACGCCGCCCCGCCGGTGCCTCCGTCGCCGCCGTTGACACTGCCGTGGCAGACGCCGGCGCAGACTCCGCCGTTGCCGCCCGTCCCGCCGGTGCCACCGCCGGGCCGGCCCGTCACGCCGGTGCCTCCGTTGGCGCTGCCGTTGCAGAGGCCGGCGCAGATGCCGCCCTTGCCGCCCTCGGTGCCGTTGACCGAGCCGTTGCACTTGCCCGCGCAGACCTTGTCACCGACGCGGACGCTGTCCTTGTCGACCTTGACCTTGCCGGTCATCCGGTCACCGAACTTGCCGATCGCCCCGTTGCGGCCGAAGCGGTTCCCGCCGGTCTGGGTGTCACCGCCGCCGGGGGCGGGACCGTGCTGCCGGGTGACGGTTGCCTCGACCGGCTGGCTCGGCAGCGCCGGCGCCGCCGTGGCGGCCGTCGTCATCGCACCGGCACCGAGCAGAGTCGTCGAGACGAGAAGACCAAGACGGAACTTCCAAGATCGCACGCGCATGAGATTCTCCCTTGTCTGAAAACTGATGTCCGCTACGCGGATCGGTTGGTCGAATTCCTCGCCGTGGACCATTCCGCCGGCGTAAAACAGTCGGGGCGCTCCGGCCGCATCGGGCCGGAGCGCCCCGAGGGGATTCGTGCCTCAGGTCGAGGAGGAGAAGCCGTCTCCCATCAGGGCGAACCAGTTGCCCTCGAGGTAGTCGTCCTTCAGGTTGTCGAGCTGCTCCTCGGAGAGGTCGTACTTCTTGGCGATCTTCTCCTTCATCTCGTCCGAGTCGTCGACCAGCAGGATCATCACGATGTGGACCTTGTCGACCATCGAGAGGTCGGACTTCGACTTGTCGGGCAGGTCGTCGAACCGGAAGCAACCGACTCCGCCGGGCTTGCCGGGCTCACCCGGCTCGCCGGGCTGACCGCCCCTGCCGCCCTTGCCACCCTTGCCGCCCTCGCCGCCGTGGCCACCCAGGGCGCAGTGCGTGGGCTGCTCCGCCGCGACCGAGGAGCTGGTGCCCGCCGGGGCCTTGAACTCCGACGCCTGCGCGGCGCAGGCCGTACCGGTGACGAGGGCCAGGGAGGCCGCCGCCAGGATGAGCGGACGCTGCCAGGTGCACGTGAACATGGGGTTCTCCGTTTTCGTAGGACAAGAGGTGTGGATGGGGGTCGGGGGGTGGGGGGACCGGGGGGTGGAGGCCGGGAGGGCCTCCACCCCGTCGGATCGGGTGCGCCTTTTAGAAGATGGAGCCACCACCGGCTCCGGCGTCGCCACCGAGGCCACCGATCAGGCCGCCGAAGCCACCGTCACCGGCGTCCCCGCCCGCACCACCCTGGAAGAAGCTGAAGCCGCCCTTCCCGCCGTTGCCGCCCTTGCCGCCCTTGAGGAACCCGTCACCGCCGCCGCCGCCGGCGCCACCGCCGCCGCCTTCGAGGATGCCGAAGCCGCCCTTGCCGCCGTCGCCGCCGGCGCCACCGATGCGGCCCTCGCCGCCACCGCCACCGCCACCGCCGCCACCGCCGACGAGGAACCCGTCGCCACCGTCGCCGCCGAGGCCGCCCTTACCACCGGTACCGTTGACGCTGCCGCCACCGGCACCGCCGGAACCGCCACCGCCCCCGACGAGGCCGCCGCTCCCGCCCTTGCCGCCCTTGCCTCCGGCGCCTCCGTCGGTCGGGAGGAGAATCGAGTGCACGTGGTCGGGCATCGGAGCCGCCGTCGCAGCAGAGGCCGGCACGAGGATTCCTCCGAGCACCACAGCGGCCGAAGCAGCCAGCGTGGCGAAGCGGAAGCCCTTGCGGGTGGGGCGGACGGTGCTGTTGGTGTGCATCTTGCGGTTCATGATTTTCTCCTACCGAATGAAGAGGGATATTGACCTGCCCGGATTTCCGGGACGGTGCGGAGATACTGGCGAGAGGAGGAATCCCTTTGCGAGGTTTTCCGTCTGTACCTTTCGCTTCGTTTCCTTTCCGCTCCTCAAGTAAGCCCCGGACGGCACCCCCGGGTCATGTTCCGGAATCTCGGGACTTGACACCCGCCTGAACGCGGGGTACAACTCCGCGCGGCCGGCGCCCCGAGGGGCGGACGGCCCCCGCTTGACCTCAACCGCACTTGATGTCCGAGGCTCACTGCACGGGCGCCGGAGAGGCCGGCGGCCCTGTTGGAGGGGTGAGTGCCATGCGCGCGACACAGGCGATCGGGTTCGGCGGTCCGGAGGTACTGGTTCCCACGGAGGTGCCCGAGCCGGTGGCCGGCCCGGGACAGGTGCTGGTCTCCGTCGCCGCCGTGGACACGATCTTCGTGGAAACCCAGGTGCGCGGCGGGTGGGGCCGCGAGCACTTCCGGGTGACCGCGCCCTACCTGCCGGGCGGCGGCATAGCCGGTACCGTCCGCGCCACCGGCGAGGGAGTGGACCCGGCCTGGCAGGGCCGCCGGGTCGTCGCCTCCCTCGGCATCGCCGGCGGGGGCTACGCGGAGCTGGCCGTGGCCCCGGCCGAGGGCCTGGCCGCCGTACCGGACGAGGTCTCCTTCACCGATGCGGCGGCCCTGGTGCACGACGGCGTGACGGCCGCCCGGCTGCTGGACACGACGGCGCTGCGGCCCGGCGAGCAGGTGCTGATCCTGGGCGCCTCGGGCGGCATGGGCACCGTACTGGTCCAGCTGGCGAAGGGAGCGGGCGCCCGGGTCGTCGGCGTGGCCCGTGGCGACCAAAAGACCGCGCTGGTAAGGGAGTTGGGCGCGGACGCCGTGGTCAACGCGAGCCACCCCGGCTGGGTGGAACGGGCCCGCGAGGCGCTCGGCGGCGCGGGCGCGGACGTCGTGCTGGACGGGGTGGGCGGTGAGGTCGGCCTGGCCGCGTTCCCCCTGGTCCGGACCGGCGGGCGGTTCTCGGCCCACGGCGCTCCGACGGGCGGCTTCGCCCCGGTGACCCCGGCGGACGCGGCGGCCCGTGACGTCCGCCTGCTCGGCATCGCGGACGTCCAGCTGACGACCCCGGAGCACGCCGCACTCGCGGCGCAGGCCCTGCGGGCGGCGGCCGAGGGCGCCCTGCGCCCGGTGATCGGCGCCACCTTCCCCCTGGAGCGCGCGGCGGCGGCGCACACGGCGATCGAGTCCCGGGAGCTCGTGGGCAAGACGGTGATCACCGTGTGAGGGGCCTGCTCCACCGCCCCGCCGGGCGGGTCGCCGACCCTGAAGCGGGCCCGGGCACCGATCAGGGCGAGGGCGAGGACGCGGGAGATTCCTGGAGGTAGGCGGCGATCAGGGCGAGGTCGTTGGCGATGGTCAGCACCCCCGCGGGGTCGGCGGTCGGGGTGGAGGCGCCGTTGACTCCCGCGTAGAAGGTGTCGTAGCGGCCGCCCCCCTTGTCCAGGTAGCCGGCGATCGTGATGGCGCCGACGGCCAGCCTGTCGTTGAGCGCGTCGCCGCCGACGGCCGCTCCGGTCTTGGCGAACACCTTCCCGCGCGCCGGGCAGCTGCGGCAGTTGTCGGCCAGCAGCCCGTCGACGCCCAGGATCGGCAGGGCCTCCCGGAAGAGCCGCGCGTCAGGGGTGCGCTGCCAGTACGCCAGCATCTGCACCAGCGCCCGGGGGGTCACGCGGTCGGCGGGGTTGCCGCCCCGGCCGTCCATGAGCTGGGCCTGCTCGCGGTCGACGCCCGCCCGGTCCAGGAAGTCGGCGAGCACCGGGAAGCCGTCCTCGCACTGGCGGCTGCCCGTCGTGACGGCCATCAGGCAGATCCCGAGGTTGGCACCGAGGTTGTGGCTGACCTTGAGGATCAGCTTGGCGTACTGGGCGTAGGGCGGGGAGGTGTACGCCGCCACCCGCGGCCGCCCCGCGTAGTCGCGCGGCAGCCGGGCGACCGGGTTGGGGCCGGCCGGGTCCGCGGTGACCCGCACCCCGGCCCGGCCGAGCGCCTCGATCAGCGCGGTGCGGCCGAAGGCGGCCGGATCGGTGATCGGTGAGGTGCGCAGCAGGGGCTCGGCGTCCGCCGCGATGGTTCCGGACAGCCGGATCCGGGTGCCACCGTCGGTGGCCGTCACCGTGACGGCGGTCGGCTCGCCGGCCGCCACGGTCTTCACGGTGGAGGTGACCTGGTACGGGGCGACCTTCGGCCGCCAGTCCAGCCGGGCGTCCGCGCCGGCCCGGCCCCCGGGGGTGGTCATCAGGTCGATCAGGTTGTCGTTGATGATCAGCGGCGTCGGGGTGGGGTCGAGGACGGGGTCGGGGAGGAAGAGCCGGCTGTCGACGATCACGTCGCCGTCGAGGCGGGTGATGCCGGACGCGCGGACCTGCCGGGCGAGCTGGTCGATCCCGGCGAGGGGGTTCTCCGGGGTGAGGGTCGCGCCGGGGAAGTCGTTGGCGTAGGTGTGGTCGAGGTCGGTGTACGCGACCGTCCCGTCGGGCCGTGTCCTGCCGCCCATGGTGAGGTCGCCCTGGGCGACGAGGTCGAGGTCGCCGGTGAGCGTGGTGCCGCTGCGCTCGCCGACCGCGTAGAGGGGGGTCACGAAGCGGTGGTCCGTGCCGAGGGTCTGCCAGGGGCCCGAGACGCTGATCAGCTTGGCGGTGGAGCCGGGGATGAAGAACTGGCCGGGGAACATGCTGTGCACCACGCGCCCGTCGTCCGGTTCGGTCTGCAGCAGGCCCCACTGGGCATGGCTGTACTGCGGCTTCCGCATGATCTCGATGATGCGCGGGTCGAGCCGGCCCTGCTCCGCGTCGCCCGACGGCGACGGAGAGGGAGAGGGGGAGGGATCCGCCGCGGCCGCCGTACCGGGGGGCAGCGCCACGAAGAGCAGTGCGGCGCAGGCGGCGGCCAGGCCCCGCCGCAGCGGTGCGCGGTGGACGGAGTGGATCGGACTGCTCACAGCGCGCTCCGTTCGTCGCGGCTGCCTGGTCCCCGAGGCCGTGTGAACAGAGTGGCACGGCCGGATTCGACCTGCATGTCACGCCCTCCGAGGGCCTGCGGCCTCGTCCGCCGCAGCCACGTTGCCGCGCCGTGGCCGGATCTCGATGCCGGGCCGGGGTGCTCCGGAGGCAGCACTGACGGGTGTTGCCGACGGCGGGTACGGTTCCGGCATGAATTCCGCAGCAAGTTCGAACGGCGACGACGGGGCGACGACGAAGGTCATGACCGTGATCAAGGACATCGCACGCCGGCAGTTGGCGGAAGTGGGGGCCGCAGGGCTGTCCCCGGAGGCGGTGGCCCGCGCCGGCGCTCTCGCCGTCACCGATGTCGAGGCCGTGTTCCCGCACCGGGACGACCTGTTGACCGCACTGGTCATCGACGCCTACGACGCGTCGGGCGCCGCGATGGAGGAGGCCGACGAGGCCGCCGCCAAAGCGGGCGCCCCGGCGGGTGCCCGGCTCCTCGCGGTGACGCGCGCGCTGCGCCGGTGGTCGTTCGCCAACCCGGCCGAGTTCACCCTGATCTACGGCTCACCCGTGCCGGGATACCACGCCCCGCAGGAGACGGTCCCGCCGGCCTCGCGCACCCCCGGGGTGCTCGCCGGCATCGTGCGGGCGGCGCTGGTGGGCGGTGAACTCACCCCGCCGCGGCGGGCGGTGCCCGGTCCGCCGCTGCTCCTGCCGGCCGCCGTGGAGGCCTTCGGCGGCGTGCCCGAGGCTCCGTTCTCGGACATCATCGAGCGCGGCATCGTCCTGTGGAGCAATCTCATCGGGCTCCTGGTGTTCCAGGTCTTCAGCCGTACCCACGACAGCGTCCGGGACGAGGCCGCGTTCTTCGACTACTCCATCGCCGTGGCGGCCGAGAGCATCGGGCTCGTGGTCCCCTCGGGCGAGACCACCGACTGAACCCCTGTCCGCCGCAAGCGCGGCACGTGCAGAAAAGCGGGACGTGAACACCACCAGAACCCTCTGCTTCGTCATAGCGGCGCTGTCCTCGTACGCGGCGCTCGCCTACCGGCTGTGCCAGGCACGCCGCAGTTGGCGGGACAGCGCCTACCGCACGCTGATCGCCACTCTGCTGCTCCAGTGCCTCACCTTCACCATGGGTGCCTTCGCCATGGGCGGCAAGAGCCTCTTCGGCGTCGGGAACCTCGCCGTCCTCGTCATGCACCTGGCCGCCGTCGCCTTCTGCGTCAGCGCGCAGATCATCCTGCTCCGCTGGGCGGCCGCGGACGAGGCGACGGTGCGCATGACGCGCTACTGGCTGGTCTCCGGCATCGTCCTCGACGTGCTGCTGACGGCCCTGTTCTTCATCGCCGACGGCCCGGGCCGGCCCACCTCGGACTTCGACGGCACCAGCGAGCCGCTGATGCTCACGTACCTCCTGGTCTTCATCGTCTCCCAGGCGGTTCCGTGCGTCGCCATCTACCGGCAGTGCGGCCCCTACGCCCGGATGACCGACAACGCCACGCTGCGCCAGGCCCTTCGGCTGCTCTCGGTGGCCGCGGTGGTCCTCTTCCTCTACTGCGTGGCCAGGACGGTCAACATCCTCACGGCTGCGGGCGGTGTCGACATCGGTGCCTGGAAGGTCGCCGCCTCGGTCTTCAGCGCCGCGGGCATCGTCCTGCTGTCGCTCAGCCTGACCAACTCCTCCTGGGGACCCTCGGCCACCCGGCTCCTGGAGTGGTCCCGGACCTACCGCACCTACCGGGTGCTGTACCCGCTCTGGCGGGACCTGTACGAGGCCTCCCCGGACATCGCCCTGGAGCCGCCGGGCGCGTCGGTCTCGGACCTCGACTACCGCCTTCACCGTCGGGTGGTCGAAATACGCGACGGATGGCGGGACTTGCGCCCGTACATCGACCGCACGGCCGGCGGCGCGGAGCGACCCGGCGGGCCGGGCGGGGAGGCGAGCGAGGAGCTGCGGCAGGCGTTCACGGAGGCGGCGCAGATCAAGCAGGCTCTGCTCGCCAAGCGGACCGGTACGGTCCCGCACGACAACAAGGACGCGGGCGACTTCGACGATCGCGACACGGACAACTTCAGTGCGGAAGTGGCCTGGCTCACCCAAGTCGCAGCCGCCTACAGTAAACTCGGTACCGCGAGTTGAGAGCTCCCGCCCGGTTTGCATCCCCCGTCAAACCGGGCGGGCATGCCCGTTCCGCCCGATTCAGATCGAGCCGGACGGGTGGACTCCCGCCCGGACTGGCCCGGCCCATCCCCCGAGGGCCGGGCCAGTCCGATGTCGCCGGCAGCCGACTCCGTGAAGCCCCCGCGAGTCGACTTAGCTGACAGCTATCGGCGAGACCCCAACGGTGGCGGATTCCCGGCCAATTGTCAACTGACTGCTAATCTGTGAGACTGACAGATAGCCAAGGGCTATGCCGAGGAGGTGACGGGAGGAAGATTCACCATGACCGGGACGGAAAGCGGGTCCGATGACCGGCCCCTGCTCGCAGTGCGCCTCGACGACCTGTTCAAGACGGTTCGCCCCAAGGGCAAGAACTGGACCAATGCCGAGGTGGCCGAGGAGCTGAAGCGCGCCAACCCCGAACTCAAGGTCGGGGGCGTGTACTTGTCGCAGTTGCGGACGGGCAAGCGCTCCAACCCCTCACCCGACCTCCTGGCGGCCCTGGCCCGCTTCTTCGGCGTTTCGGTCGCCTACTTCTTCGACGACAAGGTCGCCGAGTCGGTGCTCAGCCAGATCGCCGCCATCGAGGCACTGCGCCAGTCCGGGGTCCGCGCGGTGGCGATGCGCGCGGCCGGGATGAAGAAGGAGAACCTCCAGGCCATCACGGCCATCATGGACCAGTACCGGCAGATGCAGGGCCTGCCGCCCGTCACCGACTCCTCCCAGCCCGAATGAGGGCCTCGCGGAAGGAGCGGTCGGCCGACCAGGACCGGCGCAGCGGGCTCAAGAAGCTCCGCAAGGCCGGCGCCCGGCGGATCGCCGAACTCGACCTCCCCGAGGTGACCGACGTGGCCGAACTGTGCCGCCACCTCGGCGAGGTGCGCGACCGTCCGATCACGCTCGTCCCGATGCAGATGCCCTCCACGCATCCGTGCGGCATGTGGGTCGCCGCACGCGACGAGGACCTCATCTTCTACGACGCCAACACGACCAGCGCGCATCAGGAGCACATCATCTTGCACGAGCTGGGCCACATCATCTGCTGCCACCGAGGGGCGGGCGGGCTGGACGAGGCTGCCGCCCGCCTCCTCTTCCCCGACCTCGACCCCCAACTCGTACGGGACATGCTCCTGCGCGCCACGTACGACGACGTCCAGGAGCAGGAGGCGGAGATCATCGCCTATCTGCTCTCCCAGCGGATGGGCGGCGCCGAACACCGGCACGGCGCTCCCCCGGCGGCGGACGCGGACGAGGGCGCCGACCCCGGCAGGAGCGCCGTGCTCAGCCGGATCGAGCGCACCCTGTTCTGAGGAGTCGCTCAGTGCCCTGTGGAGGCCACCTCTTCAGCGAGGACCGAGACGGCCCGTCTGATGTCGTCCTCGCGGTGTTCGCTGGTGAGGAAGAACCGCAGCCTCGACAGCCCGTCCTCCACGGCGGGGTGCACGATCGGGTCCGCGATGATCCCGCGGTCGTACAGCCCGCCCGCGACGCGCAGGGTCCGCGCCGAGTCACCGAGGATGCACGGCACGATCGGGGTGTCGGCACTGGAGCCCGTGGCCAGACCGGCCGAAGCGGCCAGGTCGAGGAAGAGCCGGGCGTTGCCGCGCAGCGCGCGGACCCGGTGCGGCTCCGCCGCGATCAGCTCGGTCGCGGCCAGCGCCGCGGCCGCGTTGGCCGGGGTCAGGCCCACGCTGTAGACGAAGCCCGGCAGCGTGTGGCGCAGCCAGCGCACCATCCGGGCCGAGCCGCCGAGGTATCCGCCGCAGCTGGCGAAGGCCTTGGAGAGGGTGCCCATCCACAGGTCCACGTCGGACCGCTCGACTCCGAAGAACTCCCCCACGCCCCGGCCGTGTTCGCCGACCGTGCCGATGCTGTGCGCCTCGTCCACCATCAGCAGGGCGCCGTAGCGCTTCTTCAGTTCGATCACGGCGGGCAGGTCGACGAGGTCGCCGTCCATGCTGTAGGCGCCCTCGACGGCGATCAGCACCCGCCGGAAGCGGGACCGGTTGAGGCGCAGCATGTGTTCCAGCTGCCCGATGTCGTTGTGGGCGAACGGGCGTCGCGCCGCCCCGGACAGGGCGCAGCCCTGGAGGATGCTGTCGTGGGCGAGCGCGTCGTGCACCACCAGGTCCTGGGCGCCGACGAGGTGCCCTATCGCGGTGACGTTGGTGGCGTGGCCGCTCACCAGCGTCAGGCAGTCCTCGACGCCGAGGAACTCGGCAAGGGCCCGCTCCAGGCGGACCGTCAGCTCCCGTTCGCCCGACAGCACCCGGCTGGCGGAGACCGAGGTCCCGTACCGGTCGACCGCCCGGTGCGCGGCCTCGTTGACCGCGGGATGTCCCGAGATCCCCAGGTAGTTGTAGCTTCCGAAGGACAGGTACGCACGCCCTCCGATCACCGTGGTGTCGCGGACGTTGCCCTCGTGGACGCGGAAGTACGGGTACTGCGCCCCGCTGTCGGCGATCGCGCCCAGGCGCTGCTCGAACAGGCTCACCTCGGGGAAGTCGTCGACGCTCGCCGTCCCGGCGCTCCACTGCGGCAGCGTCTCCCGGGGCGCCGGCGGCGCGGGGGGCGCCGGCTCGGCGCGGTCCGGATCGACCAGGGCGATCAGCCGGCCGACGGTGAGTCCGGGCGTGAAGAGCTCTTCGGTGCGGAAGCCCGGTACGCGCTTGCCTATGTTGACCTCCAGTTCCTGGAGCATCAGGGAGTCGAAGCCGAGGTCGGTCACCAGCGTCATCCGCTCGCTCACGTCGGAGAGCGGGAAGACGCCGGTGCGCGAGACCTCTTCGAGCACGACGGCCGCGGGGGACGCGCCCTCGGACCACGGCGAGCGGGCGGGCTCCGCCTCTCCGGGCCGCCCCACCGGTGCGGCGGGGTCCGGCAGGTCGCGCGCCGACTCGTCCACGACCCAGTGCCGGCGCGGGGCGAGCGGACTCGGCGGGAGGGTGCACGGGGGCATGCGCTCCGCCGCCGTACGGTCCTCCGGTACGGCCTCCCGTCCCGGGCCGGGGTCTGCGGCGCCGCCCGCCTCGACGGCCTCGGCCGCGGCGGTCAGCCGGGCCACGGCGTCGGCGGTGTCCTGCGCCACGAGGGCGAGGTGTTCCGTGAGGGGGCTCCGGCGGGCCAGGGTGTCCGCCACCGCGGCGAGCGGCGGCCGGTCCTCGGTGAGGGTGCGGGCCAGTTCCCGGGCGTGGCGGGCCAGCCCGGCCCGGTCGCGGGCACTGAGCACCAGCCGGTGCGGTCCCGCGGCCGGCGCGGGTCGGGCCGGCGGGGCGCACTCCTCGACCACCATGTGCACGCCCGTGCCGCCGAAGCCGAAGGCGCTCACCCCCGCCCGGCGCGGCCGGCCGTCGTCCGGCCACGGGGTCGGCGCGGTGGGTACGGTCAGGCGTGCCGCGTCCAGCGCGGAGCGGTCGGCCAGGTCGAACTCCGGCTGGGGCGGTATCACTCCCCGCTGCACGGCCAGGACGGACTTGATGAGCCCGGCCATCCCGGCGGAGTTGAGCGAGTGGCCGATCACCGCCTTCACCGCCCCGAGGTAGGCGGGTGCGGCCCCCTCACCGCGCAGTTCGCTCAGGACGCCGAGCTCGACGGGGTCGCCGACCGTCGTCCCGGTGCCGTGGGCCTCCAGGTAGCCCACCACGTCGGGGGGCAGGTCCGCGTCCCGGTACGCGCGCCGCAGGGCCCGGAGCTGACCGGCCGCACGGGGGTGCATACCGCCCTGCACGGTCCCGTCGTTGGCCGTTCCCACACCGCGGATCACCGCGTAAACCCGGTCGCCGGCCGCCAGCGCGTCGGACAGGGGCCGCAGCGCGAGGACCCCGGCTCCCTCTCCCAGGACGAAGCCGTCGGCGCGTGCGCCGAAGGGCAGGCACCTGCCGCTGCGCGAGAGGGCGCCGATCCGGCACAGCCCCACCAGCAGATCGGGGGCGAGTATGAGCTGGGCGCCGCCGGCGAGTGCGATGCGGGAGCGGCCCGAGCGCAGGGCGTGCACGGCGTTGGCCACGGCCATGAGGCCACCGGAGCACGCCGAGTCCAGCGCGTAGCTCTCGCCGTGCAGGTCGAAGACCGAACTGATCGTGTTGGGGCCCATGTTGAGCAGCAGCCCGGCCACGGACGTGCCGTGCAGTCCGTCGACCGCGCGGACGGTCTCCGGCCACCGGAGACCGTCCGCCCGCGCACCGAACTCACCGCCGGCCAGCTGGCGCATGCGTATCTGCAGGGTGCTGAGCTCGCGGTAGCCGCTCTCGGTGAGCGCGGTGATCACCGAGGTCTCCTCGCGGTCGAAGCCGTCGGCCTCCCACCCCGCGTCCTGGATCGCCTCGCGGGCGAGGTCGATCAGCAGCCGGTGCTGCGGGTCCATCGCCCTGGCCCGCCGCGGCGGTATGCCGTAGTGCGCGGCGTCGAAGTGGCCCACGTCCGGGAGCAACGCCATGGTGTCCGTGTAGGCCGACGAGGTGTCACGGGCGTTGTCGCCCAGGAAGGCGGCGGTGCGCCAGCGCGAGTCCGGGATGGTGGAGAACTGCGCCCGGGGCGCCCTCAGAAGCCGCCAGTACTGGTTCACATCGCGCGCTCCGGGGAACCTGCACGCCATCCCCACGACCGCTATGTCGTCGCGCGCCGCGCGCCCCGGGTCCACGGTGGGATCCGTCCCTGTCGCCGCGGTCACCCGGTGGCCGCCAGGCGCTCGCGCCACCAGTCCACGGTCTCCTTGACCTGTTCGTCGAGGGGCGTGGCCCGTCCCCCGAACGCCGCCTCGTACGCGTGCGCATCGACGGTGAACGGGCGGTCGAACTGGTAGCGGATCTCTTTCAGTTCGCGGATCAGCGGGGAGAAGAGCGAGGCCAGGCCCAGCGCGGCCGGCGGGATCCGGCGCACCGCGACCGGTGCCGTACCCGCCTGGGCGGCCAGCCGGCCGACCATCTCCCGGACCGACAGCGCGGGCTCGGTCGGAACGTGCCACGGCCGCCCCCAGGCCCGCTCCTCCCCCGCGACCTCGACCAGGGTCCTGGCCACGTCGGGGAGATAGGTCCAGCTGTGCGGCACGTCCGGGTCACCGAGGGTGGAGACCGGCTTGCCCCGCAGCAGCGGTGGCAGGACCCGCCCGGCCAGGTGGCCGCCGTCGGTCACACCGGGCCCGAAGAAGTCCGAGGCCCGTACCTCGACCGCCCTGACCCGGCCCTGCTCGTGCAGCTGCCGTGCCTGCTCCCACACGGCGGCGCGCACCCGTCCCTTGGTGCCGGTGGCCGCGAGCGGCAGCTCCTCGGTCAGGGGAGCGTCCACCGGGCCGTAGCCGTAGAGGTTGCCCAGCATCACCAGGACGGCCCCGGTGGCCTCGGCCGCGGCCAGGACCGACGAGGCCAGCGGCGGCCAGGCACGCGCCCAGTGATGGTAGGGAGGCGCGGCGCAGTTGTGGATCGCGGCGGCGCCCCGCGCGGTCTCGGTCAGCCGCGCGCTGTCGGTCGCGTCGAAGGCGAAGTGCTGGATTCCGGGTTCCGGTTTTCTGCCCGACGTGGTGACCACCCGTACGGAATGGCCCTGTTCGGCCAGAAGCCGGGCGGTGGCCGCGCCGGCGGGTCCAAAACCGATGACGACATGAGAACTCACGTACGCACACTAGCGCGAGCCGCCCGCGCCAGACGGCGTACGGCTGCATCCCCCCTGCCATCCGGTCCGACCGGGCCGATAGTCGCCTACGGGCTGCCGGATCACGACGTTCCACCGGCCGGAGGCGGGACCCGCACCACTCGGCTCCCACCCTCCGCAATCTCATTCGTATGACTATTCCGGTTTCCTGGTATCGGCCGTTCGGGCGCGGCACCATGGCTGCTCTCAATGGGCGGGCACGCGGGGGGCACATGAGGTTCACGGCGTACGACCGCGCTCTCGTGCTGGCGGGGCGCATGGCCCGGGACCGGAGACTCCCGCTGCGCGGAGGCCTCTCCACCCGCGGCACCCGGTGGACGGCGTCGCGCCTCGACGCCCGTCTGGAGCGACCCGAGGGCCTGCCGGCCCGACTCCACCGCGAGCTGCTCGAACTCGACGGATTCCTCGGCGGACTGAGCATCGCGGACTCGAAGGACCCGGGGAACGCCGGGCACTCCTGGGTACGGGCGATGCTGATCAGGATGACCGACCAGCCCTGGGAGCGGGACGAACTGCCGCCCAGGGACCGCCATCTCGCCCGGCTCTACGAGCTGCTGGGGCGCGAGTACGTGCGCTGCGCGGACTGGTCGACCGCGTCCGAGTGCTTCATCGGCGCCGCCCTCCACTGGGGCACCCCCCGCCACAAGCGGCGCACGTACGCCCAGATGGTCGTCCTCACGATGAAGGAGGGGGACCGCGCCGCCGCCCTGGACGGTCTGGAGATCCTCGAAGGCGCGACGCACCGCCCGTCCGCCGCCTTCCACCGGATCGCGGCCCGGATCCTGGACCCGGAGCCCCTGCTCGGCGCGAACGCGGCCGAGGGCATCGATCGGGTGCGCGAGCTGGGGATCATCCCCTACACCTACCTCGTCTCCTGCCTCGCGGAGCGCCTCGCCGCCGACGCGCAGCCGGAACGCGCCCTCGGCCTCCTCACCAGGGCCCTCGCCCGGCTCGCCGCGGATCGGGCCGACGACTGGCTGGTCGGGGAGCTGGAACAGGCGGCCGCGAGCATATGGACCGCGCTGGAGCGGTACGAGGAGGGCCTCGCCCTGGCCCTGGCCGCCTGGGCGAAGCTGGACGCGCAGCGGTACCGGGCGTGCTCGCACACCCAACGGCTCACCCTCTGGAAGAACTTCGGACCCACCCGGCGGGCCGCCCTGGTCTCGGCGGTCGCCCTGGGGGACGAACGCACGGTCGCCGAGCTGATCGAGTCGTGCAGGCTCCAGTCCCTGCTCGGCGCCGCCGTCGAGATCGATGACGACGAGAAGCTCGCCGAGAGCGGGATCGACGCCAAGACGGGCCCCGCGGACGCCGGGACGCAGGACGGGGACGGCGAGGCCGCCGGGAGGGCCGTGACACCCGCCCCGGCCGCGGAGGACGGGCCCGGCGCGGCCGGCGGCAGGGACCTGGTCGTGTCCTCGTCCGTCTTCACCGCCTACCAGGACGCCCTGAACTCGACGCTCCTGCACTTCCCGGAGCCCGTCTCCTACCAGGGCGAGGCCCGCCTCCTCCCCCACTACCGCACCGCGCTGCCACCGAAGGAGGCGCAGCGCCTCGCGGCCCGGCCGCTGGACGACGCGCTGCCCGAGGGTGTCTTCTGGGCGACCCACATCGAGGACGGGCTCCTCTTCTGGTTCCTCGCACGGGACGGACGGCCCGCCGGGTTCGGCGTGCAGGACCTCCGGGAGTTCGACCGGATCAAGCCGGTCCTGCTGGGCCTGGCCGGGCATTCCCAGTCCTCCGAACGCAAGACGTGGAGCCTGTTCCCCTACAAGCGCGGCCCCGGGGACTTCTACGAGCCGTTCACACAGCTGAGGAGCTGGCGGTCGGCGGAGGAGCAGATCATCACCCGCACCATCGGGCAGCTCCTGCCGCCGCCGCTCGTCGACGCGCTGCGGCGGTCCGGCGCGGACGAACCGCTCCGGCTCACGATCTCCGCGGCCCGCGAACTCACCTGTGTGCCCTGGGCGATCACGATGGTCCCCGGCACGGAGGAGCGGCTGATCGAGAAGGCGGTCCTGCGGATGTGGACCTCGACGCCGACCCAGCTCAAGCGCGCGTCCCGCGGCCTCCGGCTCCCGCCCGGCACGCCCGTGCCGTTCCTGCTGGCCTGCGACAACCCGGACGGGTCGCTGCGCGAGCGGACCGCGGACTCCGTGGTGAACGAGGCGGACGCGCTCCTGACCGTCTCCGGGCCCAACGGCCCCGGGACCAAGGACGCCCTGCTGGCCGCCCTGCACGAGATCGGACCCTCCACCCACGGGGTCTTCTTCTACCGCGGTCACGGGGTGCACGACAGCGATCCGGCCTGGTCGGCCCTGCCCCTGGCCGAGGAGACGTACGTACAGTCCGGCGAGCTCTTCGGGGCGTTCGACGACGGCACGCCCTTCCTGCCGATGCCCACGCGGGTGATCCTGTCGTGCTGTTCCAGCTCCAGCGCGTCGGCCCTCGGCGGCGAGGGCATGGGGCTCGCGGCGGGCGTCATCCACTCCGGTGCCGATCAGGTGATCGCCACCTCCCTCGACATCCGCGACGCCTCCTTCACGGAGGCCTTCGAGGACCTCCTCGTCCGGGGGATGCTCGACGGGCAGCGGGCCGGCGACCACGCGGACCTGCTGAGGCGGTTGCAGCTGCGGATGCTCACCGAGTGGAAGGTGTTCTCGGTGCGCGGGGAAGACCTCGACGGCGAGGAGATCCGCGATCCCCACCCCATCATCTGGGCCTCGTTCCAGGCGTACTGAACCATCGAGAGGACCTCTTTTCATGATTGCCGTTTCGATGCCGTCGGACATCGCCGATCTGCTGGTCGCCGAGGGACTCGCCATCCGGCCGGGGGGCCGGGGCAGCAGTGCGGCCGATTTCGCCGTCGTCGGCATCTCGGCCCTGTCCGCCACCGTCAGCCTCCTCCAGGGACCCGACACCTTCCTGCGCCTCACGGAGCTCGTCCGCACCAACTTCGGGCGGTCCACCACCGGGGTCACGGTGGAGATCAAGGCGAACGGCGACAGCGTGACCATCCGGATTCCGGGCGACGCGGACGTCGTGACCGTCGCCCGCCAGGTCCAGGAGGCCCTGATCGGCGACGACGAATAGCCGCGCCGCACACCGTTGTCGCGGCCGGACACCTTCTGTAACCATATGACTGCAAGCGGTATCGAACGGGGCGGGGGCTTCGCCGTGGATCAGGCACTCTTGGAACTGGCCGGCGTCAGCAGTACGGCCATCTTGGCGGCGGCGGCCACCGACGCCTGGCAGACCATGCGCTCCGGGGTCGCCGGACTCCTCAGGCGGCACGGCGAGAGCCGCGGCGAGAACGCCGAACCCGGCCTGCTGGCGCGGCTCGACGAGGACGCGGCCGCCCTGGAGGCCGTCGCCGAGGACGACCGACAGGCGGTCCGCGAGGAGCGGGCGGGCGCCTTGCGGACCCGGCTCGAGGGCTGGCTCGCGGAGCATCCGCAGGCCGCCGCGGAACTGGAGGCCCTCACCGCCCGGCGCGGCGGGCGGGCGGCGAAGAACGTCATGCACGTCAACGGCCAGGGCACGAGCCCCACTTACGGCGTGATGTTCGGAACCATGAACATCGACAACCGCGGCAACGACGGAACCCGACGCACGGATTGAGGCCCCGGAGACGTGACGTCCGCCGACGAGCCTCCCCTGGAGGCGTCCCAGCACATCCATGCCGAGCCGGGCAGTTCCGTATACGCCGTCCTCCACGGAGACATCCACGTGAGGGGTGGCCGGCCCGTGTACCAAGTGGCGCCGTTCGACCTCATGCCCCGGTCCGTGCCGATCGAGGCGGCTCTTCACCAGCCCAGCAGGCTGCTGGCCGCCGAGAACCACGTGGTGCCCTTCCACGGCCGGGGCGGCGAGCTCGACGCCCTGGGCCGGTGGCGGGAGGGGGACGGCGCGCGCTCGGTGGCGCTCGTGCACGCCGGCGGCGGCCAGGGCAAGACCCGGCTGGCGGCGCGGCTCGCCGCCGATTCCGCGGCGCGGGGCTGGGCGGTGTGGGCCGCCCACCACCGCAGCGACCCCATCGCCGAGCAGGTCGTCGCGCCCGGAGACCCGGGGCGCACGCTGTTGCTGATCGTGGACTACGCCGACCGCTGGCCCGCCGACGACCTGCTGATGCTGTTGTCGAACCCCCTGCTGCACCGCCCCCGGCAGTGCCGCGTCCTGCTCGTCGCCCGTTCCGCGAACCTGTGGTGGCCCGCCCTGCAGAACCGCCTGGCCAAAGCCGGCCTCGACACCGGCCCCACCCTCGAACTGCCCGCGCTGGCCGCGAGCCACACCGACCGGCAGATCTCCTACCGCGTCGCCCACCGGGCCTTCTCGAAGGCACTCGGGCTTCGCAACCCACCCCTGCCGGCGGTCCCCACCGACCTCGACGGCAAGGCGTACGACGTGGCCCTCACCCTCCACATGGCCGCGCTCGTCTCACTCGACAGCTTCCGGCTGGAGCTCACCTCACCCCGCGATCCCTTGGGCCTGTCCCGCTACCTGCTGGACCGCGAACACGACTTCTGGCAGGGCCTCCACGACAACGGCCGCGTCACCACCGAGCCGCGGATCATGCGCCGGGCCGTCCACACGGCCGCGCTCACCGGGACCCTGCCGCACGCCGAGGCCGCCACGGCCCTGGACCGCATCGGCCTGTCCGGCGCTCCTCCGTCGGTCGTCGTCGACGACCACGCCGTGTGCTACCCGCCGCGCGATCCGGCGGCCGGCGTCGCACTCGAACCGCTGTACCCGGACCGGCTCGCGGAGGACTTCCTCGCCCTGTCCACACCCGGGCACGCGTGCGCCGGCTACATGCCCGACCCGTGGGCGGCGGGGGCCGCCGGCCGGCTGCTGCGGCCGGAGCAGACCCCGTCACCGGCCACCGGAGGCCTGGACCGGTTCCGGCGCAAGGCGCAGCCGCCGCCTCCGGAGTCCGTGCCGCCGTACACCCGATCCGCACTGTCGGTCCTGACGGACACCGCCCGCCGCTGGCCGCACGTCGCCGAGCGCGAGCTGTGGCCGCTCCTGCGGGCCAGGCCGCAGCTGGCCGTCGACGGCGGCGGCGCCGTGGTGGCCGCGCTGACCGAGATCGCCGGCGTCGACCTTCCCGCGCTGGAGGCGGTGGAGAAGTGTCTGCCCCGGCACCAGGACATCGACCTCGCACCCGGTGCGGCGGCGCTGGGCCGCGTGCTGACGGAACACCGGCTGCGCCTCAGCGACAGCCCGGCCGAGCGCGCCGGCCTCCACGAGGCGCTGGGCACCAGGCTGGTCCAGGCCGGACTCTGGAAGGAGGCGGTGGCCTCGTTCCGTTCCGCGGTGAGCATCCGCAGGAGCCTGCCGGACGGGGGTCCGCCGTCGAACGGGCCGCGCCTCGCCGGTGCGCTGAGCGATCTCGGCATCGCCATGTACAGGACGGGCCGGCAACAGCCGGCCGTCGAGCTCATGACCGAGGGCATCCGGCTCTTCCGTGAACTGCGGCACTCCGGTGTCACCGTGCCCGTCCAGGACTTCGCCATGGCCCTCAGCAATCTGGGCATGGCGCTCATGGAGATGGGACGGGGGCCGGAGGCCGAGCCCTACACCGCGGAGGGTCTGCGGCTGCGCCGGCGCTCGGCCCGCTCGGGCCGCCCGGAGGCCGAGGCCGAACTCGCGGCGTCCCTGGACAACTACGGCCTCCTCCTCTACCAGAGCGGCAGGCCCCGCGAGGCGCTGCCGTACGTCCGTGACGCGGCGGAGCGGTACACGAAACTGCACGGGGTGCACCCGGGCAGGTTCGACGAGGACGTCTCCATCGCCCTCAAGAACCTGGGCATGGTGCTCGACGCGACCGGTGACGCCCCGGGCGCCCTGGACGCGGCCCGGAGGGCGTGCGCCATCGCGGCGGAACTCGCGCGGCGCAACCCCTCGGCGTACCGGCGCCTCCACGCCTTCAACCTGCACGGGCTGGCCATCCGCCTGCACCACCAGGACCGGTTCGAGGAGGCCCTGGCCGCGGCCCTCCAGGCCCACGGGATCCGCTCCGCACTGGCGCAGGACGGCTCGGCTCCGCACGCGCTGCACCTGGCGGAGACGGCCGGGTTCGTCGACACCGTCCTGGCGACGCTCGACCGCCCCGCGGAGGCCGTTCCGTACGCCGGGGAGGCGGTCGGGCTCCTGCGCGGGCTGTACGAAGCCGAGGGCCCGATGTACCGCGCGTACTTCGCCGGGCAGCTCGTGGCCCTGGCGCAACGGCTGTCCCAGGTGGACGATCCGCGCGCCGCGTGGCCGCTCGCGGCGGAGGCGGCCGGTCATCTGCGCGCCGAACTGCGGGCCGCCCCGGACTCGCCCCTCCGCTCCGCCCTCCTCATGTGTCTCGTCGTGTGGGCCGGTCTGTCGAAGGACCTGGAGCTGTGGTCCGAAGCCCTCGTTCAGATCACGGAGGCCGTCGACCTGTTCGCCGACCTGCCGGGCGGCACCGAAGAGGACGACGCCTGGCGGCAGCTCCTGAGCGCCACGCGCGCCGAGATCCTGGACGCCCTGAACGGCGGCGCCCAGGACGGCTGAGCGAGGGTCACAACTCCTCGCCGAGCGGCAGCCGGTGGATGCCCGGCAGGTACTCGTCGAGCTCCCCCGGGGTGAACCGGGACATGCCCACGACGTGCCAGAACTCGCCGGCCACATCGCCCTCGTACTTGTAGCCGCCGGACGGTGTCAGCGCCGCCCAGCCGCCCGCCATGCCCATCAGGGTGGCGCGCGGTGACGGCGGGCCGCCGTCCGCCGGCAGGTTCCACAGCCGTACGGTGCCGTCCTCGGCGCCGCTCGCCAGCGTCGTGCCGTCCGGGGAGAAGGCGAGGGAGAGCACCCGGCCGGTGTGGCCGACGAGGTCGGTGACGTGCTCGCCCGTCTCGGCGTTCCACAGGCAGACGGACCGGTCGTCGCCCCCGACGGCCAGCAGGGGGCGGCTCGGGTGGGCGGCCACGGTCCACAGCCGCCCGCCGCGTCCGCGCAGGCGCGGGCCCGCCTCGCCGTCCCGCCAGACGATGGCGCTGCCGTCCCAGCTCGCGCTGGCCAGCCAGGCGCTCCCGGGCCCGTACGCGACGCCGTACACCCGGTCCGCGTGCCCGGTGCTCCCGCCGAGCTCCTCCATGAGCCGGCCGCTCCTGGCGTCCCACACCCGTACGACGCTGTCGTCGCAGCCGGTGGCCAGGACGTCGGCGTCCGAGCGGAAGGCGATCGAGCGGACCCGGCCCCGGTGCCCGGTCAGGTTCGACACGGGGGAACCGGTGGGGCGGAACCAGACGTGCACGGAGTCGTCGTCGTTGGCGGTGGCGAGCAGGGTGCCGTCGGCGTTGAAGGCCTCCGCCCAGACGTGCTCGGTCTCGGCGTCGAGTTCCCTCAGGTACTCGCCGCCCGCCGGGTCCCACAGGTACATGTCGCCGTCGTTGCTGGCGGTGGCCAGGAGGGGTTCGACGGGGCTGAACGCCGCCGAGACCAGCCGGTCCCCGCGCCCGGAGAGTTCGTCCGTACGCCGCCCCGTGCGCGTCTCCCAGAGCCGTACGACCCCGTCGTTGCCGGCGGTCGCCAGCTGCGTGCCGTCCGCGCTGAAGGCGACGCCGCTGATGCGGCGGCCGTGGCCGCGCAGGATGCGCTTGCCCTGGCCGGTGGCGGAATCCCAGATCTGCGCGCCGCCGTCGTTGCCGACGGTGAGCAGCTGGCTGTCGCCGGGCCGGAAGGCGCACGCCCAGGCGGTGCCGCGGTGCTCGGCCGGCTGCTGGGGGTGGAGGGCGATGGTGTAGCCGTGGGGCCGCCCGGTGGTGACCGTCCACAGCCGGACCGCGCCGTTGCTGTCGCAGGCGGCGAGGAGCTTGCCCTCGTCGCCGAACAGCACCTGGTAGACGGCGCCCGTGCCCCGTTCGAGGGTTCCGGCGGGGGTGCCGACGACGGGGTCCCAGAGCCGTACCTGGCCGTCGGTGCAGCCGCTGGCGAGGAGGTTCCCCTCGGGGTGGAAGTCGAGGACGTACACGCGGCCGGTGTGTCCGGTGAACTCGTGGAGCAGCCGTGCGTCGGCCGTGCGCCAGATCCGCACGGTGCCGCCGCGCCCGCCCTCGCCCCGGTCGGCGGTCGCGAAGAGGGTGCCGTCCGGGCTGAACCGGGCGCGGTACACGGCGCCTTGGTGGCCGTCGATCTCCCGGACGCAACGCCCGGTGGCCAGGTCCCAGAGGCGTACCTTCGCGGTGGCGTCGCCGGTGAGCAGTATGCCGCCCGGGCCGTAGACGGCGGTGTAGACGGGCGCGGTGTGACCGGGCAGCCGGTGCACGGGCCCGCCGGTGGCCACGTCCCACACCGTGACCAGGCCCTCGCGGTCACCGGTGGCGAGCAGGGTGCCGGCCGTGTCGAACGAGACCGGCCAGACCCCGTCGGGGTGGACCTCCAGGCGGTGCCGGCACGCTCCGGTCACCGGGTCCCAGAGCCGCACCGCGCCGTCGGAGCCGCCGGTGGCGATCACGTCGGGCCGGAACTTCACGGCGTACACCCGTCCTTCGTGCCCCTGGAGGGTGCGTACGGCCCGGCCGTCGTCGGCGCCGCAGACCAGGATGGAGCCGTCCTCGCTGCCGACGGCGAGGAGTTCGCCGTCGGCGCTGTACGCGATGGGTTCGGGAAGGCGGCTGGTGCGCATGCCGAAGCCGTACGGAACGCCGACCGCCGACGGCCGGAACCCCGCGTCCACGGGCATCCCCGGGGCTATGGAGGCGGTCCTGAGCTCGGGGGCCGACCGCACCGCGTCGTCCATCGTCACGTCGATGAGCGCGGCCCGGTGCCAGCGGCTGCCGGTCAGCGAGGCGCCCCGCAGGTCGGCCCGGGTCAGCCGGGCCCGGCTGAGGTTCGCGCCGGTCAGGTCGGCGCGGCCGAGGTCCGCCCGGTCGAGGCGGGCGCCGGTCAGCCGGGTGCCCCGCAGCCGGGCGCCCGAGAGGTTGGCGCCGACCAGCCGGGCGTCCGTCAGATCGGCGTCGCTGAGGTCGACCCCGGAGAAGTCGCGGTGCGAGAGGTCCTCACCGGCCAGTCGGGCGCCCCGCAGGTCGGCGTTGGCGGGCACCCGGAGCCGGTCGCTGATCCGGACGGCGTTGGCGCGTGCGGCGTCGTTGATGGCGCGCCCGGGTGAGTCGAGGGCGTCGCGCACCCATCGGGCGCACCGTTCGTGGTCGGCGAGGTCGCAGAAGAACTCGACGGCGAGCTGGCTGAACGGGCGGGCGTGCAGCAGGGTGTGCTGGCCCCGGGCGAGCTGGCGTGCGGCCTCGCGCGCCACCAGCCATTCGATGACGGAGCCGTGGATGAACTGGAAGACCCCGTCGTCGCTGCGCACCAGCAGGCTGCCCGCGCCGACGGCCTGGGCCCGTTCGGACGGGGTGAGCGGGGACTCGGTGAGCTCGCTGAGGGTGGTGGCCACGGTTTCGGTGAGTTCGTCGAGCCGCAGGGCGCTGCGGCCGCTCTCCCACAGCCGCCAGGCCAGCGCGGTCACCGCGGCCCACAGCTCGTCGACGGTGAGTCCGGGCGGGGCGCCGGGGCCTCCCTGGCCGCGGAGCTCCTCGTAGGTGAGCCAGGAGGTGAACACGTCCTCGTACAGCCGGG
Source organism: Streptomyces sp. NPDC048424 (assembly GCF_040651555.1). Lineage (NCBI taxonomy): Bacteria > Bacillati > Actinomycetota > Actinomycetes > Kitasatosporales > Streptomycetaceae > Streptomyces > Streptomyces sp. NPDC048424. The sequence goes on along the minus strand of NZ_JBEZKE010000028.1, from coordinate 18,293 downwards.
CCGGGCTCAGCGCGCGGCCGGCCCCGGCGACCGCCCGCAGCTGGTCCTGGCTCAGGTCGGCGACGAAGGAGAGCAGCCGGGGGTTGCGGCAGAGCATCAGCAGGTCGGGGATGTTGCGCAGGAGCTGGAAGCGCTGGTCGGCCGCGCGCTCGTCGCCGTAGCCGCGGACCAGGTAGGAGCGGATCTGCGCGGGGGTGAAGCCCTCGACGGAGAGGATGCGGCGCTGCGGCAGCAGGCCGACGCGCTCGCCGAGCGCGGTGAGGACCTGGGCGTGCGACTTGAAGTGCTGGGTGCGGCTGCTGACCACGATCTTGGCGTTGTCGACGGCGGCGTCGAGGAGGACCTGGAGGTGGTCGGCGGCCCTGTCGTAGCTGACCCGGTGGACGAGTTCGTCGAAGCCGTCGAAGAGGAGGACGACGCGGCCCTGGGCGAGCATGTAGCGCAGGGCCCGCAGGTCGATGGTGTCGACGTCGTGGCCGGCCAGGTGGGCGGCGACCAGTCCTTCGAGGCTGTGCGCCCGGTCGAGGGTGTTGAGCGGGATCAGCAGCGGGGTCAGGTGGGGCAGCTGCTCGGGGATGCGGCGGGCCAGCTCGCGCAGGGCGAAGGTCTTGCCGTGTCCGAAGTCGCCGAGGAGCAGGACGAAGCGGCCGTGGTCGGACTCCAGCAGCTCCAGCAGCTCCTCGACCAGTCCGTCGCGGTCCTGGCCGTCGCTGCGGTCGGCGTCGCGGTAGCGCTGGGGGAGGTAGAGGCCCGGCGGGTACTGTTCGCTGGCCGCGAGCCGGGCGCTCTGGGCGGCGACGTAGCCGCGCAGGTCGAGAAGGCCCTGGAACTCGATGAAACTGCGCACCCGCACGCGTACGCCGTGGCCGGCCGCCCGCTGCCGCAGCCGGCTCGCGGGGGCGTCGCCCGCGTACACCAGGACGGCCTCGGACCCGGTGTCGGTCGCGTGCACCTGGGCGATGAAGCGGTCGATCTCGTCCTCGGTGGGGGTGCCGGGGTGGACGGCGATGCGCTGCTGCTGGACGACTCCGTCCTCCTGCTCCCGCCAGGTGGCCATGATCTGCGCCATGTCGGCGGGCTCGCGGCGCGGGACGTCGCGCAGCCGTACGCCTTCCCTGCGCACCCGGCAGATCTCCTTGACCCGCTCGATGAGCGCGGCGGCCGGGTCCTCCAGCGGGGCCCTGCCCTGGGTGGGCTCGACGGTGATCACGGCGGGCAGTTCGGGGACGGGGAAGACCCGGCGGGTCTGCCTCCAGTCGCCGGGGAAGTGCTCGCTCGCGGCCGTGATCCGGTCGTCCCAGCGGGTGGCTCCGTCCGCGGTGACCCGCAGGAGCTGGAAGCGGGCGGGGGCGGCGGAGCCGAAGAGCGGCAGTTCGCCGACGGCGCCGGGCAGCTGGGTGCGGCTGGGGACCCCGGTGAGGGTGCGCGGGCCGCCTGTCGGGCCGTGCAGCAGCAGGTGGAGGCGCGGGGCGGCGAGCCGGGCGAAGGTGTCGGCGTCCCGCAGGCCGCCGGGGCCGCCGACCGCGTCGCCGGGGCGGCGGCCGTCGGTGAGCGGGTGGCGGAGCGCGCCGATGCGCAGCCAGCCCTCCTCCTCGTAGCGGCGCATGGCCTCGGCGAACCAGGCGGCCTGATCGCGGCCGATGTACCCGTACTGCTCCTCCGGGCGGTGGCTGTAGGCCATGGAGGAGTTGAAGCCGGCGACGACCGTGCTCAGTTCCGGCACCGGGAAGAGGGTCCAGGGCTGATCGCTGTCGAAGACGGTGTCCAGGCCCTGGTAGAGGCCGCGGAAGAGCCGGGTGTAGTGGCGCCACTTGGGCCAGTACGGAGGCTGGGGCGCGACCTCGTCGGCCTCACAGGTGTGGAAGTAGGCCTGGGACGCGGCCTGGTTCACGTCCTGGGCGCCCGGTACCACCATCACGCGTTGCGGCGAGAGGTCGAGCTGGGACCGCAGGGCGGTCAGGAAGCTGAGGGCCTGGTCGCACTCGCGCGGGCTGCCGGAGGCGGTGAGGTCCCCGGTCACCACCATCAGGTCGGGGGCGGGAGCGCCCGCGTCCCTGAGCATGATCAGGTCGCCGCGGATCTGCCGGCTGAGCGCGTCGGGCTCGCGGCCGCGCCCGAAGTCGGGCCCGGCCAGGTGCAGGACGGTGACGGCGTCCTGGGCCCGGCCGCCGTCGGCCGGGGAGCCCTGCGGGTAGAGCGGCGCCCGGGCCGGCCGCCGGCGTCCCGCCCAGCCGGGGCCGGCGAGCGCGCTCGGCCGCGGGCGGGCCGGGTTCGGCTGCTCCGGGTGACGGACGGGGACCGGTCCGCCGCCCGGATAGCCGGGCCGCCGGCCCGGGCGGGCGTGTCCGTCGACGGCCTGCTCGACCCTGGTCAGCAGCAGGGAGCGGGCGGCGTCGATGTCGGCGACGCCCACGAGGTCGACGTAGGTGATGGTGGCGAGCAGGCCCTCGATCGGCATCTCGTCCACGCGTACGGTCAGCAGTCGCCTTTCGGGGGACTCGGGCGATGCGCGGAGCGCGGCCTGCCATTCCATGCGGCCGTAGGTGGAGCGTTCGTAATGGCGGGACAGTACGGCGATGACGGCCTGGGACTCGCTGACACCGCGGTCCATGAAATCTATGAAGTTGGTTCCCGGTACGAAGTCCCAGGCCTGCACGACCGTGCGGTACCCGGCTTCCTCCAGGGTCCAGGCGATCCATGCGGCCCATGGTTCGTCGGCCGGCGAATAGCTGATGAAGAAGTCGAATTCTCTTGCGGGAGCGCCGAATTGCCCATCCGTCATCATGGGGACCATGGTAGGAGCTACCCCGCCCGAGCGGGCCTGTCCGAATCCATCCGGGCCGCCTGACAGCCGACCGCGCGTACGTGCGAATCTGTTCGACGTGTCTCTCCTCAAGCGGCTGCATCCACTGGACTGGCTGGCCGGCGGCCTGCTCACCCTCGGCGCGCTCTGCGTCGCCACGGGTCTGCTGCCCACCGCACCGGCCGGCGAGGTGATGGGGCGCATCGGCCCGCTGCTGGTGTTCCTCGCCACGGTCATCGTCCTCGCCGAGCTGACCGGCAAGGCGGAGGTCTTCGACGTGGTCGCCACCTGGGTGGCGCGGACGGGCCGGGGGAACTATCCCCTCCTTTTCGGGCTGTGCGTGCTGTTCGCGTCCGTCACCACGATCACCCTCAACCTGGACACCACGGCGGTGCTGCTCACCCCGGTGATGCTGTCGCTGGCGACCCGGGTGGGCATCGCGGCCGTACCGCTGGCGATGACCACGGTCTGGCTGGCCAATACGGCGAGCCTGCTGCTGCCCGTGTCGAACCTGACGAACCTGCTGGCCGCGGACCGGGTCGCCCTGTCCCCGTCGGAGATGGCGGCCACCATGTGGGCCCCGCAGCTGGCCGCCATCGCGGTCACGATGGCCTGCCTGTGGGGCTTCTACTGGCGCCTGGGACGCCGTGGCGCGCTCCGCTACGAGCCGCCGTCACCGCCGCGGCCCGCGGACCGGGTCCTGTTCCGGGTGTGCGCGGTGGCGTGCACCGGCTTCCTGCTGGCGATCCTCGCGGACGTGCCGCTGTGGTCGGCCTCGATGACGGCCGCCGTGATCGTGGTGGTGGCCTTCGCGGTGCGCAGCCGGGAGACGCTGAGCCTCTCCCTGATCCCCTGGCGGCTCCTCGTCCTCGTCCCGGGGATGTTCCTGGTGGTGGAGACCGTCAACGCACACGGACTGCACGAGATACTGGCGACGGCGATGGGGTCCGACAACGGGTTCATCGGGATGCTGAGGTCCGCGGCGGTCGGGGCGGGCTTCTCGAACGCGCTGAACAACCTGCCGGCCTACATGGCGGGCGAGGCGGCCATCCCCGAGGCCAATCAGCACCAGCTGCTCGCACAGCTCGTCGGCGTCAACGTGGGCCCGGTCATCACCCCGTGGGCCTCCCTGGCCACGCTGCTGTGGTTCGAGCGGTGCCGCTGGCACGGCACGCGGATAGAGCTGGGCCGCTTCTTCGGTACGGGGCTGGTCCTGGCGGTGACGGGCACGCTGGCGGCGACGGTGGCACTCGCGGCCACCACGTGAGGCACGGCCGGCACACCACGCGCCGCTCACACCACGTGCCGGGTCACCCCGCGGGCCGGAGCGCGGGTCACACCACGTGCCGGGGCGCGGGTCACACCACGTGCCGGGTCACCCCGCGGGCCGGGCCACCCCGCCCACCTCCCGCAGCAGGTACGCGAGGGTCTCGCCGCGCGCCGCCACATAGCTGCGCCCGCTGTCGTCCCCGGCGAAACCGGGCCGGAACCGCGCCCCGGACAGTGTGCGCAGCTCCACTCCCGTCTCGGCCGCGAGCAGCGCCCCGGTCGGCAGGTCCACGCCCTCGGCCCGGTAGCCGACGAAGGCGTCGATCGTGCCACGCGCCAGCAGGCTCCAGCCGAGCAGCGGTGCCCACAGCTGCAGCACGCGCCGGCAGCGCAGTTCGAGCACGGCCCGCAGCGCCACCGCCGTCGCGTCGCCGCGCCGCACGGCGTACCCCTGGGTCCAGGCGACGACGGGCCCGGGGCGCGGGAGCTCGGGGGCGGGGCCGGGCAGCGCGCCGGCCGCCCCGTGGGCCCCGTGGCCCCTCACCGCGTGCCAGGTCTGCCCGGTGACCGGCTCGTGCACCACGCCCATCACCGGGGCGCCGTCCAGGCACAGCCCGATGCCCACCACGTACGCGGGCAGCCCGATCGCGACGTTGTTGCTGCCGTCCAGCGGGTCCACCAGCCAGGTGCGTTCGCCCGCCGCGTCGAGCAGCCCCGCCTCCTCGGACAGGATCCGGTCGTGCGGGAAGTGGCTCTGGATCCGGCCGAGCACGAGCCTCTCGGCGGCGAGGTCGAGGTCGACCTGCACGTCCCCGTACTCGTCCTTCGTCCGCACGCAGTGCGCGGTGCCGAAGCGCCGGCGCAGCAGCCCGCCCGCCTCCTCCGCCGCGGCGACGGCGACCCGCCTCTCGCGGTCGAAATCAGGCCCGCTGTTCGGCATCGATCCTCCTGAGGACGGTGTGGACGCTGCGTACGGTCTGCACGGTGTCGCACAGCCGGCGGGTCGTGCGGCGCGGGCGGCCGTCGAGCGGCCCGAGCGAGAGGTCGGCCTGCCCGGGGATCGAGAGCCCGTGCACGAGGGTGGCTGCGGGTTCAGGGCCCTCCAGGGCGGTGGCGTGGAACTCGCCCGCGGCCAGGGTGTAGGTCTCCCCGCCGGAGCTGACCTGGGCGGGTCCGGGCTCGCTGCGCACCAGCTGGGGGGTGGGGCGGATCTCGTCCACGCCGTCGCTCCCGCTCCACACCTCGAACACGCGGTGGGTCGCGCCCTCTTCGCCGTCGTCCACCGCGGTCGTCCGTACGGGCAGGTTCGCCACCCGCCCGTACAGCACGCGGCTGCGCAGCTCCCAGCTGTGGGCGTGCATGGGCGAGGCGTCCGGCTCGGCCCGGTTCCCGGCGTCGAAGAGGTGGACGCAGATCCCGCGCCTGCCCTCTCTCAGCAGCGGCAGGCAGAGAAATCCGAGCGGATGGCGTACGGCACGCAACTCCCTTGTACCGGAGGCTATTTCCTCCAGGGTGACAAGGGTCCTTTCCAGCTCGCGGTCCATGTCACGCGCCGCAGCGCCTCACCTCCTGTAGGGGTCCTCCGCGTGCAGCGCCTTCTCGATGATCTTGCCGATGTCGCTGTCGGTGAAGAAGCGCGGCAGCGGAAGCCGCAGGTCGTCGAAGAGCGTGCGCACCTCGTCGACGGTCGGCTCCTGGCCGAGGGGCGACGCGACGCGCAGATCGAGCACGGTTGCCTGCTCGCGGCTCTGGTGCAGCTCGGTGACGTAGTAGTCGTAGAGCGGCTGGCCCCGTTCCACGAGCAGGTTCACCCGGGACTGGTCGTCCTGGGTGATGACGAGGCAGGTCTCGGACAGGTCGAAGCGCAGGGTGGGCACGGCGGCCGACAGGTGCACGCTGATCTCGAGCGTCGTCAGCTGCCGCTGGTACCAGCAGGCGGCGAGGACCGTCGCGTAGGACTCCCGGCGGACCCGGTCGGTGGTCCACAGGTCGTCTCCGGGGCGCTGCGCGCCGAACATCTGGCGGAAACGGGCGTAGGCGGCGCAGGCCCGCTCGTCGGCCGGGTTCACGATGTCGATCTTCACGTTGAGCTGTGAGCGCTGTTCCTTCGCCGCGCGCACGCACAGCGGCAGGGTGACGGCCCGCAGGTAGGTGCCCGTACCGCCCTTGAAGTACCAGAGGTTGGTGTGCTGGCGTGCCTTGCGCAGGGCCTCGCCGACCTCGTTGCCCGAGAGGGAGCGCACCATGGCGAGGTCTTCCAGGGCCCGGCGGGTCCCGCTCATCGCGTCCTGGATGCTCGCGGGCCGGCGCACCCGCTCCACGATCGATCCGGTGGCGAGCAGGCCGAGGACGACGAGGGTGGCGCCGGAGGCCACGTCGTCGCTGACGACGTCACCGAAGATGTCCAGGAAGCCGACCGCCATCGCGACCAACAGGGCAACGACGACATCGGCATTGCGCAGCACCCAGGCCACGAAGCGCTCCAGCCGACCGACATGCGCCGCCATCCGCGCACCCCCCTCCCCCGCCCCTGTCCCGATGGTAGGAGATGCCCCGGCGGCGCCACCAGAGCGCACTCGGGCGGGACGGAGCGCCGGCCCGGGCAGCGGACGGGCCGGGCCGTGGACGGACGCCCGTTACGATCTTCCTTCGTGATCAACGAGGGGACACGAATGTCGAACGCCGACCGCGCGGTGCTGGGCCCGCTGGGGCCGAACGATCCGCAGGAGATAGCCGGTTACCGGCTGCTCGCCAAGATCGGCGAAGGCGGCATGGGCTCCGTCTACTTCTCCCGGACCCGGGGGAACCAGCCGGTCGCGCTGAAGGTCATCCGCCGCGAGTTCGCCCAGGAGCAGGACTTCCGGGCCCGGTTCGAGCACGAGGTGAAGTCGGCCCGCCGGGTGCAGGGCTACCACATCGTGCCGGTCCTCGACCACGACACCAGCGGCGAACAGCCGTGGCTGGCCACGGCGTTCGTGCCGGGTCTGCCGCTCGACGAGGCCCTCGCCGCGCACGGGCCGCTGCCGCTGCCCGCCGTGTTCCAGCTGATCGGCTGCACCGCGCAGGCGCTGCACTCCGTACACGCCGCCTCGGTGGTGCACCGCGATCTCAAGCCCAGCAACATCCTGCTCGGTTCGAACGGTCCCTGGGTGATCGACTTCGGGATCGCTCGGGCCACCGACACCACGCAGCTGACCCGCAGCGGCGGGTTCATCGGGACCCCGCAGTACATGTCGCCCGAGCACGCGCTCGGCAAGCAGGTCACTCCGGCCACCGACGTCTTCGCGCTGGGTCTGATCGCCGCCGTCGTGGCCACCGGCCGGCACCCGTACGGCGACGGCGCGGGCATCTCGGTCGCCGCCTCGATAGCCAACACCCCGCAGCAGGCGCCGGACCTGAGCGGGTACCCGGACGCGCTGCGGCCCCTGCTGGAGCGCTGCCTGGCCGCCGATCCCGCGCAGCGGCCCCTGCCCGCCGAGATCGCCGAGTGGTGCCGCAAGTCGGCGGGCCGCGAGCTGCGCGATTTCGCGGACTGGCTGCCCGCACCGGTCGCCGCGGCCATCGCACGGCGCGAGCAGCTGGCCCAGACGCCGCCGCAGCCCGCGTACACGCCGACCCAGGCCCCCGGGCCGGCCCGGCCCGCGTACGCCCCCACGCAGGCCGCCGGACCGGCGCACCCGGCGTACGCGCCGACGCAGGGGCCGGTGGGCGGTCCTGCGCAGTCCCCCGTGTACGGCGCCCCCACGAGCCCCGCCTACGCCGCGCCCGCTGCCGCCGCGCCCGCTCCGGCGGCCCCCGCGCCCGCGGGCCGCGGCCGCCTGCCGCTGATCGTCGGCGCGGGGGTCCTGGCGGTGGCCCTGATCGCGGGCGGCACCTGGTACCTCACGCGCGAGGACGGCGGCGGGTCGACCGCCCGCGACGGCGGGCAGAAGACGGCGGACCAGCCGAAGGACGCCGCCCCGGCGTCGCAGCCGAGCGGCTCGGCTGCGGCGCCCCAGGCCTCCGGCGCCCCCGCCTCCGCCCCCGCCTACACCGTCGTGTTCAAGGACAAGCCGCTGAAGCTCCTGGCGGGCCGGGAGTTCGGCAAGGTCTACGACGTCGACCTGGACTTCCCCAAGGTCGCCCCGTTCGGGGAGATCGGCTGGAAGGACCAGGAGCTGGCGATGGGCTACAACGACGTCAAGAGCAGCACCCCCTTCGGGAAGAGCAAGGGAGCCACCCCCGAACAGTGCGAGACGGGGGCGGCCACCAACCCGATCCCCGACAAGCTGCCGAGCTCGGACCTCTCCGGCGCGGACAGCGCCATCGTCCAGGGCGACCTGCTGTGCACGGTCACGTCCAAGGGCAACCTGGCCATGGTCAAGATCGTCACCATCGAGCCGTCGACCAGCAAGCAGTACACCGTCCCGACCTACCTCACCGAAGTGACGCTCTGGAAGCGCCGGCCCTGAGGAGGCGGGGCCGGCTACTCACGGACGTCTGAGTAGCCGCCCCCAGGTGCGCCGATCGCCCTCCGCCTAGCCTGGTTCCCATGAGCTCCACGCAGCAGGCCGACGCGTCGGCACACGAGGCAGAACCGCGGTCCACGGGCAGGGGGTCCCTGCTCCTGGGCATCGCCGCGGTCGGGTCGATCGGCTGCCCGTTCCTGCCGGAGGCCGTCCCGTCCCTGATCCGCTTCGTGCCCCTCTACCTCGTTCTGCCCCTCGGCATCTGCGCGATCGTCTGGGGTCTTCCCGACCTGTGGCGTTCGCGGCGGGACGGGGTACCGGCGCCGGCCGGGGCCCGCATCGGGGTCCCGCTCGGTGCGGTGGCCCTCGTGATGGTGGCCGCGGTACTGGTCTGGGTCACCTTCTTCTTCGACGTCGGCTGAAGCCCGGCCGGCCGGTGGCTCAGCCGGCCGCGTCGAGCAGCAGCTTCGCGGCGACCATCGCCCCGTCGGTGTGGAACGCGGCGGCCACGGCGGTCGCCCGCGCGCGGGTCTCGGGGGTCAGGGCCGTCTTGAGCGCGGCCGAGAGGGACGCGAAGGCCGGGGTCGGACCGTCGTGCGCCGCGCCGATGCCCAGCTCGGCCACCCGGCCGGCGAAATACGGCTGGTCCGCGCCCTGGGGGACCACCACCTGGGGCGCGCCGGCCCAGGTGGCCGTCGTCGTCGTACCCGCGCCGCCGTGGTGCACGACGGCGGCCGTACGGCGGAACAGTGCCTGGTGGTTGACCTCGCCGACGACGAAGCAGTCGTCCTGGTCGTCGATCAGGGCCAGGTCGGCCCAGCCGCGGGAGAGGACGGCGCGGCAGCCCTGCGCGCGGATCGCCTCGACGGTCGCCCGGGCGACGCCCTCCGGATCACGCATCGGAATGCTGCCGAAGCCCACGTACACCGGGGGTGTGCCGGCGTCGAGGAACGTCACCAGGTCGGCGGGGAGCGGGCGTTCATCCGGCAGGACCCACGCCCCGGTCTGCACCACGTCGAGGTCCGCCGGCTCCTGCCAGGGGGCCAGGACCGGGTCCGCGGCCAGCCACGGGCGGTCGGTGAAGACGTGGTCGCGGACGTTGTCCACCGGCGGCAGGCCGATCGACGCCCGGTGGGTGTTGATCGCCTCGCCGAACACCGCCTGGGCGTCCTCTACGTCGCGGTCCCACAGCTCCCGGTTGTCGGTCACGTCCTCCGGGAGCGGCCGGCCGGGCCTCGGCATCGGCGGGTGGTGCGGCGACGGCAGGCTCACCGGCTGGTAACTGGCGTACACGTAGGGGATGTCCAGCTTCTCGGCGACGGCCTTCACACCGGCCACGGCCGGCACGAGACCGGTCGCGAGCAGTACGTCGCACCCCTCGGCCGCCGCGCTGACGTTCTCGTAGAACGCGGCGACCAGTTCGGCCGCCCGCCGCGGCACGCCCCCGGGCGACGGCGGCGTCTTCCCGGTCACCAGTGCGCGCACCGACTGGCCCGTCGGCACCATCTCCACGCCGACCCCGGCCAGCCGCTTGGCGAACTCCTCGTCCGGCGGTGCGCACACGCTCACCTCCGCGCCGAGTTCCTGCAACCGCACCGCGAGACCCACCAGCGGCTCGACGCCGCCGCGCGAATCATAGGCCGACAGCAACACGCGCATTCCGTACTCCCCATTCCGAAGACACTGGCTACGGTGGGAGATTCTGCCCTCAGGCCCCGGCGAAGAGGGAAACCACGATCAGGATGCCCAGGGCGGACAGCGCGGGCACCTGCAGGCGCCGGATGCGGGCCGTGGCGACGAGGGCCGGGCCGATCGCACAGATCAGTACGAAGGGCCAGGTGAGTTGGAGGCCGGGGCGCCCGGGGGCGTACAGCCAGTCACCGGAGCGCAGCAGGACGTACGCCATCAACACGAGGCAGACGGGCACGCTGACCTGCAGGGGGCGGACCCGGGAGATCCACAGGCCCACCGGGACGAGCACGAGCACGACCGCGATGGCCAGGCCGAGCGCGTACAGCGGGTAGTACGTGACACAGACGCTCGGCTCGTCCTTGCACACCGTCGCGTCCTCACGAAAGCCCCAATTCCATATGCCGGAGACGGCAATTCCGGTCAGCGCCCCGGTGGCCGCCGCACCGGCTGTGCCCGCGAGTTCCCGCATGGTCCGCCTTTCGATGGGAAGGTGCCCGAGGCCGTGTGCGGCCCCGGGCACCGGTGGAGCGGTGGAGCGGTGGAGCGGTGGAGCCGTCAGAACGTCACGGCTTCAGAGCCTCGTTGAGGACTCCGGCATAGATCGTGGCGCCTGTGGTCTTGGGATGGAATCCCTGCGCCGAAACCTGATCGCCGGGTTTGTCGCTCGGCGTTTTGTCGTTGACGATACCGTGAATGGTTTCCGGGGTCCCGCAGATTCCCTTTCCGTTGAAGGCGACTCCGGGATCCGCGAACACCACCCGGACTCCGGCCGCGCGGGCATCGGCCGCGGCATTGCCCATCTCCTTCGCCATCGTGGTGGTCACGGCCCCGAAATCCGCGTACTCGGCGGCGTTGACGAACGGGGCGCCGGCGCAGTTCACACCGTTGGAGAACAACATGGGATATCCCATGAGAACGATCTTCGCGTTGGGCGCCCGCAGCGCGATCTCCTTGAGGGTGGTCACGATGGACGGGCGGACCTTCGTCGCGAGGGTCTTCGGCAGGGCCGTCCTCATCGACTCGCTCTCGCCGTCGAGCGGATCGTCGAAGCAGTTGCTGGTCGGGAAGGTGAGGAGCATGCACTTCTTGATCACGTCGGAGTACCCCGCGTCGTTGCCCCCGATGGACAGGGTGACGAGCGTGGTGTTGCCGTCGAGGTATCCCTTGTCCAGTTGGGGCAGCTCCCCGTACGAGGACTCGCCCTTCTTCCCCCAGGCGTTCATGGGACCTTCACCGTTCGCGGACAGGACCTGGTGGGTCCGCGCACCGGAACAGGCGATGAGCTGGAGGTCGATGCTGCCCGACGCCCCCCAGTTGTCGGCCCGCGACCCGAAGGTCCGCCCGATGCCGGAGTCGTAGGGAGCGCCGGCCTGACGGATCCACGCGTTCGTCGAGCGGTGGCAGGCGTTGCGCGCCGAACCCTGGTCGCCGCCGTAGTCGGTCTCCGGGTAGTACTCGCCGCCCCCGGTGACCGAGGCTCCTTCACCGGAGGAGTAGGAGTCGCCCATCGCCACGATCATGTGCTCGGGCTTGGCCGCCAGCGGCTGGATGGCCACGGCGTCCCAGGCGATGTCCTCGTCCCCGGTTCCGTCCTTTGCGATGGAGTCGAGTTTGATCTGCGGAACGCCGTTGAACTGGAAGACACCGATCGAGACCCACTTGTTGGATCTGATGCGCTGCGGGACGGCCCGGAACGAGACGCCGCTCGCAGTGGAGACCTGGTACCTGGCCTGCCGGGTGTGGGCTCCGTGGTCGGGTACGTGGACCAGTACGCGGGCCCATTGGTTCAGGCTCTTGTTCAGGGTCCAGGTGCCGGTGATCTTGAGGCGTTCGCCCTTCACGTCGGACGCACGCGTGTGGCCGAAGTAGAAGTGCCCGCCGAAGCCGGCGCCCAGCTGGTGCAGGTCCACCTTCGAGGGGTACACGCTCTCGCCGGAGGACTTGGAGAAGGTCATGCCGAAGCTGCCCTGATTGGTCCAGGGCCTCCCGCAGTTGGGGCGTACGGCCGGGGTGCCGTCCGGCACGTCGTCGATGATCAGAGCGTTCGAGGGCAGGCCCGAGGTCGAGCAGTTGGGCGCGTACGGAGTCCCGTCGGCCTCCTCCGGGTAGGTGGAGTTGAAGCGGATGAACTCGAACCCGCAGGAGGCGGAGCAGTCTTCCTTCCAGGTGGCCGGTCCGGACCACCAGCACTTGAAGTCCGCCCTCCCACAGGGGCCGGAGGTGGGGGTGTCGTTCGTCGCCGTGTCACCGATCTTCGCCGGGTTGCAGCTGTTGGCCGCGGTGCAGAAGAGGTTCTCCGGCGGCTTCACGTGCGCACGGTTGTACTTCGCGCTTCCCGGGGCGTCCACCGGGGCGGCGGTGCCGTTCCAGTAGGAGGCGATGAAGGCGGGAACCATCTTGCCCGGGGACTCCAGGAAGGACGGCGGGTGCGCGGCGAAGCCCAGTACCTTCTCCGGGTAGGGCCAGTGCTGCGGGCGGGCCGCGGCGCTGGCGTCCTCGTCGCCGTTCCAGTTCTCCAGGAACGGCGGGCGGGCCGCGTCCCACTCGGGGTTGGCCGGGTTGTTGAACCAGCCCAGGCCCCAGGGTTCACCTGCCGCGCCCTTGGGGTGGAAGCCGGAGTTGTACGCCCACAGGGCGAAGTACCAGTTCTCCAGCTTCGCCGGGTTGGCGTTGTTGAGCTTCATCCCGGCGTTGTACGTCTCGTTCCACTTCTCGATCAGGATCTGCAGACCGGCGGAGATGTTCGCGGTGTAGTCGAGCGCCACCGCGCGCTGTGTCTGGTACGGCCAGGCGGCCCCGCCGTGACCGTCCTCACGGCCGGCCATCCGCATGTGGTCGGTGACCTGCGTGATGCCGTAACCGCAGTCGGCCTCGGCGAAGTTGACGTCCCAGTCGTTGGCGTCGGCGCCGTCGTAGTAGTCGATGCCGTAGTAGTTGCCGATCAGCGGGTTGCCGGTGACACCGGGGACGGCGCTGCGCGCCGCCTGCCACATGTTCGACTCCTGGGTGGTAATGCCCAGGAGCACCTGGGCCGGCACCCTGCCGCCCCCCGCGAGCGGCGGGTTGAGGAAGAGCGACTGCGGCATGTACGCCGGCATGCCGAGGTTCTTCCAGTTCGCCGGGCGCTCGATGTGCGTGTTCAGGAACCCGGTGACGGCCTGGTCCGCGGCCCACTCCACCTGGCGCGGCTTGGGCTGCATGGCCTGGTTGCGGGGGTCGTTGCGGGGAACGGAACAGGTCCGGTCCGACTCCACGATCTCGGTGGGCGAGCTCGCCGCGGCCGTGGCCGCTGCCGAGGCGGTGGCCTCGGCCGTCGGCTCGGCTCCCGACGGCGCCGCGGATTCGGCTCCCTCGGCCGTCTTGCGGCCGGCGGCGGGAGCGGGGTCGCGGCCCTGCTTCCAGCTGTCGGGGGTCACCGCGAGCGGGTCGGCCGTGAAGCCGACCTTCTTCTTGGTGTCCAGTACGGACAGCTCGATCTTCACGGGCCGTGCGTCGAGGGCCGACTCCGGCTGGAGGGCGGAGTCCTTGACGTCGGCCCATTCGGTGCGCTGGACCACGGACTTGCCGCCCGTCGAGACCAGGGCGTCCTTGGGGGTGCCCGGCAGGGACTTCACCCGGGCGGGTAGCGACGTGGCCGCCTTGGCGTCGCCGGTGATGTAGACGTCGCCGCCGGCCCGGGCGAGGCCGGTGCTGGTCAGGGGCCCCTCCCCCAGGGTGCTGGTCTTGCCGCCGGCCACGCGCCGCACCCGGGTGGTGCCGCGGTCGGTGGCCGACTTCCGCGGCTGCTGGTCGAGGAAGGTGATGCCGCCGTCGGCGTCGGGGCTCAGCCGGTAGGGCACGGACGCCGTGCGGGCCAGCGTCCGGCTGCGGCCCTGAGCGTCGATCCTGACGATCTGCGCCCCGTTCGCCGCGACGACCGCCCCGTCCGCGGGCACGCCCGAGGTGACCTGACCGGTCACCTCGACCGGTGCGGCGAGCTTGGCGGTGACCGCGTCCACGGTCACCAGCCGGGTGCCGCTCTTGTCGTCGCCGCCGGACTGGGTGAACACGGCGCTCTCCCCCGTGCCGCAGCCCGGGTTGTAGTACGAGAGCGAGGCGCGCAGGTCCAGCTTGGTCACCTTGCCGGTGTCCAGCTCGACGACGGCCGTGAACGCACCGCGCGCCATGAGCTGCGGCTTGTTGGTGAACGTACGCGGGGCGTACACGACGACGGCCCGCCGGCCGGAGCCGGTGACGCACGCGTTGCCGATCCAGGCGTCGGCGTCCAGACCGGGCTCGGCGAGCGATGCGACGGTCTTCCATGCGTATCCGGCGTTCTCATTGGCCGTGAGGATGTGGAACCCCTGGGCGTCCGACGTGGTCGTCCACGCCAGGTCGCCGGAGTTCTGCCAGCCCTTGCCCAGCAGCTTCTCGCGGTCGGCCGGGGGAACGGCCGACTTGTCGGTCTCGGGAGCGGGTGAGCCCGCGGCGGCCGCCGGCGCCGGCTCCGCCGCGACCGCGGGCAGCTGCAGCAGCCCCGCTCCCAATGAGGTGGCGACCAGACCGATGAGTAACGCAGATATGCGTCTGCTTCGTTTCACTGCATCTCCTGAACCAAATGCGACAAAACCTCAGACGGCGTCAACTGGCGCCGACCGCACGGACTTTACGTGTGCGGCATGTCGTCACGTCAAGGAATATTTGACGCAGGTATTCATCCGGTGAATTCCGCTTGTGAAGGCGCTTGCACTTGCGGGGAAGCCGCTTCCGTTCACCCGTCCGAAATGAAACCCGGAGAGGGAATTCGCCCTCAAAATCGGAGGAAATTCAAACCGGCAGAAAAGGACCGGTCGGGCGGACCTGCTCCCGTCCCGGGTTGGTCCGATCGGTCGGATCTGCCGGTGGGTCGCACCGGGACGTTCCGGGCGGCGGCCGAACCGGGGCTATGAAGGTCATCGCATGACGTGATCGTCATCTGACCGTCCATGAGCATCGACCTCAGGAGCCGCACGATGCGTCCCATCAGAGCAGCCTGTCTCGGCACGGCCACGGCGCTGGTCGCCCTTCTCGCCTGTGCCCCCGTCGCGGCCGCCGCGACGGACCCCCATCCCTCCCACGACAAGGGCAAGCACCGGGTCATCACGCTCACCGGCGAGCTCAGGAAGCAGTCGTTCTTCCCCGTCAACCTCAACGGCCCGGCAGCCCAGGGCGATCGGACGGTCTTCAACTCGGAGCTCTTCGACGAGAACCACAGGAGCGTCGGCGAGACCAACGGCACCTGCACCACCACCCGGACCGACGACCACGGCGCCGAGGTGTGCGTCGTGACCTACACCCTCCCGGGCGGCCAGCTCTCCGTGCAGGGGATGGTCTTCGGCAACATCACCGACGGGCGTCCCCCTTCGTTCGACAACGGGATCACCGGCGGCACCGGGGAATTCGACCGCGCTCGCGGCTCGGTCCACGCCGACACGATCGGTAAGGGCATGAGGCGCTTCACGATCGACCTCTACCTCTGACCCACGGCAGCTTCCGCGCGGGCCGCCGGGAGGGCGAAGGCCTCGGCCAGTAGCTCGTACGAGCGCTGCCGGTCGGCCGGGTCGGCGGTCAAGGTGTTGATGACCAGCTCGTCCACCCCGTGGGTGGCGGCGAGTGCCGTCAGTACGGAGTGCACCTGCTCGGGCGCCCCGGAGACGAGGGCGGTGCGGTGCACCTTGGCCCGGTCCAGCTCGGCGCCCGTCCACCGGTGGCGGCGCGTGGTCTCGTACGACGGCAGCGGGGCGTCCCGGCCGAGGTCCTTGCGGGCACGCCACAGCAGCAGGCTCTGGGCCAGTTCCTCGGCGCGGCCGGCGCTGTCCGCGGTCACCACGCGCACCGCGAGCGCGCCGCCCGCGCGACCGCCGGTGGCCGCCCGGAACTCGGTGCGGTAGTCCTCGAACGCCTCCCGGCCCCCGGTCGGGGAGAAGAAGTGCCCGAACGCGAACTCGGTCCCCAGCAGGCCGGCCAGCCGGGCCGACTCTCGTCCCGCGCCCAGCAGCCACATCTGCGGCGGGACCGGTGCGTGCGGTACGACTCCCCCCTCGCCCAGCAGCACCCGGAGCTCCGCCAGCCGCTGCGGGAAGTCCCGGGCGGGGCCGCCCGCCCGGCCGATGCCGAGGTCGACCCGTCCCGGGTAGAGGGAGGCCAGTACGCCGAACACCTCGGCGACCTTGGCCGGCTCGTAGCGGGGCAGCAGCACGCCGCCCGTCCCGATCCGCATCCGCGAGGTGTGGGCGAGCAGCGCCCCCGCGAGGATCTCCGGCGCGCTGCTCGCGAAGCCCGGGGAGCCGTGGTGTTCGGCGGCCCAGTACCGGGTGTAGCCGAGGTCCTCCGCGACGCGGGCGAGGTCCACGGAGGCGCGCAGCGCCTGGTCCGGGGTGCGGTCCTCGCCGACCGGGGTCTGGTCGAGCACGGACAGTCGCAGGTTCGTCATGGGGGATGGCCTTTCAGTGCTGGTGGGCGGGGACACCGGTGGCACCCGCCATGGTCGCGGGCACGATCCTGAAGTCCCGTTCGAAGACCAGGTTGTGGAGGTCGGCGGCGGCGATGGCGCGCAGTGTGGGCAGCTCGGTGGCGGCCTGGGCGTCGTCGAAGACGTTGAGCGGCCACTCGGAGACCGTCGCCCCGCGCAGATGGGGGTGGTGGAAGGAGGCGCCGTAGTGCGCGTACAGGGTCACCGGAGGGATGTCGGCGGCCGACTGCTCGTCCCACCACAGGGTCCAGGCGTGGAAGAGGCTGCCGTCGTCCGCGCGTTGGACTTCGCTCGCGTCCACCACGCCCTGACCGAGGAGCAGTTCGTCGTTGAGCTCGCCGAGCGCCTGGCGGGCGTACGGGTCCAGGAGGCGCGCGGCGGTGCGGAAGTGCTCCTCCTTGTCGGGGCGGGTCACGGCTCCGCCGTGGATGCCGTCGCGCAGGTCGGCGAAGTGCCGGAGCAGGGCGTCGAGGTTGGGGACGTCGGGGGTCATGTCAGCTCCTTGTGAGGTGAAGGATGGAAGGGACGGGGAAGCGGGGCGGGTGGCCCCAGGCGCCGGTGGCGTCCGGTGCGGCGAGCCGGTGCAGGGACAGGCCCAGCCAGCCGCGCAGGGACACCGTCGGGTGCCCGCCCATGGGGCGGCCGGGGTGGAGGAAGGCCCCGTGGCCCGTCTCCCGGAACTCCCGCAGGGTCACCTCCACTCCCGCTGCCCGTAGCAGGCGCCCGTAGTGGTGCACGTCGTCACCGACGGGGTCGAGGTCGCCGGTGGCCATGAGGGCGCTTGCGACGCCGCGCAGGTCGGACGCCTCGAAGGGGGTGCTGTAGAGGGGCGTGCCGTCCGCGGCCACGGGCCGGCCCGGCTGCCGGTAGTCCTGCCAGGCCGCCATCAGGTAGGAGGCCGTGGGGAACATGTCGGGGAAGCGGTGGTAGGAGGCCGCGGTGCAGCCGGGGTCCAGGGGCGGGTACGCGAGGACCTGGGCGGCGAGGGGAAAGGCACGGTCGCGGCAGGCGAGTGCGGCGCAGGCGGCCAGGGTGGCTCCCGCGCTGTCTCCGCCGACGGCGACGGGAGCGGTTGCCCCGGCCCGCTCCCGGACCCAGGCGAGGGCGGACAGCACGTCCTCGACCATGGCCGGGTGGCGTACCTCGGGGGCGAGCCGGTAGTCGACGCTCACGACGGCGAATCCGGAGGACTGGGCGAGTTCGGCGGTCGGGCCGTGCCAGTCCTGGGCGGATCCGGCGCGCCAGCTGCCGCCGTGGGCCCACACCAGCCAGCCCTGCGGGGCTGATGTCCCCGGCCGGTACACCCTGGCGGGGACCGGACCGGACGGGGAGGGGATGCGGGCCTGCTCCCAGCGGACCGCGACACGGCTGTTTCCGGCGGCCGAGTGGGTGGGTGTTGCCATCGGGTTTCCTTCCCTCCGTGCCTGGGGCCAACGTTCGCCGCCTCGGCAGGGCTGTCACAAGGCGGAGTTGCCTTAGTTGCCGTTGCGGGGCTGCTTGTTGCGGAGGAAGAGGGCGGTGGTGAGGGTCCCGAGGACCACGATCGCCGTGTTCACGATCACCGCCGTCGTAATGCCGGCGTGGATGTCCG